>JACQZB010000001.1 GCA_016207925.1 Nitrospinota bacterium
CCAAGCTTGGTGGCAAACGTCATGGGACGGCTCTGCCAAACATCAGTAAAGTGACGGTTCACTTTTTAGAGGACGTGTAGGAACATGAATATCTACGTTGGAAACCTTCCTTATTCGGTCACCGAGCAGCAACTGCGCGAAATGTTCGAGCAGTACGGCGAAGTCCAGACGGCCAAGTTGATCATGGACCGCGAAACCGGCCGCACCCGCGGATTCGGGTTCGTGGAAATGGACAACGCCGACGCCGACGCCGCCATCAAGGCGCTCAACAAAACCGAAATGGACGGGCGCACGCTGAAGGTCAATCAGGCCGAGCCGCGCAAAGCCGCCCCCCAGCGGGGCCGCTGGTAATCCAGCCCAGCATCAACACCGGCGCGCGGACCTGGCCATGGCCGGTCCGCGCGCCCACACCTTCGTTCACGGAAAGCATACACAATCATGACGTTTGAACACTTGAGTCTTATCGCTCCCATCCTGCGCGCGCTGCGCGAGGGGGGGTATGAAAAACCCACGCCCATCCAGTCGGGAGCGATACCCCACGCGCTGGCGGGCCGCGACATCCTGGGCCTGGCCCAGACCGGCACGGGAAAAACCGCCGCGTTCGCCCTGCCGATACTGCAACTTTTGTCGGCGGGCCAGCCGGCGGCCGCGCGCGCGCCCAAGGCGCTGATCCTGGCGCCCACGCGCGAGTTGGCGATCCAGATCAACCAGAGCTTCATCAAATACGGCCGCAACCTGCGGCTTAAAACCGCAGTAATCTACGGCGGCGTGGGCCAGGGGCCGCAGGCGCACGCCTTGGCGCGCGGCGTGGACATCCTGGTGGCCACCCCCGGACGGCTGATGGACCTGATGGGCCAGCGCCTGGTCACGCTCAACCGCGTGGAATTTCTTATCCTCGACGAGGCCGACCGGATGCTGGACATGGGCTTCATCCGCGACGTGGAAAAAATCGTGGCCGCGCTGCCGCGCAAGCGCCAGTCCTTCTTCTTCTCCGCCACCATGCCGCCGGCGGTGGAGCGTCTGGCCGCGGAGCTTTTGGCCGATCCGGCCACGGTTTCCGTCAGCCCCGTGTCCGCGCCCGCCGAGCGCATTGACCAAAAGGTGATGTTCGTCGGCAGGGATAGCAAGGACGCGCTTTTGGCCGCGCTGCTGAAGGATCAGTCCATCTACCGGATGCTGGTGTTCACCAAAACCAAGCATAAGGCCAACCGCGTGGCCGAAAAACTGGTTCGCGGCAAGATTTCCGCCGAGGCGATCCACGGCAACAAGTCGCAAGGGGCGCGCCAGCGGGCGCTGCAGAATTTCGTGAAAGGCTCCACCCGCGTGCTGGTGGCCACCGACATCGCCGCCCGCGGCATTGACATCACCGGCATAAGCCACGTGGTCAATTTCGAACTGCCCAACGAGCCTGAAAGCTACGTCCACCGGATCGGCCGCACTGCGCGCGCCGGGGCCGGGGGTGTCGCCATTTCCTTCTGCGACAAGGACGAGCGCGAATACCTGCGCGCCATTGAGCGGGTGATCAGGGCGCCCATAGCCATGGACGACAGCCATCCGTTCCACTGCGCGGAAACGGCCGCCGCCCGCTCCGGCGGCGTGGCCCCGCGCCCCAGCAATGGCGGCGGATGCCGCCGGAACGCGCGGCCCGCCTACGCCGCCCGCAATGGGCGTGGCGCGGGCGGCTATGCCCGGCGCGAATCGCGGCAGCGCTGGAACTGAACCTTAGGGCTGGCGCCGTTACCGCGGCGCCAGCCTTTTTCCCCGCCCGCGCCGGGCGCAAGTTGTCCTTCTCCCGCCCCGCAAACCTTATATAATTCCTCACACGAACGTAGAGATGCGGGAATAGATGTCCGGACCGGTTGACTCCATGCGTTATGGCGACTTTGTGAGCAAGGCCGCCGTGAACTACCGCGTGGTGAGCTACAACCGGCTGACCCCAAAGCCGCTCACGGACGCAACCGGAGCGGAGATCCCCTATACGCCCCCCCAAGTGCGGCTGCGCGCGCGCGACGTGATCCGGCTGCTTACGCCTTACACGCGGGTACGGTTCATGGACCAATTCAGGGCCGTGATACCCTTGGCGGCGTACCTCGCCTTTTTCCAGGCATTCATTTTCCAGCAGCCGGTGCGCGAGCCGTGGACGGTGGGCGCGGGCTTCGCCACCGTTATCGTGGGGCTGATGATGTTCATGGAGGGGGTAAAGGTGGGCCTGATGCCGTTCGGCGAGGTGATCGGCGACCGGCTTCCCGCGCGCTTCGGCCTGCCGGTGGTGTTGACGGTGGCGTTCATCATCGGCGTGGGGGTGACCTTCGCGGAGCCGGCCATCGGCGCGTTGCGCGCGGCCGGCGGGGCGGTGGATCCCGCGCGGGCGCCGTATCTGGCGTACCTGCTCAATCATCGGACCTTTGAATTGGCGCTGGCGGTGGGCGGGGGCGTGGGGATGGCCTGCGTGGCGGGATCGCTGCGGTTCATTTACGGCTGGAGCCTAAAGCCCCTTATTTACCTCTCGCTGGCGGCGGCGCTGTGGCTTACCTGGAAACTGATGAGTGACGCGCTCCTGAACGATCTTATCGGTTTGGCGTGGGATTGCGGCGCCATAACCACCGGGCCGGTGACGGTGCCCTTGGCGCTGGCGCTGGGCATCGGCATCGCCGCGGCGTCGGGCAAAAGCGATTCGCCTTCGGCGGGGTTGGGCATCGTGACGCTGGCGTCGTTGTTCCCCGTGGTGTGCGTGATGGCCTTCGGGCTATGGGTGGCGTCCACCACCCCGGTCAGCGCGCTGCCCGCGCCCGGCGCCCCGGCGGCGGCCGCGGCATGGTTCACGCGCACCCCGTTCGCGGAGCTTCTGTCGGCGATCCAGGCGGTGGGGCCGGTGGCGCTGTTTCTGGTGTTCCTGCTGCGCGTGGCCCTGCGCGAGCGGCTCAAGGAAAGCGGCGTGATCGCTTATGGAATCGCGCTATGCTTCGCGGGCATGGCGTTGTTCAATGTGGGGCTGGCCTATGGGCTGGCCAACCTCGGCGGCCAGGCCGGCGGCATGGCGCCGGCGATGTTCACCCGGGTGGACGCCGTGGCGGAGTCGCCGGTGTATCCCTGGCTCTTGGGAGTGGGCATCGTGGTGGTGTTCGCGGCGGCGCTGGGGTTCGGGGCCACGGTGGCCGAACCGGCGCTGGGCGCATTGGGCATGACGGTGGAAAACCTGACCAACGGCGCCTACCGCAAAAAGTTTCTTATCTATGCCGTGGCCGCCGGTGTGGGTTTGGGCGTAGCCGCGGGAGTGGTGAAAATTATTTTCGCCCTTCCCTTGGGGGCGCTGCTGGTGGCCCTCTACCTGCTGGCGGCGGTGATGACCTTTTTCTCCACCGAGGAGTTCGTCAACATCGCCTGGGACAGCGCGGGGGTCACCACCGGGCCGGTCACGGTGCCGCTGGTGCTGGCCATCGGCCTTGCGTTCGGCGCGGCCACCGGATCCGACGGGTTCGGCATCCTGGCCCTATGCTCGATTTTCCCCATCCTCACCACGCTGTCCACGGGGCTGTGGATACAATGGAAAGTGAAAAATAGCCACTTGTGAAAGGAAAAACGGGGCCATGACCAAACAAAGGATCACCGCGCTCACCGACGTCGCTTTGATTACCTGCGTGGTGCAAAAGGGCATGGCCGACGAAGTGATCCGCGCCGCCACCGGGGCGGGCGCGCAGGGCGCCACGGTGTTTTACGCCCGCGGCCACGGTATGCGCGAGCGCCTGGGCGCCTTGGCCGTGGCGGTGGACGTGGAGAAGGAGGTCGTCAACATCGTCGTCTCCAGCGATCAGGCGGACCGCGTGTTCGAACGGATGTGCGCCGCGGGCGATCTCTCCACCCCAGGGATGGGGTTTATGTACATGACGCGGCTGGATAAAGCGGCCACTTACGTACCGCCGGAAATACTGGCGGCGGTTGAGAAAAAAGAGCCGTGACCACCGCTCCCGCCGCCGCGCGGCTGATAACCCTTATCCTGCCCCTGGGGCGGGGCCATGCGCTGCTTGAAGCGCTCGACCATGACAAGGGGCTGGTCACCGCCTTTTCCCACCACGCGCGCGGATTTGGCGTCAGCGGCTATTTGATGCGCCGCGGGTTCGCCCTGCAAACGGAGAAAGACGTGGTCTGCGTCGCGGTTCCGGAGCGCGGGGCTGAAGAGATTTACGAGTTCCTCTACCATGCGGGCGGTATCGGCCAGCCGCATGGCGGATTTATGTTTGTCGAACCGCTTGACCGCCTTCACCACGCGCCCGCGGCCGCGAACCGCTCCGCCGCCGCAGCCACCTGAGCCTGTTCCTCCGCTCCACGGTGTATACTGGTACATATACCGTGCATGGCCTTGCGGGGGCCGGGATGATACTGATGAGCGATAACGCCACGGTGTACCACGCGCTCAAGGATGTGGTGGATCCCGAAGTGGGCTTGAACATCGTTGACCTGGGTCTGGTGTATCGCGTGGAGATTGGGCAGAGCGCCATCGCCGTGCTGATGACCATGACCTCGCCGGCGTGTCCCTTCGGCCAAAGCCTCGCGGAGCAGGCCGAAGCCGCGGTGCGCCGAGCTTTCCCCGAAGCGCAAAACGTTTCCGTCACCCTCACCCACGATCCGCCCTGGAATCCCGCGATGATGTCCGAAGAGGGCAAGCGCATCCTGGGCATACCTTAACCGCTTCGCGGCGCGGAAAAAC
>JACQZB010000002.1:0-23631 GCA_016207925.1 Nitrospinota bacterium
GCAGCTTGCCAAACAGCATGTGGGGGCTCCTCGGGAATTCTTCGGGTCCGTGCGGCGCTCGGGCACCGCGGCCGGCGTGCAACGCGCGCAGTGTAGCGGTCAGCCCGCGAGCCCCCAGTCGGCCACCGGGTCGAAGAACTCGCGCGGTCCGCGGAACGACGCCAGGCGCTTGAGCAGCAGCTCGAAGTCGGCCGAGCGGGCCGCGGGATTGAAGTACTCGGTGTCGATGGCCAGCACCGGCGCGCCGTCGTAGCGCTCGAACAGCTCGGCGTAGCCCTGGGCCAGGCGCGCGAGCCACGATTCGGCGATGCGCTGCTCCATCCGCGAGACCATGCTCATCCGCGAGGTCAGCTCGTCCAGGCGCGCCTCGCGCGTTTCGATCATCTCGTTGACGCGCGCGATCTGGTCGGTCACGCCCTTGAGCGTCTCGCGGTCCTGCTCCACCATGTCGCGGTAGGCCGTCACCTCCCGCATCACGCCGCGCAGCCCCGCCACCTCCTCCGCCGCCCGCTTGATACCCTCCTCCTTGTCCTTGAGCAGTTCGATGCGCTCGTCAATCGAGTCGTGCAGCGAAGCCAGGTACGACAGCTTCTTCTCGATGGAGACCACCGTCTCCTCCTGATCCCGCACGCCGGCCAGGCGCCGCTCCACCGTGGCGATCCGCTCGTTAAGCTCCGTAAAGCGCGACTCCAGGAGTTCGCTTTTTTCCGTGATCTCCTGCGCCTCCGCGATCCGCTCCTTCATGGACTCCAGCGCCGGGTCAATCTGCGCCCGCGCCCGGTTGATGTCGTCCAGGTTGCGCCGCCCCTCCTCCACCTCGCCCAGGCGCGCCGCCACCCTTTTTTCCGCATCCGCCACGTTGGCGATCAGGCTGGTCAGGCGCTCCTCCATCGCGTCTATCCCCGCCTTCTCGCGGGTCACGTCCAGCACCCGGTTCTCCACCGCCTGCGTCATCTGCCGGAAGCTTTCGATCTTGCGATCCAGCGACTCGACGAATTCAACCTTCTTGGACACCTTCTCGATCTTCAGGTTGGCGTCCTCGATGAAGTAGTCCAGCCCGTCGAGCTTTTTCTCCAGCTTTTCGATCAGGCTGGCCCGTTCAAGCTGCGACTCCATCTTCACGTCAAGGTTCAGCACCATGCTGGAGAGATCGTTGATCTTGCGCTCCACGCTCTCCACCATCGCCCGCCGGTGCGACAGCTCCTCCATCCGCCCGTTGACCGCGTCGAACACCTCGCGCATCTGCGAAAGCCGTATCTCGATCTCGTCGGCGATCTTCAACTGCTCGCGGAAATCCTTCAGCCGCGTGTCCACCGAAGCGCTGGCCGTGTAGAACTGCTCCACCTTCACCAGCGCCGTTTCCACCGCCCGCAGGCTGTCGCCCGCCATGCGCATTTTCGCGTCCACCGACTCGTTGAGGAACGCCGTCAGCTCCGCCACCTTCGCGTCCACCCGGTCCGCGTCCGCCTGCCGCTCCGCCACCCGCGCCAAGGACGCCTGCGCCCGCGACGCCTGGCCGTCGAGTTCCGCCAGCCGCTCGGACACGCGCCGGATCTGGTCTTCCTTGGCCAGGATCGCCCGGCTCTCCACCCGCAGTTCGTTCATCCGCGACAGCAGATCGCCCACCTCGTGGCGCGTCTGCTCCACCGCCGCGTTCTGCCGGATAAGGTCCTCCACCGCCGCTTGCATCGAGCGCACCATTTCCTGCCCGCGCCGGATTTCCTCCGTCAGCCCCTCCGCCGCGCGCTTGTGCGCCGCCAGCGCGGCCATCCGGTCCTCCGTGTCGCGCAACGTGTCGGAGAGCTGGTTCGTCCGCTCCGACGCCACGCTCATCAGCCGCTTGAACTCGTTGATCGCCGCCATCCGCTCGGCGATCTGCTCAAGCATGTTCTCCAGCCGGATTACGTTCTTCTCCGACTTCTTGACAAGCTTGTTCTCCTCCGTCAGCCGCTTGATGCGCGACTCCATGTCCCAGAACAGCACGTTGAGCCGGCCCGCCTCCTCGTTGGCCCGCTCCACCAGCACCCGCTGCAGCGACAGCGCCTTGATCTTCGCGTTCACCCGTTCCGCCAGCAGATGCGCCGAGTCCACTTCCGCGCGGTACCCCGTCACCCGCGCCGCCGCCTCGTCCGCCGCCTCTCGCGTCTGCGCCACCGCCTTGTCCACCCGGTCAAGCTCCGCCAGCCGCCGGTCCACCAGCTCCGCCACGTCGCCCACTCGCGCCAGCTTGTCGTCCACCTTCTGGAACAGCGTCACGCGCGTCTCCAGCGTCCGCTCGTTCTTGGTAAGGTACTCGACCAGCATCTGAAGGCTCCGCCGCTCCTTGGCCGCCTCGGCCAAAAGCTGGCGCAAATCGTCAATATCCTCGCGGGACAACGGACGCGGCGCGCCCGCCCCGACCTCTGGATCGGTTTTCTTGCCGTGGGTAGAATCGCTCATATCGCCCTCATCTCGCGCAGGGCGCGGGGATCACCAAGAAACTGGCCGCCCAGCTCCTTGATAACCTCGCCGACCTCGCCTACAAGGAAGCGAAAATGGGCTTCACCCTGCCCGGCCTTGGCAAGCTTGTCCTGGTCAACCGCAAGGCCCGCATGGGCCGCAATCCGCAGACCGGCGAAGCCATCAAGATCCCGGCCAAGAAGGTGGTCAAGTTCCGCGTCGCCAAAGCGTGCAAGGACGCGGTTCTCGGCAAGAAGTAACCGGCTGTACCCACGAATCAGTTCAACGCAAAAGCGGCTCCGCCATCCAGGGCGGAGCCGCTTTTCATTTACGGCAAAAAAAACGCCGCCGGAATCTTCCGGCGGCGCATCACACGATCCCAAGGCTACTTTATCTTTTTGAGCGCCGCCCTCTTGCGCGGGGCGCCGGTCATCTTCTCCAGCAGGCCCTCCAAAAGCTCGATGTCCTTCATGTTCCGCGAGGCGTACACCTGCTTGACGTCCTCCAGCGCGTTCGCGCGGCGCAACGCCATCTGCCCGTACACCGGGTTCGCCTCCTTCATCATCGGCAACCCCTCCAGCCGGTCCAGCGCGATCGCGCGGCCCGTCAGCAGCCAGTCCAGCGAGCAGCCCGTGAAGGTCTGTATCTTTATCAGATTGTCGAACGTGGGGATCTTGCCCTTCTGCCAGTAGTATTGGAACAGCCCCTTCTCAATGCCCACCTTGCGCGCCCATGTGTACGGCTTGTCTTCCTTCATCAACAGGCGCAACCGGTCCCGGAACGTGCTCTTCATGTTCAGCAAATTAACGCTCTTCTCCATACAGCCTCTCTTCATGCCCCATCCGCCAATCTCCCGGCCCGGCGGCCACGCTCCGCCGCGCGACCGCGCCCGCGGTCACTTCCCCATGCCATTGAGGAAAATTGAGGACAGTAAGCAATGTATATCCCTTAAGGAAGGGAGTATTCTACCCGGCCAGGACTACCATTGCAACACCGAGACGCGCCGCCCAGTCCCAAACAGCGCACCAGACCCCATGAGGCATTAGCCACACACTGTCGCCTCAAAGAGTCATTCCTACCCAGATCGTACCAAGAATTACCACCGAGGGCAAGGTTTATTCAAGGTTTCGCAGCGATCTCTGAATTAAATCCCTGTCAAAATAATTTACACCCATCCCGGCGTCCACCACAAGTTTTTGGGCGTTTATCCCCCCGCTGGCGTCCGACAGCAGGAACATCCCCACCCGCGCGGCCTCCTCGGTGGTGACCGCCCGCTGGCGCAGGGTCAGGCGCTCGGCGTACAGGTAGGCGTCCACATAACCGGGGATGCCCGCGCTGGCCGAGGTTTTCAACAACCCCGGCGCCACGGCGTTGAACCGCACCTCGGAGAACTCTGAAAAGCTTTTCGCCAGAAACGACAGCGAGGAATCCAGCGCGGCCTTGATAGGCGCCATGTAACCGTAATTCTCGGACGCCATGGAGGTGGTGGAAATGGAGATGGTCACCACCGCCGCGCGGTGGTCGAGAAGTTTCCTGAAAGCGTTCGCCACCGCCACCAGCGAGAAACAGGAGATGTCCATCGCCTGCAAGAACGCTTCCCGCGGGGTTTCGTGAAACGGCTTTACGCCATGCGAGTAGTCGGCGAAGGCCAGCGAATGGACCAGGCCGTGGATCAGCGGGTGGCGCGCCGCCACCTGCGCGGCCAGCCCTTCGATCTGTTCCTGCCGGGCCACGTCGCACACATACACCTCGGCGCCGGGAAAAAGTTTTTCGATGGCGGCCTTGCGCTCCGCGTCCTGGGCGGAGAAAATTACGCGTCCGCCTTCCTCGATGATCCCTTTTGCGATAAAGTGGGCCACCGACTTGCGGTTGGCCACCCCCATGACCAGATAGGTTTTACCCTCGAACCCCAGATAACTCACCGCGACACTCTCTCCCTTGGCGCCAGCGCGCAGGTGAACGACACGCTCATCGCCAGTTTACCTTCCACTTCCACGCCGCCCTTCATGTAATAGGCGGTGGAGACGATATTCTCAATCTCCGCCCGGACGGTCATCACGTCGCCGGGGCGGATCATCCGTTTGAAACGGGCGTCGCGGACGCGCGTGAGCGCCGGGATGGCGTCCCCCAGCCCCGCGTTTTTCTCCGACAGCAGGATCGCCCCCGCCTGAAACACGCTTTCCATCGCCAATACGCCCGGCATAACCGGGAAGGACGGAAAGTGCCCGGCCAGCGCGGGCAACTCCGGGCGCACCGTGTAGCGGGCCGTGATGGACTCCTCCGTGATCTCCTCCACCTCGTCAATGAACAAGAACGGCGGACGGTGCGGAATCGCGCGTTGGATGTCCATCATGCCTGCCTTGCGCCTCTTTCATGAGGCGAGGATTGTATCACGGAGAAAGGGGCGGGTCACGGAGAGAGCAGCCGTCTTAAAAAATACGTCACACGTCCGTATGCAGGACCTTCCAATCCTTCCAGATCGTGCGAAATATCTTCTAGCCTCCCGCATTTGCTAGTCCATTTTCCATTGGGTAATTGACGTGCCATATGAGTAGGTTGCTTGTCATCATCCACGTATAACGCGATTTTCTCAAAACCAGATTCAATATCCCCATTCTTACAGATTTCGAAACCCATTTTCATGAAAGTATCGAGAAAGGTTTTTTGCGATACCCCGTCTGGCGCATTATCGGGCCAGAAATAGCCGCCGGGCCACCACCATCTTTCAGTATCGCCAGCGGCCCACGCGATACAATTGTAGTCAATAGTTTCCTCGCTGGTAATCTCGAAGGAAGTCTCTCGAAGGCGGGAAAAGCTCGATTCCAGGTTTTCGCGTGACATCGCTAAATATAGTTGTGTTCCTTCGCCCAATCCAGCCAATCCTGGGTCATGCGCGCAATGAATCCCCTGTTTTCCGGATGAACGGGATCCGCGCCGGTAATCATCCGTAAAGCCCAAAACCAATGGTTAGGCTTCCGGCGCATTTCCGCAAAAATGTAGGGAAGCGCCTTTACCCCCATACCGATGATTCGTTGATATGATTCGTGCATCGCAATCATATTCGGCGAGGACAAATGCGCGGTTTCCCGCTCCCACCTTTCCATGTATTTGACGAAAGCCACTCGTTCGCTATCAACATAATCGCCCTCACCGCGCTCATAGTAGATAGGAGATACAGAAACCACTTTCATTAGGGAATAGTTTTTATCCACATATTGACTTCGCGGTCGGCTTGCCGACGGTGGAACAGTATCCTGGTAATGATCGGTGTCTTTCTTTTCTTCTCTTCTGCGCTGATTCACATATCCCCTGCGAGGAAGAGTGCTGGAGGTTTCCGACGGGAAAGCGAGGGGTGGCATTATTCCTGATCCTTTTCCGGAGAATAATGCTCGATCTTGTAGCGCTTTTCAAAATCCGAAATTTTTTCGCTCAGCCAATCCCGTATCGAGACCATGGTTGTATAATCCATGGACAATGTCGCCTCCACTTCGCGGATAACCCCTTCCTTCCCGATCAGCCCAATCCTGCTGAAGGAACCTTCATGATTTTCAAAAATCTCTTCCTTGGGTATCGGCAACCGTTCGGAAAAAACGCTCATGTTAAGTCTGCCCCTTGGTGAAATGCCACCATGCGCTCCATCAACACAAATGGTTTTGAAGCTGTTGGATTTGAGATAGTGGAATGAAATCCGGCCGGCGGCTGATTCGCCTTTCTTGGGGTCTTCCATAATGAACCAATTCGGTGGTTATTGATTCTGTAGCGCCTCAACCACGACAAGTGTACCACATCTTCCAGCTTACAGTCCGCCGGTGATCTCGTACACGGCGCCGGTGATATACTCCGCCTTGTCCGACAGCAGAAACGCGATCAGGCTGGCCACTTCCTCCGCCTTGCCAAAGCGGCCCAAGGGAATTTGTTCGCGGTATTTTTCCTTGAGTTTGTCAGGCAGATCGGCGATGAAGCCGGTGTCAATGAAGCCGGGCGAGACGCAATTGACGGTGATATGGCGCGAAGCCACCTCCTTGGCCAGCGACAACGTAAAGCCCACCTGGCCCGCCTTGCTGGCGGCGTAGTTGGCCTGGCCGGCGAAGCCGAGGCGCCCGATGGGGCTGGTGACGGTCACGATGCGGCCCCAGCGGCGGCGCATCATCATTTTCACCGCCTGCTTGCTCATGTTGAACGTGCCGGTGAGGTTGATGTCCAGCACCGCGCGCCAATCTTCCTCCTTCATCATCCCCACCACCGCGTCGCGGCGGATACCGGCGGAGTTGACGAGAAAATCCAAACCGTCGTGAGTCTTTTCGAACCGTGCGAAAAATTCTTCACATGTGGCGTAACCAGACACGTCGAGTTTTTCAATCGCCAGCCGTTCCCCATGCGCGGCATTGGCTTCGGCAAACGACCGCGCGCCCGCTTCGCCGGAGGAATAGATCGCCGTCACGCGCGCTCCCTCCGCCAGCAGGCTTTCGCACACGGCGCGGCCGATCCCTTTCGTGCCGCCGGTGACGATGGCGGTTTTACCCTCGAATTGGCCCATGGGTCAGCCCTCCCCCCGCATGACGCCCGCCGTCTCGCGCAGGTAGCGGTCCGCGTCGTTGGCCACGATCACGCCGTAGTTGGCGGCGCCCAGCCAGCCGGACATGATGATCGCCACGCTGCCGGTGTGGAACAGGCCAGCCGCCTGGCCGGAAAGCCCGCGGCTGACGGTCAGCCCCTCGAACTTGGTGCCGAAGCTCGATCCCCCCTCGTGCAGCGTGTAGCGGCGGAAGGTGCGCGGCGTGGCCACTTCAAGATGATCCAGCTTCCCCCGGATGTCCGGAATGTAGCGTTCCAACGCCTTGAGGGTGTCCTGGGCCAAGGCGGCCTTATCGCGCGCGTACGCGGCGGCGTCGAGTTCCGCCCAATCGGAGTACCGCGCGTTGGTGGACGAGACGATGGTGTAGCGCCCGCTTCCCGGACGGCTCTCCGGATAATAGATGGAGAAGGTGCGGCTGGTGACGTTTTTGGAAAGCATCAATTCCGCGTCGAATTTTTCCGCGGTGGACATGAAAATCAGGTCGCCGACATGGGGGATCGCCTCGCCCTCCCGGACTCCCATGTACACCTGGCAGGAGCTGTTGTTGATCCGCACCTTGTCCGCCCGTTCCCGGAATTCCGGCGACAGGGCGGAGGGTTCGAGCATGTCCAGCGTGGTGGTTCGCAGGTTGGCGTTGGACACCACGGAACGGCACTTGATCTCGCGCCCGTTGACCGCCACGCCCGCCACGCGCCCCTCCTCCACAAGGATGCGCTCCGCCAGCGCGCGGGTCCTAACTTCCACGCCGTTGCGCTCCAATTCCTCCTCCATCAAGCGGATGATAAGGTCGGTGCCGCCCACGAAGGTGAAGACGCCGCGGCTCATGAAGTTGGAGAACACGATGGAGTACGACACCGCGGGGTCGTCCAGCGTGGAGCCGTTGGCGTAGGTGATCGGCTCCATCAGCAGGCGCCACACGGCGTCCTGGCCGGGGAAAAATTCCTGGAACAGCTCGCGGGTGGTTTGCGAGGCGTCGTCCACGAAGGTCATGGCGCGGGTATGGTCGAAAAAGCGCTCCACGGTATCGCCCGCCACGCCGAACCGTTCCGTGAGGATGCGGGTGAAATCGTCGCGGTCGTAGGTGGTGGCGAGTTGGAACTGGGGATTGTCGAACCGGATGTCCTTGAGCTGGACGATGCGGCCGGCGATGTCCTGGTTCCAGTACTTGCGGCAGGTTTTCACCATGCCGTAAGGGAACCCGTGCAGCGCCACGTCGAAGATGTGCCCTTTGCGCCTGAACCACGCCGCCAGGCCGCCGAGTTGGGTATGCTGCTCCAGCAGCAGGACGGAGTGGCCCGCGCGCGCCAGCCGGTTGGCGCAGGTCAGCCCGCCGAGGCCCGCGCCGATCACGACGCAGTCGTATTCCGGTTTTATGTCCTTGACGCCGCGTTTCGCCATAGCACGGTATCTTACTACACCAGCGCCGTGCGGGCGGCCACGGCCACGCCGCCGATCATGGCTCCGGTGACCCCCAGCAGCCCCTGGTCGGTTCCTATGACGTACAGCCCCGGAACCGGCGTGGCGCCGTCCGGATGTTTTTGCGGCGCGCCGTACACGGCGCCGTTGAGCTTGCCGGTGAACTTCTTGATGGTGCGGGGCGTGAAGGTGTCGTGGAACGCTATGGCGGAGCGGAAATCCGGCAAGTCCATCGGGAGCGCGGCGAGTGACCGGACGGGCCATTCATCCTTGGCGGTGTGGTACTGGGCGTCCGGCGCCTGCATCCAGTAGTCCGGGTTGGCGATGTGGGTAACGCGGACCTGCTCGAATGGCGGCGGCGTTTCGTACCCGAAATTGCCGGCCACGCACACCACGCCGCTTTGGAGGTCCACCGGCGCCTCCGGCTTGCGGTACGCGAAGCGCGGCGCGTTGTTGTAAAAAACTATGGAGGCGTCCAGCCCCAGTTGGGCGGCGGGGCGGTCGAGGACGTGAATGGTTTCCAGGAACGACATCGCCCCGGCGCCCGCGGCGGTTTCACCCGCCGGATCCATTTCCGGGCACATCGCCGCCGTCTCCACCCATCCGGCGGAAGAGTACACCGCGCCGGACTCGATCACTTCGCCGTTGTCGAGGATGACGCCGGTGGCCGCGCCATCGCTGGTGATGACGCGATGGACGCCCGCCCGGAGGCGCAACTCGCCGCCCGCGGCCGCCAGGCGTTCGGTCAACAGGTCAATGATGGGCCGTATGCCGCCTTCGGGCCGGCAGAGGCCCTCCTCGAACACGCTCATGAAGATGATGAGGAACTGGCCCCAGTCCATGTCATCCTGCGCGGCGCAGCCGTAGAACATCACGGGCATCAGGATCATCTCGCGCAGCATGGGGCCGGCGATGAACTCCGGCAGGCGCGCGCGGGCGCTCTCGCCGGTGAAAAAACGGTCTTCCATATAGTGGCGGCGCGCCTCGGCGGCGAGTTTTCGCAGCCCGTCGGCGGCGCCGGGGAAGCGGGCCTGGGCGTTGTCGAGCAGGCAGGCGAAATCATTATTGAAAACCAGCTTGGCGCCGTAGTGGAGTATCCAGCTTTCCTTCTGGGGGGCCAGCTTGAGCGCGGCGCGGCTTAACCGCAGGCGGCGCAGGAGACGGTTGAGCGGGGCGTCGCGCCCGGCGGCGGGGTTGTAGTTGGTCAGCGCGTGCAGGCCGACGTCCAGGTGGTAGCCGCCGGCGCGGTACCAGGAGTTAAGGCCGCCGGGGCGGGAGTGGCGTTCGAGGACGAGGGTTTTTTTGCCGTACAGGGCCAGGCGCAGACCAGCGGCCAAACCGGCCATGCCGGCTCCGATCACGATGGCGTCGTACCGCACCGGCGGGGCCTGGCGAAGGCGCGAAGGCGGCGGGCCGCCTACAGGCTCTCCATCCGGGGGAGGAGGTAGCCGACGGTGGAGCTCATGGTGGCCAGTTGGGGGTAGTCCTTCTCCGGCACTTCGATGCTGTAGCGTTTGCGAAGCTCCATTACGATGTCGAGGAAGTCCATCGAGTCGAGGTCCACCTGGTCGCGCAGGGGCTCGTCGGGGTTGATGCCGGTTAAATCCTCATCCGGGGCGATTTCCGAGATGATCTGTATGATCGCCTGACGAATACCATCCGCAGTCATGAATCCTGTCCTTACACCTAGAACCTTTTCCTGTGACGCCGCGGGAGGGGGAACCCCTCCTACCTGAACCGGCGCACGATGAGCGCCGAGTTTACGCCGAGCATTCCGAACGAATTGTTCATTATACTCGTAATTTCTCCGATGTGAAGCGCTTTGTTGATGACGATATTCTCCAGCCGGCACTCGGGATCCGGGTCGTCCAGGTTGATGGTGGGGTGGACGTAGCCGTCGTTGAACGACGGCAGGTTGCCCGCCAATTCCAGCGCTCCCGCGGCGCCCATGGCGTGGCCGATGTAGCTCTTGGTGTTGTTGACGTAGGGGAAGCGGGGGCCGGTGAACACCTGGCGGATGGCGGCGGCCTCGTGCTCGTCGCCGGAGGTGGTGCCGGTGCTGTGGGCGCTGATGACGCTGATCTGCTCATGGTTCATCCCGGCGCGCTTGAGGGCGAGCAACATGCACTCCGCCTGGCGGGCGGGGTTGGGCAGCACGAAGTCGGTGGCGTCGGAGTTGTAGGCGTAGCCGGCGATTTCGCCGTAGATTTTGGCGCCGCGGGCCAAGGCGCCGTCGAGGCGTTCGAGGGTGTACAGGCATCCGCCCTCGGCGACGACGATGCCGTTGCGTCCGCGGTCGAAGGGGCGGCTGGCCTTGGCGGGGTCTTCATGGGAGGCCAGGGCGTTTTGAGCGCGGAAACTGGCGAAGATGCCGAAGGTGTGGATGCTTTCGGACACGCCGCCGCACAGGGCCAAGTCCACCTCGCCGAGGCGGAGCATCTGGGCGCCGTAGATAAGGCCCAGGTTGCCCGCGGCGCAGGCGGCGCCCAGGCACAGGTGCGGCCCAGTGATCCCCAGGTTGAGGGTCACTTCGCCCGCGGGGTTGTTGGCGACGGTGCGGGGGTTGTGGTGGTGCGTCCAGTACTTGACGTCGTAGTTGTACTGGCTGATGTTGAAGATTTCGTGTTCGGTTTCCACGTTGCCGTGTTCGGTGATGCCGACGAACACGCCGGTGGAGGCGCGGTTGCCGTCGCCGATGGCGATACCGGCGTCGCGCAGGGCCTCGTTGGCGGCCCAGATGGCCACGGCGCCCGCGCGGGTGCCGCGGCGCGCGGCTTTTTTGGATTGGTAGCGGAACTGGTCGAAGCGGCAGACACCGGCGGGGACGCGGCCCATGTAGCGGGTTTCGATGAACTCCACGCCGGAGCGCCCGGCCAGCAGTTGGGCGCGGAAATCGGGCAGGTTGTCCGCGCCGGGGGCGGCAAGCCCCACGCCGGTGATAACGATTCTCGCAGTTGGCGTCACGGTCTGTTGTCGAATAGATTAACTGGCGCGCCCCGGTTTGGGACGCGGTCGCAAGCGAATTTTCATTCTATTCCCCGGCCCGGCGGCATGGCAAGTTAAATTCCGCCATGCCGCCGGATGGCGCTAGGCGCGGCGGACCGACGGGGGCAGGCCCAAGGCCTGGCGCACCACGTCAAGCGCGGGGAGGAACGCGTCGTCGAGCTGGTTCTCGCTTTTGAGGACCGCGTTCTCCGCGGCGTCAACAAGGTGGCGGGCCAGGTCGCGCACCAGTTCGGGGGAGAGCAGCTTAAGCAACTGCCCGATGATGAGCGGCAGAAGCCGCGCGGCCAAGGAATCGGTCATGCAAACCTCCATCAAATGCGTCCCCGTGAGGGATGACGCGGGTTATCAGCGTTTAGGCGGGCGCGGTTTGCAGGAGTACGGCGCGCCGTCCCCCCACCGAAGAAGACCTTTGCATAACTCCCGTGATTGGCAAAATACGCATTTCCCTCTCCCCGGGGGGAGAGGGTGGCGGTCTTTCGCCGGGTGAGGGGGCATGAACAAACAAGTTCGTCCACCCTCACCCTGCCCTCTCCCTCCAGGGAGAGGGGAAGATTTTTATCCGTACCTTCCTTTTCACCAGCATGTGCCACTTATGCAAAGCTAGCCTACCAAAGAGGGCGATTCGCGAATCGCTTGCGTAGGGCGCCGGGTGATCGCGATGAACGCCAACGAGCGGACTTCCATGAGTTACCGGATGTAAATGCCTTCGGGGCGGTTGGGGACCATGTCCACATGGACATGGGGCAGGTTGTGGTAAAGGACGATGCGGGGGATTCCGGCGGCGTGGCAGGCGAGGATGAAGTCGCGCAAGCGCGCGCCCTTGGAGACGATGAGGTCCGCCGCCAGCCCCGTGGGGTGGTTGCCGTTGCCGCCCACGGCGCGGTCGCGCGCGGCGCAACGGTAACCGGAGCTGACGTTGAGCGTCCATGGGTAATAGGCCGCGCGGATCCAGTCGAGGCGGCGCACCAACTCCTCGTCAATGCGGTTGGCGCCGCAGCCGCACTTGCAGGCGAACTCGCCGATGGTGAAATGGATGAAGCTCATGGCGCGGTCTCTTTGTCGCGGGTGACGGCGAACAACAGGGCGGCCAGTACCGCCTCGCGCTGGGCGGCGGTCATGCGGGCTACCTCCGCCTCGATTTTCATCCGCGTCATGGCGGCGTAGCGCGCCAGGGCGGCGCGGGCCTGGGCCTTGGCGGCCAGTTCGTTCCGCCGCGATTGCGGCGCGACTCGTTTAACGGTCATGCGATCACCTCCACAGTTGCGCCACGCCGTGCAGGCGGACGTTCTTGTTGTTATGCGTGGTCACTTTCCACTTCATCGCCGTTCCCGCGCCCGTCAGCGCGGCGGACGCGGCGTAGATGCGCTTGCCGCTTTCATACGGCCCCTCGTCCGCCAGGGTAAGTTGATCCCAGTTGGTTCCGCCGTTTTTGGTGACGTAGCCTACAAGGTCAGTGTTGAGGGTGACGCCGTCCACCGGCTCGGCGAACAGGATCAGGCGGGCCTCGGCGGGTTCGGCGGCGGCGGACTGGGCGTTGGGAACAAGCGTCATGTCGCCGGAAATTTGCTTGATGAGGTAGAAGACGGCGTCCACGGCGCTTTCGGTGGTGTAGGTGGATGGCGGAGCCAGCCGGAACAGGTTGCCGCCGTGGGAAGGGGCGGAATCGTCCACGCCCGCGTACACGGCGTTGCCGGCGTCGCCGCCGGAGAAGGCGCAGGCGACGGCGTAATCCCCGGCCGCCATGGCGTAGGGCGCGGCGAAGGTGAACTCGTACAGCGCCATGCTGGTGGTGAGGGTCGAGGCGTCAATGGCGTTGGATACGGCCAGCGCGGCCCCCGTGGGATAGGCGTTGGTCCCCACGGTTCCGGCGGAGGCGTAAATCCTGGCGGTGACGGCGCCCGTAGGCGCGCCTGCCTTGCGCAGGTAAAACTTGACGCTGTACAGGGTGATGGGCGATGGGACGGCAAGCGCCTGCCCCACTTCCACGCGCACGCCGGAGTACATGATCCGTTCGGTGTTCTGGTTGGCTTCGCCATAGCTGGCGGCGGTGGCGGTGGAGACGGCGGGGGCGTAGTAATCGCCGGCGGCGTCGTAGGATTCGTTGATGGAAGCGGCGGCGTCCACGCCGGTTTGGTCCTCGAATTCGTCCACCACGCCGTCCTCCATCTGCTGGACGGACAGGCCACCCACAACGGCGAGGCGGAAGGCGGTGAGCGCGAGGTTGTCCTCGGCGGCGGCCATGCGCGTTTCGGTGACGGCGCCGCCGGAGGCGCCGATTTTTTTCCACGCGGAGCCGCCCAGGCCGAGGTAGAGGTCGTCATTAACGGTGTCGAACTTCACATCGCCCTCGTCGTTGGCGGCGGCGGGAACGCCCGCGCTTACCGGGAATCGCAACGCGCCCGCCGAATAGTCGTGGTCGCCGGTGACGGCGGCGGGGGCGGCTTCGCCGACAAGTTTGGTGGTGGCGTCGGGGAAAGTGTAGTCGCGGTTGGCGGTAAGGCCCGTGGTGAGCAGGCGGGCGCTGTTGGCGGCGTAGTTGATCTCGAAGGAGGCGGCGGAGGTGCCGCCGTCGGTGTTCGGCGAGTGCAAGCGGGCGTCGTTGCCCTGGCATACGGTGTTTGCCGCGGCGCCATAGACGGGCGCGAGCACGGCGTCCACGTTGTTGCCCGTGTTTGAAACGCCGCTGGAACCGGAGACGGTGTTGGTCTGGCCGCCGGAGCCGCCGCTTCCCGCCGGGTCGAGGTAGATGGCGGTGTCCGAAAGGATATAGCCGATGCGCGTGGCGGCGGCGGCGGAGGTAACGGTTCCATCGGCGGCGAGGTAGGCGAATTTATCCGCGGCGCCGAAATTCCATGATGGATTGACCACGCGGCCATGGGTGGCGATGTGGACGGAGGCTCCGGCGGCGGCGGATTCGATGGCTACGCCCAGGGGGTCGCCGGAGGTGTAGGCGGCGCTGGCGGCCTTATAGGCTTTCTTGGCGCCGAAGCCGTCGTCGAGAATCACGGCGGCGTCGCCTTGCGCCAGCGCCTCGGCGGCGGTGAGGCGGTAGAGCAGCGCCGGTTCGTCGAGCAGGTCAAGGGACTGGTTGTACCAGACATCCCAGTTGTCGGTGGAGCCGGGGGCGATTTTTATCAGGCCTCGGTTTTGGGTGTATCCGTCTATGGGCATGGGAATCCTCCGTTCAGTTGTGACGCGGAGCGCGGTTGTGGGGGCGTGGGGATGCGGGCGCGCGCGGGGCCGGTAGGGGCGACCCGATTGGTCGCCCGCAGGAGGGCGATTCGCGAATCGCCCCTACTGGAAGAACCCCCTCCCGCCGAAACGGCGGACTCCCCCTTGTCAAGGGGGAGCAAAGGATTAAGAGCGCGGGGCTGCAGTGAGATTCGCATGGCGGGGCCTTTCAGTTTTCGGTGAGTTGGCCCTGGCCGAAGGGGGCGGCGCCGAGCGCGACGGCGCCGAATCCCTTGCGCACCACGCTGTAGCGGCGGGCGTGGATGGTGACCGCGGCTGGCGCGCCGCGCGCGAGCGAGGCGGGATCCGCCTCCACGGCGACGACGCGCATCAAGGTGGCGTTGAGCTGGTCGAGCGCCGCGGTGACGGCGATGGTGTCCTCCGGCTCCAGGGCAAGTTGCGGGCCGAGGGGGAACGTCATGGAATAAAAGTCGGCGGGTTCGGCCAACTCGTCGAGCAGTTCGCGGGCGTAATCTTCCGCGGCGGCGCGGGTGACGCCCGCGCCGAGGACAAAACGGCCCGTCCGCAATCCGTGGGCGGCGGCGCTGCCTTCGTTGCGCGCGGTGACGGAGGAGGCGCGGCCAAGCTCGCCGGTGAAGTCCACGGTGACTTCGTTGACCAAATCTTCCGGCGCGGAACGGGAGCGGCGGATACGCGGCAGGCCGTCATCCCCCGCGAGCATCTCCCCATCGCTAAGCGTCATGACGGGCGTTGGCGGATTTTCGTTGTCGCGGGCGGGGCTGACCTTGACCATATCCCACAGTCCGGTTTGGAGATTTTTCGTCAACTGGGTTCCGGTCTGGCGGGTTATGTCGCGTATGAGGGAGCAGACGCTGCGCTGGCGGTCCACGGCGATTTTGAGGGCGGGGAGCGCGGGGTCGTCGAATCCAGTTTCGCGTTGGTCAGCCGGAATGAGGCTGGCGATGATTTCGCCCGCGGTGGCGTTGGGAGAGCCGACAAGAGCGGTGACGCGGGGGCCTTCAAGCGCCTTGGCGGCCGGTTCGAAGGCTATTTCCAACTCGCAGGCGAGGAGGATGAAGCTGTTGGTATCCGGCCAGATGGTTCCGGAGAACCATGCGCGGAACGTGTCGGCGAAGCCGTGGTACGTTTCGATGTGCCGCAAGGCTTCGGCGGTGACGTCGCGGGACAACTCGTACACGTCCCACGCGCGCGGATCGGGGCTGGTGAGGGTGTAGGGGTAGCCGTTGTTGTTGGGCCAGATTTCGTGATCCGCGCCGCGTTTGTCGAGGGCGACGCTCCAGCCGGAGGCGGCGAGGGCGGCGCCGTCGGCGAGTTGGGCGGAATCGAAACTGTACGAGGTTCCGAACAGTTGGAGGTTGAACGTACCCGCGGAAGTTTCCACGCCGGTGTAGCGCATGACGAAGCGGACGGAGGCGATGCGCGAGCCGAGGCGCGGGTAGCGGACGGCGTTGACCAAACCGAGCTGGGAGGAGGCGGGGGCGCCGCCGCCACTGGCGGGGATGGCGAAGTCGCCGAGGATGCAGGGATTGGCGGCGGCGTTGTAGCCTTGCGGCCAGGCGGCGGTGAGCTGGGCGGGGCGCAGGTAGGCGCCGTTGGTGGTGAAGTTGACGTCCACGCCGGTCCACTTGAGGCGCAAAGCGCGCGGGTTGCCCGGCTCGCTTATGGCGGCGCCGGCGGATTGTATCCAGGCGATGCCGAAGGGATCGTCCTTGACGGCGGCGGTGGATTCCACTCCGTTGACGAAGACCTTCTTTATATAAGGGCCGGAGCGGCCGGGATGATGTCCGCCGCGCCAATTGCCGGTATCGGCGGCGCCATGGAAGAACTGATACGGGGCGCCGCGCGCGGGTTCGGCGGAGGCGTAGGGGCCTTGGCCGGACTCGTCGGCGCGGGGCCAGCGGGCGGAGGCGCTGGGCATGAACAGGGGCGTGGCGCCGGACAGAGGCGACGGGATGACGTAGGGGTTGAAGGCCGATTCCGAATGGATGTCGTATATCCACTGGTTCGTGGAGCCTGAGCGGCGCGGGGGGCGGGAGACGGTGAGCCGCCAGTCGCCCAGGTAGATGTCCATGGGCGCGGCCATGGGGTTGTCCGCGTTGACGGCGCCGCCGCCGGGGAACGAGATGATGACGTGATCGGCGCCGGAGGCGGGATCGAACAGCGCATCCGGCCCCTCCACGCGGCCCGCGCGAACGGGGCCGGAAAGGGGGACGCCTTCCACTATCACATCGTCGCCGAAGACCATGGGTTTCCATGCGCCGTCGAGCCGGGCGGGAAGCGTGCCCCATTGATCGCGGGAGTACCGGCCCAGCAACACCGCGCCCCAGGGGCAACGCTGATCGTCGTATTCGCCGCCGCGGCTGACGATGTCCAACGGGCAGCGCGCGGGGGTGATGTCTCCGGCGATCTCCGGCCTGCCGGAGATGATCTCGACAAGATCGCCCTGGTTATCGCCCGCGGGTTCGGCCAGTCCCTCACTGTCGAGCCACAGGTAGAGGGTGGCAAGGGAAGCGGAAAGGCCGGCGGAACGCAGGCGGCGGCTGAAGGAAGGTTCGGTGGCGCCTAGGGCGCCGGGGCGGTTGTCGAGTTCCACGGAGACGTCGGCGACCTTTATCTCGCGCAGGGAGGGGTCGAAGAAGCGGTCCACGGCGCCCCAGGAGATGACGAGCGGTTTCCACTGCTGGCCCCAAAGCGTGTAGGCGTGACTGGCCAGATACAGGGTTTCGGCGGCGCCGTCCGGATAGACGAGGTTGAGCCGCAGCAGCCACGCGGGGCGCAGGTGAGGCTTGGCGAGCGCGGCGGCGAGCGCGGGGCTGAACGTTCTCATGTCAGCAGCATCTCGATGGGGCCAAGCTCCCCGCGTCCGGCGCCGAGGGGGCGGGTTTCGATTTCCGTTGAAGCGAAACGGGCCTGATAGACGGCGCCGTCGTGGTGGCGGTACTCGAACGCGGCGCCGCCGGCGGCATAGAAGAAGCCGGAACCGTTGGCGGCGGCGAAGGAGTCAAGCTCGGCGGTGGACAGCGCGGCCCAGGTGAGCGAGACGCGGCGCTCGGCGACGGGCGAGGTGTGGCGGATATAGGCGCCGGAGGCGGTGCGCGCGCCGGCCTCGAAGCGGCGGTGGATCATGTCCGTCTCCGCGATGACGGGCCAGCGCGAAGGGCTGAATGAGGCGCTTGGCGCGGCGAAGGTTGGATAGGCCATTTCGGGTTTAACGGGCAGGGTCATGGGGATGGCTCCTTAGTTAGCGCGAACGCGATTGGGTAGGGGCGGCCCCCCGCGGCCGGCCGTGCGCGGGCAGGCACAGGGGCCTGCCCCTGCCAAGACCGTGGTCAGGCGACCACGGGGAAGCGGAGAATGGGCGGCGCGGCGCATCGGTTTGAGGGGCACGGCATGCGGCGCGCCTACGGGGGAGTCCGGGGTGTGAACACCCCGGACAGCGGAAGAATCCATCGCGTTCATGACGCGCTCCCGTCGTTCATCAATCCGGCGCGGCGCTGGTAACGGCGCAACTCGCGGGCGACGACGCGGCGGGCGCCGTCGCGGGTGACGGGCGCGGCGGGGGACTGGATGACGACGTGGTTGACGGTGACGGACGCCGCGCAGGGTGATCTCGCGGACGGCGGGGACGGCGTCGAGGCGGGCGAGCGCGGCCTCGATGACGGGGGCGGCCAAGTCCACGGCGCGCAGTTCGGTGACCACTTCGCGGGGAAGTTGTTGATACTCGCGGGCGAGTTGGCCGGTCTGCGCGGCGGCCTGGGCGGCGGAGGCGCCCGCGGCGGCGAACGTTTGCGCGGCGCGGGCGGAGAAGGCGTCGAGGGCGTCGAGCGCGGGGGCGGATTCGAGAACGATGTCGAGACGCAGTTCACTCATGGTTCACTACCTCCTTGCGGCGGTTGGGGGCGCGGAGGGCGGATTCGGCGGCGCGGATCAACTCGATGAGCGCCAAGTCCGGACGGACGCCAAGCGCGGCGAGCGTGCCGCGGGGTCCGAGGATGTGGTTCGTGTCGCGCAACGCGGACCACACGCGGGCGAATATGCCTTCCACTCCATCGGGCGTGGCGACGGGGCAGGCGGCGGCGCGGCATGGGGGCGGTACGCGGTCGCGGCGCCGGGTATCCTCGCAGGCGGCGCAGGAGTAACCGGGGTAGTCGCGCAAGGCGTTGATCCACGTGGTCACTTTTTTTTTGCCTCCTTGATGCGCCATGCGGTGAGCGACGGCAGGTTGGCGGCGGCGCGGGCGGCGAATGCGGCGAAGTCCGGGTTGGATTCGGCGGCCAGGCGCAGGTTGCGCGCGTTGAATTCCAGCGGTTCGCCGTTGGCGGTGACGCCGCGCCAGCCGGTGACGGCCATCAGCGCGATTGATATCGTAGGGGCGGCCCCCCGTGGCCGCCCGTAAAAGGGCAGGCAGAGGGGCCTGCCCCTACCGAGACGGTGGGCGGGCGGCCACGGGGAAGCGTGAATAAACCGGACGCGGAGGGCGGCGGCGGATTCGAGCGCGCGTTCCATGGCGTCCGCTTCGGCGATAAGCGCGGGGGAGTCCTTGGCGCGTTCGCGCAGGTAGTGGAGCGCGTGGATGCGTTCCGGCGCGGGGCCAAGAGGGAGCCATGCGCCCACGGTACGCAATTCCTCGTTCAACAGGCCACCGAGTTCCATGACGGCTACTCCAGGTATGAGGTGGAGCGGGTGTTCACCGCGGTGATCCGCCAGGGCGTGGCGATGCCGGTCATCCCGGCGGGCGCGGCGGCGGGTTGATGGCAGAGAAATTCCGCGCGCTCGATGAGGCGTCCGCGGGAGGAGTCGAGCGTGGTGAGCGCGGCAAGTTCGGCGGCGGGCAGTTCGATGGAAAGCGAGCGGCGCAGTCCGGTTTCGATTTCGCGCCCGGTGAACACGAGGTCGAGCTTTTTGCGTTCATCGGACTTGAACGCGGACAGCAGCAACGGGCTGGCGCTTACGGGGAAGCGCAGTTCCAGCGAGGTTTCCGTTGGCCCTGCGTTGACGGGTTCGTCCATGCGGTCCATGGCGGCGCCGCCGCGCTCAACCGCGTACTGTCCGGTATAGGCTCCTTCGAGCTGGCGGCGGAAGCGGAAGACAATCTGGCTGGGATAGACCTTGTCGGTATCCGTCAACGCGGCGCCGCTGGCGGCGTTGATGCGGACGGCCATTTGGGAGAACAACAGGCGGTTGCCCGTGTCGGGGATGGTGACGGCGGCGAAAGTAACGAGGGTGTTGACGGTTGAGTCCTCGATGAGATCGAAGCCCTGGGTGTCGAGGCGCAGGGTGAGCGCGCGGCCCGCGTCGCCGTAGAGGGTGAAGGCGTGGGGCTTTAACACCGCTTCGAGGGTGTAGCTTTTGCGGCGTTCGATCCATGTGGCGCAGAGTCCGTCAATGTTGTCCGCGGGGGTGATGGTGTGGGTGTAACTGGAAGCGCCGGCGGGCGTTGGCGCGGGGGCCGCGCCCGCGACAAGGGCGAGACCCAGCAGATCGCCGTAGCGGGCATAGGTTTCGATATACCCGTCGAGGCGGATATTGCCCTTGTCGGCGCCGGGGGAGTGGGCGTGGCCCAGGGCGCCGTGGGGAATGCGTTCGATGCGGTGGGCGAGCGTGTGGGCGCCAAGTTCGGCGCCGTCGCCCGCGCCGGCCTGGGCGGGTTGGCCCCATGCGGGGGATTTGCGGAAGGCGTGGCGCAGTTCAGCGCCGGTGTTGATGCCGGTCATGTGAGTGTGCTCCTGTTTGGTGATTTATTGATCCCCCTCACCCGGCCTTCGGCCACCCTCTCCCCCCGGGTGGAGGGGAAAAAAGAACGCCCTCGGCCCCGCGGGCCACTCCCCCGAGCCTCGGGGGAGCAAAGGAGAGAGGCGGAAGCGGTGATTGGTATGCACATGGTCATCAATACGCGGTGGTGTCCTCGAGGTACGACAGGCGCAACTCGGCGGAAAGGCGACCAGCAGCGCGGGCAGGATCGCTAGCCCCTGCCCTTTTCCCGACGCGGCTTCATCAAGCTGGCCCTCGTAGGAGGCGATGGTTCGGGCGAGGCCACCCTGCCCCACGGACAGCGGCGCGAGGGCGGCGAGGATGGCGTCCTCTATCTGGCTGATGGTGTAGTTCATTGTTCGTCTCCGGCGATGTGGCGGGCGATGATCTCCTCCAGCGCGCGCAGGTCATCGGGGAGCATGACCAGGAAGGGGCGCGCGGGAAGGTTGCGGGACGGGCCGCCATACTGATGGGCGGCAGCGTGGGGCGCCGCGGCGGTGGCGGCCAGATACGGCCCCTGGGGCGCGACGCGGATGGAATCGCGCAGGGCGCCGGTTCGCACCAGGATGTTGGCGGGATAGCCCGCGGCGAGTTTTTCGCGCAGATAACCTGGGGAAAGCGGCGCCCAGGGGGGATCGCCGCCGATGTCGAACAAACGGCGCAAGGAGGCCAGCCACACGGGAGCGAAGGACTCGAGCGCGGCGGAGAGTCCGGCGAGGCGTTCGCGTTCCCTTGAGAGCGGCGCGGCGCGGAACATGAGGGCGAGCATGGGTCACATCCCTTCCAGCGACTGGCGCGAGAAGCGGCGGGGGTTGGCGGTGAAGGAGAGATTCGCGGAGAGATCGGCGGCGGGGGACGGCTCGGCGGCGCCCTCCAGGGTGGCGCGGCGCGCGGCGACTTCGCGCAGGAACTCGATGGCGTCGCGGTAGGCGGCGTTCCAGACGGGGGAGTCGGCGGAGCGGAAGCGGTGCAGCAGCGCGATGGCGATGGTGGCGGACAGATCGGCGGCGACCGGCGGGACAGGGTCCATGGGGACGAGATAGACGGAGCCGGCGTAGGCGTCAACCAGGGCGTCGGCGGCGGCGATGGCGCGCTGGACGGTGGTTGCGTCAATGGCGCCGGTGTTGGCGGTGTCGGTGAGCTGGATGAGCGCCGCCTCGTCAATTTTGTTTTTGAGTTGGTCAAGGGTGGTGTAGGGCATGGGGTTGTCCGTCAGTTGATGGTTTTTGTATCCCCCGCACCCGGCGCGAAACGGGCTGCCCCCGAGGGGAGAGGTGGAAGAGTGGCGTGGCGCAATGGTTGTAGGGGCGGTTCGCGAACCGCCCCTATGGAAGAGGGCGCGGCAAGCGGCGCGCCCGCGGGGGAGTCCGGGGTGTGAACACCCCAGACAGCGGAGGGGAAGACCGTGGTCAGGCGACCACGGGGAAGCGGAAAATTGGCGGCGCGGCGCATCGGGTGTAGGGGCGGCCCCCCGTGGCCGCCCATGGAAGGGCAGGCACGGGGGCCTGCCCCTACGGAAGAGGGCGCATCACGATGCGCCCCTACCAGGGGGATCGTCGTTATCATGTCCCCCTCACCCGGCCTTCGTGCACCCTCTCGCAGCGAGGGGAGAGGGGAAGAATAGAGCGAAGCGGCGGATGTTATTCGCGCGGTGGTCATGCTCATGGTGTGCATAGGTTATCTAAAGGGGGCCGGGGTTCATGCGAATGGCCCCGGCCCCATGACGTGTCCTTTTCAAGCGCCTCCGGTGGACCCGTGGATCAGGGCGGGCAGGCCGTAGCCCGCGGCCCCGCGGTAATCCACCCCGTAGAGGTACTCCTTGCGCATGAACACGTTTTCGTCGTCGGGGTTGTCCATGGCGGTAAAACGCGGCGCCTGGCGCATCTGCAGGATGAAGGGCTTCACTGCCCGTCGCAGATCGGCCAGGAACCAATAGGTGGGATTGGCCGCCAACTCCGGGGCGACGATGATGTCCGCGGAGTTGGCCCAGACGTTGGACGCGCCGTTGGCGGAGCGATCCGCGCGCAGAATGTCGAGCGCGGTTTTTTCCAACTGGGGCGGGACGATGAGACTCGACGGGGTCAGGCGCATGGGGCGGCCTTCGTCGTTGACCAGGCTCATCATGGCGTGGCGGGCGGTTTCGTAGCTGGCGGCGGAACGGGCGTCCGTGGACTTGTTGCCCCAGGCGGCTTGGGCGCCGTTGGGATGACCGGTGTCGAAAAAGAACTGGCCGTCGTGGCAGGCGGTGGTGAAGCCGCCGGAGAGCAGCTCGAACAGCATCTGGTCGGGATGCTGGCGGGCCAACTCGCCCAACTGGGCGAAGAGCGGCTTGTAGAGTGAAAGGTTGTCGTCCTCGATGTCGTTGCGGGAGACGGCGACGGTGGCCTCGAAGTCGCGGTTCTTGATGACAAAGCCGTCCTGGGCCAGGTCCTTCACGGCGCGCTCGCCGAGCCATTCGCGCAGGCCCGGCAGGGCGCCCAGCCAGCGGTACTCCTCCTGGCGGGTGACGGATTCGACGCGCATGGCCAGGCTGTCGGCGTAGGAGCGGCCTTCGTCGTAGGCCTTGGTGAAGATGGTTTTAAAGCCGCGCATGGCGTCGGTAAGCGTGGTGCGGTCAATGACGGGGCCGAAAAAGAGCGGCAGGGCGGCGAGGGATTCGGGCGCGGGCGCGGCGGTGATGGCGGCGTACAGCGCGGCGGCGATGATGATGAAAAGCGGCAGAGCGGTCATGATGTCTCCTTTCGGTTTTTTTGGTTAGCGGCGGACGGCGCCGAGGATGTCCACGAAGACCAGCGACGAGTTGATGACTTCGGCCAGCGATCCGCAGCGCAGATGGCGGAGCTGGATGCTGTCGGTCTGATCGGCGCCGGGCAGACTGGCGGCGGCGGCGGTGGCGAGGATCTGCGATCCGTCCGGGGCGGTGAGGGTGAACACGCCGCCCGCGCCGACGTTGACGCCGGCGCCGCCGCCGTAGCTTAACGTGGTGGCGGCGGAGGTGTAGGCGAGCTGGTAGGAGCCGCCGCGGGAGGCGGGCAGGCGGGAGAGCGTGACGCCGGTGGTGTTGACCGGCTGCGCCACGATGCCGCGGCCCACGGTGTGGTCGTCAACGGCGTAAAGGTCAATGCCGGTGTCGGCGGGGGTGAAGCCGGGTCCGTCGAACTCGAAGACGCCTTCGCGGTGGCCCTCGGCGAAGATGGCGCCGTTGGGGCCGGAGGAGTTATCGGCGCGGC
>JACQZB010000002.1:23659-29607 GCA_016207925.1 Nitrospinota bacterium
CGGCGAAGATGGCGCCGTTGTGGCCGGAGGAGTTATCGGCGCGGCGGTCGGCCTTGCCCAGGAAGCGCTGGGTGGCGTCGTCGGCGGCGGGGACGGCGTAGCCGTTGGCGTTGACGGCCACCAGGGCGCCCGCGTAGATGACGGTGGAGGCGGCGGCGGGATGGGTGAAGACGGTGCCGTCCTTGCGGACGGACTTTTTGTCGGCGGTGAGATTGGCCACTGTGGTTTCTCCTTTTATGGGTTGTGTTTGTTATGGAAGATAGCGGCGGGGCGCATCGGGTGTAGGGGCGCGGCAAGCGGCGCGCCCGCGAAGAGGGCTGCAAGGCCCTTCGCCTTCGGCTCAGGGCTTCGGGTATTGGGCATGCCGGTCATCATGGTTCTAGCTCAACGCCAGATAGTCGTCTTCGCTAACGCCGAGCATCCGGCAGAGGGCGGACTGGCGCTCGGTGAGACGGGACTTGCGCGGGCCGCCGCCGGTGGTGATGACGCCGCCCAAGGGGGCCGGGTGGCGGCAGTTGGCCAGAAAACCGGCGAGGGATTCGGGCTTTTCCTTGCCCATCTCCACGGCCCAATCGCGCTGGGCGGGGGTGATTTTGCCGGCGGCGACGGCGTCGTTGACCAGCGTGTCCACCAGGGCGGCGCGGGATTGTTCGGCGGCGGTTTTGAGCGCGTCCACGGCGGCGATGACGGCGTCGCCATCGGCGGCGGCGGCAAGGCCCAGGGCGGACTTGATTTTGCCAAACAGTTCTTCGTCCATGTGTGTCTCCAATGAAAGGGGGTTAAGGGTCAACGTGGGCATGGAATTGATGTTGGGGTTGTTGGTGAGGCCCAAGGAAACGAGCGCGATGATGGCGCCGTTTTGCGCCTCGAACACGGGTGAAAGGAATTTATACCTCCCGTCCGCGATGGCGGCGGCGGCTTGCGGCGTCCATTCGATGACGGCGGCGACGCCTTGGGGGGTGAGGCGGGCGGAGCCGTTTTGCAGCCATCCGGCGGCGTGGGCGCGGGCGCAGGCGAGATAGGTTTCGTGCTGGTAGTCCACGACGATGTCGCGGTTCCATTGGCGGAGGCGGTCCACGATGCGTTGGGCGGCGGCGTGGTCTATCACCTGTCTGCCGTTGGGATGGTCAAATTCGCCGTAGGGGACCGCGAGGTATTCGGCGCGATGGGCGGTCATGCGAGGGTCTCCTTTTTGGCGGCGGGGGTGAGCGGGGCTTCGGGGTCGCCGAGGAGCGTGACGCCGGCGGCTTCGGCGGCGATGCGGGCGGGGATCTGGGCGCCCATGCGGACGAGGGATTCGATCTGGTCGAGGCGTTCCTTCGTCTCCCCGGCGCGGCGCAGGCGGGTGACCATGCGCGGATAGGCGCGGCGTGGGCCGAAGTTGTAGTCCACCATGGGGCGGATCAGTTCCGTGGTGAGGGTTTCGTCGAGCGCGCGGCAGTCGAAGGCGACGATGTCCTCGCGGACGCGCTCGTGGACGGCGCCCAGGGCGTAGGCGCCGCCCTTGTCGCCGGACTCGGTGGTGAGGGTCTGGCCGAGGATGCGTTTTGACTTCTGGCGGTTGAAGTATTCGGCGGCGTTCTGGAACAGATCGTGGCCGCCGGAGAGGGCGGAGTTGATGAACTCGATGGTGGTGTCCTCGCTGATGACGGCGGCGGCGTCGGATCCCAGGTTGAGGACGGCGTCCTTCAAAACCTGGCGGGCGCGTTCGTCGGCGGTGGGTTTGAACTTGCCGAGGCGCAGGGGGACGCCGTAGAGGTCCATGAAGGTGAGCCAGTCCTTGATGGCGTAGCTGGTGAAGAGGTAGTACCAGGAAACGCCGCGGTAAAGTCCGGCGCGCAGGAAGTCGCCGGAGGCGGCGTGGTGGCGGTGGAAGATGAATTTTTCGCGGGGCAGTTCGACGCCCTTGGGCGCGCCGGGTTCGAGGTAGCGGGGGAAGCCGGAGACGCGATTGGCGGCGGCGGGATCGGCGAAGGTAAAGAGGCGCTGGGGGCGGATGTGGACGGCGGCGGGGACGGCGTGGCCTTCGGAGATGTCCCAGACGATTTCGGCGACGGCGAATCCGTGGGTGACGGCGGCCATCAATCCGGTGAGAAGCGCGTGGCGGTGGGGGAGCGCGTCGAGGCGTTCGCGGACGAATTGGGCGATGCGCTCGTCATCGGCGGAGGATGAGGCGGGGATGATGTCGCGCTGTTGGGCGGCGGCGGCGAGGAAGCGGGTCTGGGTGACGGCGCCCAGGTGGAGATCCTTTTCCTCCATCTCGTCGAAGAGCGCCATGGCGTCGGCGGGGTGGCCGGCGTCGAGGTCGGCGAGAATGGCGGCGAGCATGGCGGGGGTGAGCCTTCCCGCGGGGCCGGAACGCAGGAGGGATGCGGCGGGGCGGAACGGGATCATTTCGCCGGTTCGCGGTTTGGCGGCGGTGGTCATGTGGTTCTCCTGTGGGGTGGGAGGTTGGACGCGGTTTTTTGTAGGGGCGCGCCCGTGGATGGGCAGGCACAGGGGCCTGCCCGTACGGAGGGGGGCGCGATTTTGCACGCCGGTTGTAGGGGCGGTTCGCGAACCGCCCCTACGAAGAAAGAACCCCTTCCCCCCTTCGGGGTACTCCCCCTTGCCAAGGGGGAGCAAAGGAAGAAGGAGAGCGCGCGGCGCATCGAGTGTAGGGGCGGCCCCCCGTGGCCACCCGTGGATGGGCAGGCACAGGGGCCTGCCCCTACCAAGAGGGCGAGGCATGCCTCGCCCCTACGAATAATGGGGCTCGTTGTGGTCATATCACCCTCCTTGCGTGGCGCTCGCCGTGGGGGGATGCGCGGCGGGCCAGGGGTTGATAAAACGTTTCACCGGCGGGGGGCGTATGTTTCCATGCGGCGACGGCCAACAGGAACGCCCAGGCCAGATCGCCATGGCCTTCGGCGCCGCGGGGGGTATGGAACAACATGGCGCCGGATTCGGACACCTGCTCGCGGATGGAGGCGAGTTGGGGGACCAGTTCGCGGTCGGAGGGGATGGTGACGAGGCGGCCGGAAAAGGCGGTGTAGGCGGAGGCGATCATCCGTGCCTTGGCGGCGGTGGTGAAGCGCACACCCTTGGCCACGCCGGGAAATTCCGCTTCGAGGCGTTCGGCGATGTCCATGCCGACGCCGGTTGAGTCAATGAGCAGCGCGGAGACGCCGTGGCGTGTGGCGGCGGCGGCGGCCTGCTTCTGGTCCGCGAAGGGGACGTTGTCCATGGAGACGGCCATGCGGGTTTGGGCGCGGCCGTTGGCGATGTCGAGGATGACCAGCGCGGCGCGGTCGCGGGAGCGGGCGGGGTCGTAACCGGCGACAAGGGTACCCTTGCGGGAGGCGGCCAGCCAGGCGAAATCGCGCGCGGCGGGCAGGCCCTGGACGCGGTGATAGATGAGTTTGGCGTCCATGGGGGCGTAGTCGGGCTGGGCGCAGGGAGAGAGCATTTCGACGGGGAAGGCGGCGTTTTCGATTTCGACAAATTCGAGTGCGCTTTCCTGGCGGAAGGCGGGTTCGGGCATGGCGGCGTGGATGGCGCGCAGCGCGGGCGCGCCGAAGGCGGCGACGCGGGCGGACGTGGTCATGGCGGGGGCTTCGAGGGCGGCGCGGGCGGGATCGGAACAGAGCGCGGAACAAAGCCACCAGGGGATTTCGAGCCGGTGGAAGTGGGGGTAATGCCCGCGGGCGAGGCCGTAAAAGACGCCGCGTTTGCCCAGGGGCGTGCTTTCGACGGTGAGTTGGTGGTCTTCGGACCGGGCGGTGACGTGGAGGGCGCCGTCGTAGATGGCGCGGGAGTTGTGGCAGTGGGGCAGCTCCGAGATGCCCACGTCGCCGCCGCGGCCGCGGGGGGCCTTGGCGGCGAGGGACGTTAAGGTGGAGCGGCGGCCCTGGGCGTCGGTGAAGGTGATCTGGTCGCGGGACTGGGCGGCGACGCGCAGGCGCCAGCGGGGCGGAAGCGCGGCATTCATCTCCGCGGCGTATTCGATTTTGCCGCGGGCTTCCTCGCGGTTGAGGGAGACGAAGACACCGGAGTAGCGGCGGCGGGTGACGGCGCGGATGAACATTCGGGCGGCCATGATCCACGATCCGCCAACGCGGCGTGACTTGAGGATCACGGTGAAGCGCGCGGGGGAGCGCAGAAAGTCCGCCTGCCACGCGTCGAGGGTCAAGGGCGCGCCCTCGGCGGTGATAAGCGCCTCGGCGAAGTTGGCGGGGTCGGCGAACCAGTCAAGCAGCATGGTTTGATCCGGAGTGTTCTTGGCCACGATGGCCGGAGCGGCGTTGTTCAACGTAGTCGCGCAATCGTTCGATGTCATCGCTGTTCTCCTGTGGTTCGCGGGGGGCGCCGCCGTGCTTGCGGGCGGCGCGGTAGGACAGGTCGAGCTTGAGTATCTGCTCGGTGGTCATGGAGACGAGGGGGTCGGCGGATTGGGCGTAGCGGCGGAGTATGTCGTGATAGACGGCCAGTTCAAGCAGCGCGGAGAGTTCCTCGACGGGGGCGCCGCCGCGGGCGGACTCGTAGAACTGGCGGATCAGCGCGGCGCCTTCGCGCTTGGCGTGGTCCTTGACGGCGAGGGTCTGGCTGTAACGCTCCATCATCTGGCGGACGAGGGCCTGGGTGACAGGACGGATGGCGCAGACCTGTTCGTAGGCGGTTTTCCAGTCCGTGCCGTCGAGGACGGCGCGGCGGATGATGGCGTCCTGGGTTTCGGTGAGCTGGGCGGGGGTATTAGGGGATGGCATCGCCGACTCCGGGGTCTTCGGTGGCGCCGTCGAGCAGGTCCATGCCGCGGGCGGTTATGCGGGCCATGACGACGACGTCGCGCAGGTGGGCGCGGGTTTTCATTTCGAGGCAGCCTTTGCCGGCCAGGTACCAGAGGTGGTAGCGGACCTGGTCGAGCGAGACGGCCCCGGCGAGGATGGGGGAGGTTTCGGCGAGGATTTCATCGTCGCCGTTCCAGGCTTCGGGGAAGCGGCGGCAGTAGGCCAGGATCAACAGGCGTGTTTGGCGGGCGAGGGCCAGGGCGGCGGGGCCGGGGCGGATGGGTGATATGGCGTCGTCGCTGATGGCGCCGTCAGCCAGGTCAATGCCCTTGGGGGTGACGCGGGCGGTGGTGCGGCCCCCCTGCCCTTGCGCGAGGCGGATGTAGCCTTTCTTTTCGAGATACATCAGGGCGTCGCGGGCGGCGTCCTGCTCCAGGCCGGGGAAGCGGGCGCCCAGGGCGGCGGTCAGCGCGCGGACGGTTTGGGGGAAGAGATAGAGCTGGGCGAGCAGGGCGACTATCTCTTTTCGTATTGCGCGGGAGTGGGCGCGGCGGGGGGAGTGACTCATTTGCTGCTGGCTCCGTGTTTGACGATGAGGTGGTGAAGATCGTTGATGCGGTCGTCGAGGCGTTCGAGGGCGGCGTCGAGGCGGTCCTGCTGCTCGCGGCGGAGGCGGTCGAGTTCGTCGCGGCGGTCGAATCCGCTTTGGGCGAGGCGGTCGGCGTATTGGGCGAGCGCGGTTTGGAGGGATTCGACGCGGCGGGCGTTGTGGTCAATTTTTTGTTCGAGTGTGTTGAGCGCGCGGCGGGCGAGCGCGAGGAACGCGGAGACGGCGGCGGCCATGACGGCGGTGAAGAGGGCGTCGGGGGTGAGGGGTTGGAGCATCATTGCCATGTCCCCCTCACCCGGCGCGGCGCATTGGTTGCAGGAGCGGCCCTTCGTGGCCGCCCGCGAACGGGCCGGCACTGGGGCCTGCCCCTACGAAGATGGGCGGTTCACGAACCGCCCCCGCGGGGTGTCCGGGGTGTGAACACCCCGGACAGCGGAATTCTTCACCTCTCCCCGGGGGGAGAGGTGGCGCTTTAGCGCCGGTGAGGGGGCATGAAAAACAGGTTCGTCCACCCTCACCCTGCCCCCCTCTCCCTCCAGGGAGAGGGGGATTTTTATCAGCGGTGTTTTGTA
>JACQZB010000032.1 GCA_016207925.1 Nitrospinota bacterium
ACTCCCCTGCGCCACCCGCTCCCCGCCCACGTCAATGACGCTTGCGTTGATGCTCACGGGAACCACGGCGCCGTCGGCGCGGACGATCTCCGCGTCCGGAACGTGAACGTGGCCGGTTTCCCACATGCTCGCGAACGCCTTCTGGTACCGCTCAAGGTCGGCGCGGGGATGAATCATGGTGAAATTCATCGTGGCCAACTGTTCCTTGCTGGCGCCGAACAGGGTTTCGGCCTGGCGGTTGGCCTCGATCAGCCGCCCGTCGCGGGTGGCCAGCAGGATGGCGTCGCTGGCATGTTCCATCAGCGCGCGGTATTTTTGCTCCGCCTCGCCTTGCGCGGCGTGGTCATGCCCGCCTTGGCCAGCCAAGGTTTTACGCAACTTCGCCATTAGGCTGGTCATGGTTCCCTTGGAAGGAAACGATGAATAAGAACTGCCACATTACACTCCAGACACGCCGCGCCACCCCAGCGCGCAACGCGCTCCCGGCCTGGGATGTTCCGGCCATTCTGTTACAACCTGGAATACGGCCCAGCAGCGCGGCGCGGGGAAGCGCGATGACTACTTTTATTACACTTCCCTAATACCGCTCCGCGGCATGGCCGCGCTTCACCCAAAAGACGCGCCATACCGGCGAGGGCGATCCGAAAGGAGTGAACACCGCTTGCAAGCCAGGGCTTGCAAAGTCCCACGGCGTTTTCCAATGTGGCGAACGGACCTCCTGCCGCCTGAACCGTATTCCACCTTACCTTAGGCATAAGTTACTATGAATAAGGGGGTTGTGTCAATGCCGCTCGTGGGCGGCGGGCGGCGGATCGCCTTTACAGCGGCTCCGGGCAGGAGTAGCATGAAAGGTCAAGAAGGCGCTGTTGAACCATGATGACAAGCTTTTTCGAAAATCTTGAACCCGACATTGACCTGGCGCCGGGGCGCATCCTTTTCAGCCAAGGCGAGCCGGGCGACGCCGCCTACATCGTCCATTCCGGCTATCTGGATTTGCTGGTGGGCGGGGCCGAATTGACCTCTATCATGCCCGGCGAAATCGTGGGCGAAATGGCGCTGGTGGAGAACCAGACCCGGTTCGCCACGGCGGCGGCGGGCAAGGAGGGGGCGCGGTTGTACCGAATCAACCGCGACAGGTTTCTCACGCTCACGCGGGAGCGGCCCGCCTTCGCGCTGGCAGTGATGAAAACCATGTCCGACCGGCTGCGCAAGTGGGGGGCTTTGTTCGAATAACGGCGGTCAGTTTCCCTGTACCGCGGCCACGGCCCGCGCGCTGAAGTATTGATAGAATCCCACCGAGGCGATCACCAGCGAACCGGCCAGCGCCGACGCCGGTGTGGGCAATTCCCCCAGCGCCACGGCGGCGTACACCAGCGCGAAGAACGGGATCAACAATTTGAAAGCCGCCGCGTCGGCGGAGCCAAGCCGGCTCATACCCATGTTGAACAGGGCGGCGGGGACGCTCATGCTCGCCGCGCCCATGAAGGCGGCCAGCGCCATTTGCCCCGGCGCGGGCGGGGTGAATTTCCCCATCGCCACCACGGCCGCCATGGACACCACGGCGCCCGACCAAAAGGTCCACTGCGACACCTTGGCCCAGCCAAGCCGGGCCAACGGCGCCTCCACGGCCAGGGTGATGACGGCGATCAACAGCGCGGAGACGAGCAGACCCGCCACCCCCATCAGGTCTCCGCCCCACATCCCGCGCTCCAGGCTGATCCATGCCACCCCCATAAAGCCGCCGGCCAGCGCCACAAGCTGGGGCGCGGTGAACCGCTTGCGGCCCAGCGCCCCCGCCGCCACCGCCACCATCAGCGCGTTGGAGATCACGATGACCGAGGCCAGCGACGGAGTGACTACCCGCGACGCGGTGAGGATCAGGAACAGTATGGCCGGGGATATGGCGCCGCACAGCAGCATCACCATTTTTTCATGCGGCAAGGGCGCGGGCCCCCGCGCGCCGAGGCGCCCAAAGGCGGAAAATGCCAGCGCGCAGAACAGAGAGGAGAGCGCCACGAACGTGGGCACGCCTGCGTCGCTTTCCACCGCGCGGGCAAGGGGGTAGCCGATGGCGAACAGCGCGCTGGCGGTGACCAGGGCCGCCCGCGCGAACGGATGTCCGCGGGACATACTGCTTCTTCAATCCTCCTCCCTCTACAATACCACGCCGGGCGCCTTGCGCGCCGTCCCCGCGTGCGGTACGCTATTGGCCCACGCTGGCGAGATGATCCCCAGCGGTTTGGCGAGGAATTGCGATGCGTGTCAAGGCTGTGTATCCCGGCTCGTTCGATCCGGTCACCTTCGGGCATATTGACCTGATCCGCCGCGGGGCGGCGATGTTCAGCGAGGTGGTGGTGGGCGTGGCGGACAATCCGCGCAAGGCCCACCTGTTCACCATGGAGGAGCGGGTGGCGTTTTTGCGCCAGGCCACCGCGGGGATGGCCAACGTAAGCGTGATGGGCTTCACCTCGCTGTTGGTGGAGTTCGCCCGCTCGGTGGACGCGCGGGTGATCATCAAGGGGCTGCGCGCCGTTTCCGACTTCGAGTACGAAATGCAGATGTCGCTTATCAACCGCCGCCTGGCCGCGGGCGTGGAGACGGTGTTCATGATGCCCAGCGAGGAGTACCTGTTCGTCTCCTCCAGCGTGGTCAAGGAGGTCGCCTCATTGCTGGGGGACGTCAGTTCCATGGCCCCCGATTTCATCGGGAGCGCCCTGCGCGAGCGGCTGCTCTCCGCCGGCGGCGAATAATCCACTCCGGAGTTCCCCATGAAACTCGCCGACCGTTTGGCCCAGATCAAGCCCTCTCCCACCCTGGAGATCACCGCCAAGGCCAAGGCGATGAAAGCGCAGGGAATTGACCTGGTGGGGTTCGGCGCGGGCGAGCCGGACTTCGACACGCCGGAGTTCGTCAAGGAGGCCGCCATCAAGGCGCTGCGCGAGGGGAAAACCAAATACACCGACGCGGGCGGCCTGCCGCAACTGCGCGACGTGCTGTGCGCCTACTACCAGCGTACGGAGGGGCTGGGCTACACGCGCGCGCAGGCCATCATCTCCAACGGCGGCAAGCATGTGCTCTACAACCTGTTCCAGGCGCTGCTTTCCCCCGGCGACGAGGTTATCATCCCCACGCCGTTCTGGGTCTCTTACCCCGACCAGGTGTTGCTGGCCGGCGGAACGCCGGTATTCCTGCCCACGCGCGAGGAAAACGGTTTTTGCTTCACCGCCGGGGAACTGGAAAAGCTCATCACGCCGCGCACCCGCGCCATCGTGATTAATTCACCGTCCAATCCTTCCGGCGCGGTGTATGACGAGGCGACGCTGCGCGCCGTGTGCGAGGTGGCGGTCCGGCGCAAGGTGTTCATCGTGTGGGACGAGATTTACAAGGACATCTATTATGGCGAAGGGCGGTTGCGCTCACTGCCGTTTTACGACCCGGAGGTTTTGCCCTACACGCTGATCTGTTCGGGCCTGTCGAAAAACTTTTCCATGACTGGCTGGCGCATCGGCTGGCTTTTGGGGGACGCGGCGCTGATCAAGGCCATGGACATGATCCAGAGCCAGAGCACCTCCAACCCCGTCTCCTTCGCCCAGTACGGCGCCATCGCCGCGCTGGAAAAGGGGCCGGAGCATATCGGCGAGTGGTTAGAGCATTTCCGCGCCCGTCGCGACGCATTGCTGGCGGCGTTCCAGCGGATTCCGGGAATGCGCTGCCTGGAGCCGCAAGGGGCGTTCTACGTGTTCCCCAACATCTCCGGCTGGTTCGGTAAGTCGTGGAAGGGCGGGGTGATAAACGACTCCTACGGCGCCACGAAGTTTTTGCTGGAGGAAGCGCAAGTGGCCGTGGTGCCCGGCGCCCCCTTCGGCGCGCCGGAGAACATCCGCATCTCCTACGCCCTTTCGATGGCGGAGATCGAAAAGGGGATCGCGCGCATCGCCAAGGCCGTCCAGACCCTCGGCTGATTAATAAAGCGGGGGAATTTACTTGAGGGCGATTTCGAGGGGATGGTTTTTCAACTGGCTGACCTTCATTATGGAAAAGCCCAACACGTTTCCATCGGCGTCCACTTTTTCCATGACCTGATCGTTGCCAGTCTCGCGGAAGTATCCCGCCTTGTTCTGGAAAGTGACCTCGAGAAAATCCCCCTCAGGGTCATACCAGACTTTTACGATGGCCTTTTCCATACGATCTCACCTTGCTTGATTTTATCAGTTAGATACGCCGTTAGCAAAAATGCCCCAGCCTCACCTTTTTTCACCACGGCGCAAAGATATTTACCTCCAACCGGGGTATGTTCATAATAGCGGTAGTAAAGAAGCGCCTCGCTGTCGCTGGCCGAGCGGTTCACCCGCACGGGAGATTGAAGGGTCTCCTCAATGGCCGGAAACATATCCGCCATTTCCGGATGTTCCAGAATATGCGCCATCCGTTCATTGGTAATCCTGACGGGGGTATTGCGGTAATCGAATATCCGCCGCACGGTCAATCGCCAAGATTTATTTGAAGGTCTCCGCCAAACTGTAACCCGGTTACCTTGCCCGCCATTTCAATAATATCGCTGATGTTTTTCCGGCTATAGTTTGTCCCAAGCCAATACCCGGAGGATAGTTGCAACGAATATTCGCTTACCAAGTCTGGCCGGCCAGGGTATAGCTCGTCAGAATTTCTTGCGAGGTATCGGCGTTTACGTCCATGCTTGGGAAGCGCGGCGAAACGATCTAGAAATGTCGTATCGCGTTTCGCCAGCAATTCAAAAACCTGAACCATTACATCTTTTGCGTTTCGCGCGGAGTGTTCCTTCCCTTCAAACACAAACCCCATGGAGGAAGGCGATTGGGCGGAATGGGGGGGCGTGGCGGCATGCGTGGGCTTGGAACGGGCGTGTTTCCGGAAACCTTGCCCACCTTACTCATTCGGCTCTTCCCCGTGCGCAGATAGGACTTGACGCGGATTATACTACCAGCATGTGATAATGGATATGACCAAAATAATCAGGAGAAACCTCCCCATGCTCACCGAAGGCTCGAAAGCCCCCGCGTTCACGTTGCCGGATCAGGAGGGCAAGCCGCGCTCATTGGCGGAGTTTGCCGGAAAGCGGCTGGTGATCTTCTTCTACCCCAAGGCCAACACCGGAGGCTGAACATCCGAGGCGGCCGGGTTCCGGGACGCGCAAGACGATTTCAAGAAAAACAAGACGGCCATCATCGGCATCAGCCGCGACAAGCCCGCCACGCAAAAAGCGTGGGCGGAAAAATATTCGCTCCCCTTTCCGCTGCTTTCCGACCCGGACGCGGCTGTCCATAAAAAATACGGCGCCTGGGGCGCGAAAACCTTGTACGGGGAAAAACGCCAGGGAGTGATCCGCACCACCATCGTGGTGGGCGCGGACGGCGCCGTGGAGCGGATATACCGGAACGTCAAGGCGCTGGGTCACGCCGCCGCCGTGCTGGGTGGGTTGTGACTTATTTATAACGGTAGGTGATGCGGCCGCGGGTGAGGTCGTAGGGCGAAAGCTCCATGCGCACCCGGTCGCCCGGCAGGATGCGGATGAAGAACTTGCGCATCTTGCCGGATACGTGGGCGAGCACCTGGAACCCGTTGTCCAGTTGCACCTTGAACATGGCGTTGGGCAGCGACTCCTGCACGGCGCCTTCTACCTCGACGGCCTTGTCGCTGCCGGTCAGCTCGCGCGGGGTGTCGTCCAGATCCGGCCCCTGCTTCCTTTTTTTGCCCGAAGGCTTGGTAGCGCTCTTCTTCGCCATGGTTACTTAGTATATGTCCCAAACGGGTTTTATGTTAAACAATCATTATACACCAGTTTTCATGCGGCGCGTTGCCCGCGGAGCGTCCGGCGCGTACAATGTCATTCCGGGAGTGAATCATGATTATCGAAAAGTACAACGCCGCGCAAGACGTGGCCCTGTTCCGCCTCAAGGGGAAGCTTATCAGCTCCTCGATGGACAAGCTCAAGGCGGGGCTGGACGCCGCGCTGGCCGGGGGCGCGGCCAAGGTGGCCGTCAACCTCAAGGGGGTGGAGGTGGTGGACTCGGCGGCGGTGGGGCTGTTGATCAGCCGGGCGCGCGCCGCGAAAAAAGCGGGCGGCGCCTTGATCCTGTGCGAGCCGCAATCCGGCGCGCGCGCGTTGCTTCAATTGGTGGACGCCGCCGGCGCCCTGCCGGTGTGGGAAACCGAGAACGAGGCCATCGCCTCGCTGGGCAAGCGGGCGGAAGAAGCCGCCGGGGAGTGATTACACCGCCGCGTCGCCCCGTTCGCCGGTGCGGATGCGGACCGCCTCTTCCACCGGGATGACGAAAATTTTTCCGTCGCCGATCCGGCCCGTGTGGGCGGAGCCGGACACCGCCGACACAACCTCTTCGACCATATCGTCGGGGACGACGATCTCCAGCTTGATCTTGGGGAGGAAATCCACCACGTACTCGGCGCCGCGATACAGTTCCGTGTGCCCCTTCTGCCGCCCGAAACCCTTCACCTCGGTCACGGTAAGGCCGTGTATGCCGATTTCGTTGAGCTTGTCCTTGACCTCGTCGAGCTTGAAGGGTTTGATGATGGCTTCGATCTTTTTCACGGTCAGCCGCTGCCTCTAAGTTTTGGTGCGCCCGGCAGGCTTCGAACCTGCGGCCCTCAGATCCGGAATCTGATACTCTATCCATCTGAGCTACGGGCGCCGCGAACCGGTAGTGTACCATAACGCCCCGCGTGAACCAACGCGGGGGGCGCGGGGGTAGTGGGTCAGTTTGAATTATTTTTGGAAAAGCGTGCGGCAAGGTCCTTCGGCTTTGCCTCAGGACTTCAACAATAAGCGTGAGATGCCTTTACCGGCGCCCTGAGCGGAGCGAAGGGCCTTGCGGTTCAAATTTCAAAGCGCTTATGGTTTTCCCCGCGCCAGCGGGCGCCGCGGGATTCCGGCTCGTGGAGCAGGACAACGCGGGGCAGGGTCAGGCTCATGCCATCACCGCGTCGGTGAACGACGCCGCCGCCGTCTATTACAACCCCGCCGCCATGGCGGAAGCCGGTTCCTACGCCGCCAAGGCCGGCTTTCAGTTCGTTGATCCCAAGAACCAGTACTCCGGCCCCGTCCGCTCCTTTGAAACCGCCAACGAAACCTTCGCCGTGCCGCACCTGTATGTGATGAAGAACTTCGGCGAGTCCGGCTGGGCCGTGGGGCTGGGCGCGTTCGCCAACTTCGGCACGGGCACGAACTGGAGCATGTACGACACCTTCAACTACGAAGCGACCAACACCAAGCTGACCTCCTCCACCGTCAACCTCAACGTCGCCCGGCGTTTGAGCGACACCATAAGCGTGGCCGTGGGCGTGGACTACCTCAAGGCGGATGTGATCTACGATTCGATGTATCCCTTCGGCTCCATCCTTTCCGCCTCCATCCCCGACGGCTACCTGAACATCAAGGGGGACGGCGGCGGATTCGGGTTCAACGTGGCGGCGCTGATCAAACCCTCGGCCAGCATTAAAATCGGCGTCTCCTACCGCTCGCGCGTCACCGTCAAGTTGTCGGGGGACGCGCTTATCCACAACTTCCCCGGCGCCCTGCGCCCCCTGCTGGCCGCCAAGGGCGTTGCGGGCGACGACTGGGCCTCCGGCGTCGAGGCGGACCTTAACCTGCCCGACATGCTGCAAGTGGGCGTGGCCTACCAGGCCTCCGAGCGGCTGCTGGTGGAGTTCGACGCGGACTACACCGGCTGGTCGTCGCTTGACACGCTGGACTTCAAATTCTCGAAACCGCTGGTAATCCCCGCGTCCGGCGCGGCGCTGTTGCCCGCCACGCGCGTGAAAACCTTCGACTGGAAAAACGTGGTGGCCCTGCGCCTGGGCGCCGCCTACCAATATTCAGAGGCGCTCACCCTTCGCTGCGGCGCGTACCACGACCCCTCGCCCGTGCCGGAGGAGACCTTCACCCCGCGTCTGCCGGACGGGGACCGCCGGCTGGCTTCGCTGGGCTTCACCTACCGCGCCGCGGACAATTTCACCATAGACGCCGCCTACTCATACCTGTGGACGGACACGCGCTCCGTGGACAACGCCGTGGGCGCGCCCTACGTCACCGTGGACGGCGACTATAAATCCACCACGAACATTTTCGGGGCGTCGGTGGGCTACCGGTTCTGACAGGATGATTTCAACGCCGCGCCTTGGGCGTGGCGGGGAGCGGGACGCTTTTTCGAGGAGCCTTCCCGCTCCTTTTTTTTGCGCCATCGCTCCCCGTTCCCCTTTTTCCGCTCCACCGCATACAATGGATAAAACTCCGGAGGCGTCATGCGCATGAAAGCCCTGGCCGCCCGCGCGCCGGGCGGTCCCGAAACGCTGGAACTCGTGGACGTGGACGCGCCCGCTCCCGCCCCAGGCGAAATCCTGGTCAAGGTGGCCGCGTGCGGGCTTAATCCCGTGGACTACAAAATCCGCATGGGCTACTTCTCCGAGGGGCGCCGCTACCCCGCCGTTTACGGCTGGGACGTGGCGGGCGTGGTGGATCGCGCGGGCGAGGGCGTAACGGGTTTTGCGCCGGGTGACAGGGTATTCTACTTCGCCCCGCTCGGCGCGCCGGGCGCTTACGCGGAATATCACACCGTCGCCGCTTCGTTAGCGGCGCCCATGTCTTCCGCGCTTTCCTTCGCGGAGGCAGCGCCGCTGCCGCTGGCGGGGAACACCGCATATCAGGCGCTGTTGCGGCGCGCGGACCTTAAACCGGAGGAAACTGTTTTAATCATCGGCGCGGCGGGCGGCGTGGGGTCGCTGGCCGTCCAACTGGCGGCGTGGCGCGGCGCGCGGGTCATCGGCGTATGCTCCACGGGGAACATGGAGTATGTCAGCTCGCTGGGCGCAAGCGAAGTGATAGATTACACCGCGCGGGATGTAAACGCCGAAGTGCCGCGGCTCACCGGTGGCGTGGGAGTGGATGTGGCGTTCGACTTGGTGGGCGGCGCGGGATTCAGTCAGGCGGCGGCGGCGTTGCGGCCCCACGGGCGGTTGGTGTTCCTTAACGCCTTCACAAGGGATTACGACAAAGCCATGGCCGCCGTCAACGCCGCGCGGCTGAAAAATCTTGACCTTCACTGCATGATCGTCCAGCCGGAGGGCGGGGTGATGCGCGCCTTGGCGCGGCTGGCGGAACGCGGTTTTCTCAAACCCCAAGTTGACCGGGTTATCCCGCTCACCGGCGTGGCGGAGGCCCACCGCCGCCTTGAAACCATGCATGGCCGGGGCAAGATCGTCATTGACATGGGCCTGCCCTGCTAGGCGCGCAACGTTTACGCTTCGGTAAATGGCAGGTCCAAAATCTCCATGACCGCGAGGCGCGCCCGCCGCATGATCTCCGCCGGAAGGCGGGTCAAAGGGCCTTTCACCAACCGGGCGTTGTCAATGGCGCGCATCTGGTCAATTATCAGGTCGGAATCCTTTTTCAGCCCTTCGCGCGCCCGAACGCGAACCCGGAGCGGCTCCGCGTCATCCACAAGATTAGTAGTCAGCGGGATGATGAGTGTCGAGGGATGGCCTGCGTCCAGCAACGCCTGGCTTTGCATGATCAACACCGGACGGGTTTTCCCCGGTTCAGTGCCTTGGCGCGGGTTCAGGCCGGCGAGCCAAACCTCGCCCTGCCTAATCTTTGGGGTCACGCTCGGTGTCCGCGAACTCCGCGTTTACCTTCATGCTTTCGCCGCGGACTTTCAGCGAAACTTCCCGTATCTTCCTGCCGCGCTCCTCGTGGCGGCTTTTCTCCGCCGCCGATTCAAGGGCGGCGCGAATGTATTGGGCGCGCGGGACGCGCAGCTTCTTGGCGTTCCGGCTGACTTCGCTCAACAGCTTGTCGGTGAGGCGAATGGAGATGGTGGCCATGCTCAATCCAGCGTGAGTTGCTATCCTGCAACCCATTATGAGTTGCTGATCCCCGCTCGTCAAGGCCGCTGTCCCTCGATCACATAGTGGTCATGGTACAAATCGAGTGATTGAACCTCGGTGAAGCCCGCGCCGCGCATCAGCGCCTGCGCCTTCACCTCCGGCACGCGATGATCCACCGGCGGGCCGCCCCGCGTCTCCTGCGCGCGCCAATCGGCGAGGTACAGCCTGCCGCCGGGCTTGAGGATGCGCGTGATCTCGCGGTGAAACGCCGCCGCGTCCTTGATCTCGTGGAACAGGTTGACGTGGTACACCACGTCCGCCGCGCCATCCTCCACCGGCGCGGCCTCCGCCCGCCCCACGCGCAAATCCACGTTGGTCAACGCGGCGAAAGCGGGTTTTGAGCGGAACACTTCCAGCATTTTTTCCGAAAGGTCAACGCCGATAAAACGCGCGCAGAGCGGCGCCACCGCCTCGGCGAAAAATCCGGTCCCCACGCCCAGTTCGACCACGGTATCATCGCCGCGCAATCCCATCGCCCGCGCCAGCAGGGCGGGATTCATCCACGCGCGGCGCTCCGGCGACTCCAGCTTGGCCCAGTCCGAAGGATCGAAGGTATGTTTTCCGCCGTGGCCCTCCATTGTCGCGCTCCTTTTCTTTATCTTGGCATCCGTCCTATACTATCCCAATTGACGTTCTGGAACGTGGAGTGACATGCTGCTGCTGCTGGACAACTACGACTCGTTCACCTACAACCTTGCCCAGTACCTGACCGAACTGGGGCAGGAGGTGGCGGTGCGCCGCAACGACCAGATCACCGTGGACGAGGCGCGCGCCATGAACCCGGAACGCATCGTCATCAGCCCCGGCCCCAAGACGCCTGCGGAGGCGGGGATCACCATAGAGCTGATCCGCGCGTTCAACGGCAAAGCGCCCATCCTGGGGGTGTGCCTGGGGCATCAGGCGATGGCGGCGGCCTATGGCGGACGGATCATCAAGGCCAAAGAACTTATGCACGGCAAAACCTGCCCCATCACCCACGACGGCAAGGGTGTGTACCAGGGAGTGCCCAGCCCCTTTAGCGCCACGCGCTACCACAGCCTGGTGGCGGAGGAGGCGTCGCTGCCCGCGGAATTTGTCATCACCGCGCGCGCGCCCGACGGGGAGATCATGGGCATCCGCCATAAAAGCGCGCCTACGGAGGGGGTTCAGTTCCATCCGGAATCCATCATCTGCGAACACGGCAAGGACCTGTTGCGCAACTTTCTGACCTTCAAGCCATGATCAAAAAAGCCATCGCCACGCTGATTGACCGCCGCGACCTGACCGAGGAGGAGATGGCCGCCGTCATGGAGCAGATCATGACCGGGGGCGCCTCGCCCGCGCAGATCGGCGCGTTTCTTGTCGCCCTGCGGATGAAAGGGGAGACCATAGACGAAATCACCGGCGCCGCGCGGGTGATGCGGGCCAAGGCCCTTTCGGTGGACGCGGGGCCGGGGCCGGTGGTGGACACCTGCGGCACCGGCGGCGACGGGCTGAACACGTTCAACATCTCCACCACGGCGGCGTTCATCGCCTCCGGCGCGGGGTTGACGGTGGCCAAGCACGGCAACCGCTCCGTCTCCTCCGCCTGCGGCAGCGCCGACGTGCTGCGCGCGCTGGGGGTGAACATCGAAGCGGAGGTCGCGCAGGTGGAGCGCTGCCTCAAGGAGGCGCGCATCGGTTTTCTGTTCGCGCCCATCATGCACAGCGCCATGAAGCACGCCATCGGCCCGCGCCGCGAGATCGGCGCGCGCACGGTGTTCAACATCCTGGGGCCGCTCACCAACCCGGCGGGCGCGCCCGCGCAGGTGATCGGCGTGTTCGACGGCGCCTTGGCGGAGCCGCTGGCGCTGACGCTGGCCCGGCTGGGGGCGCGGCATGTCCTCGTGGTTCACGGCGCCGACGGGCTGGACGAAATCACGGTCACCGGCCCCACGCGCGCGGTTTCGATGCGGGATGGACGGCTGGAGATGTTCGAGATCAATCCCGGCGACTTCGGGTTCCCGCTCCATCCGCTGGAGGCCATCCGCGGCGGGACGCCGGAAGACAACGCGCGCATCCTGCGCGCCGTACTCGACGGGCAAAAGGGCGCGCCGCGCGACGTGGCGCTGCTCAACGCGGGCGCGGCGATATGGGTGGGCGGGGTGGCCGCCACGCTGGCGGAAGGCGTCACAAAAGCCGCCGCCTCGGTGGACTCCGGCGCGGCCAGGGCGCGGCTGGAAAAGCTGCTGGGGATGTTCGCCTCATGACGGATGAACGGATGGCCCGGCGCGCGAAACTGCTGGCGGGCGCGCGGCGGATCGTGGTCAAGGTGGGCAGCGGCGTCATCACCGGCGAGACCTACACCGACATCAGCGACGCGGTGGTGGGCGGCATCGCGCGCCAGGTGGCCGCGCTGGTGCGCGAGGGGCGCAAGGTGGCGGTGGTCAGCTCCGGCTCCGTGGCTTTGGGCGCGCGTTCGCTCAAGGTGCCGCGCCACGGCCTTTCCATCCCGGTCAAACAGGCCGCCGCCGCCGTGGGGCAGGGCAGTCTTATCTCCCTGTGGGGCCGCCACCTGGCCGCCGAAGGGTTGCAGGTGGGCCAGGTGCTGCTCACGCACGACGACCTTTCCAACCGGCGCCGGTTCCTCAACTCGCGCAACACCATCAACCAGCTCATTGAGTTCGGCGCCGTGCCCGTCATCAACGAAAACGACACCGTGGCCGTGCATGAAATAAAGTTCGGCGACAACGACACCCTTTCCGCGCGCGCCACCAACCTTTTGGAGGCGGACGTGCTGGCCATCCTTTCCGACGTGGACGGCCTGTACACCGCCGATCCACGCCGCGACCCTTCCGCGCGCAAAATTGACATCGTGGAGAAAGTGACGGAGGAAATCCGCGCCGGCGCCGGCGACAGTTCCACGCGCACGGGCTTGGGCGGCATGGCCTCCAAGGTGCGCGCGGCGGACGAGGCGGCCAAGTCCGGCGCCGCCACCATCATCATTCCCGGCGTTCGGCCCAATAGCCTGATCGAGGCGCTGACCGGCGCTGAGGTGGGCACTTTTTTCTTCCCTCACGAAGACCGGCTATCCAGCAAGCATCACTGGATTGAGTTCACCCTCAAGCCTCAGGGGCTGGTGGTGGTGGATGAGGGCGCCCGGCGCGCCCTCACCACGGGCGGCAAAAGCCTGCTGGCCAAGGGTGTAGTGGAGGTGCGCGGCGAGTTCGAGTCCGGGGAAGCGGTGGAAATCGCCGGCCCGGACGGCGCCGTGTTCGCCAAAGGCCTTGTGAACTATCACGCCTTCGAACTGGAGCGGATCAAGGGCGCCCACACCAGCGACATCGAGCGCATCCTGGGTTATAAAATGAACGACGAGGCCATCCACCGTGACGACATGGTGTTCTTCACCGGCGCCAGAACATCCTCCCCTTCCTGACAGGTAAGCCATCCGCCATGGCGCTCGCCACCGATCTATCCTCCGCCGCCGCCGCGCGCTTGGACGCGGCGCGCGTGGAGTTGATTTACACCCAGGCCCGCATGGCGGCCCTGGCGGGGTTCGTCTGCGCCTTGGGGTTGGCGGCGGCGGTGTGGGGGCAAACCGGCGGGCTGGCGCTGGAGGGATGGCTCGCCGCCGTCACGCTGTTCACGGCCGTTCGTATCCAGTCGGTGGCGCGCTACCACGCGCTCGGCCCGGCGGCCGATCCGGGGGCATGGGAGCGGCGCTTTCACCTCCACGTGCTTCTTCAGGGAATCTTGTGGGGGAGCGCCACGTTCCTGCTGTTCCCCAACATTTCGTTGGCCGGCCAAGCCCCGCTGTTCCTGATTCTCGCGGGAATAACCGGCGGCAGCGTGGCGACATACGCGATTTCCCCATGGGCTCCGGCGGCGTTCATCGTTCCCGCGCTGACCCCCATCGGGCTGCGCTTCATGCTGGAGGGAAACCGCATGGAAGCCGTTACGGGAGCGCTAACCCTGTTTTACATTCTCGTCCTGCTGCTCGCTGCGCGGGGCTTGCGGCACGCTCTCACCAACGCGCTGCGCCTGCGGTTTGAAAACATCGAGTTGCTCGATGATATCCACCGCGCCAGCGAAAGCCTGCGCTCTCTTTCCGAGGCGGCGTTCGAGGGGGTTATCGCCCACCGCGACGGCGTGATCCTGGACGCAAACCAGGCGGCGCTGGACCTGCTCGGCTACCGGCTGGACGAGGTGAAAGGGAAAAACGTGCTCGATTTTTTGCCGCCTGATCTCCGGGACGTGGCGAGAGAAAAAATCGCCAGCGGCGACGAGAGGCCCTACCAAACCGCCGCCCATGACAGCCATGGCGTCCTCCGCCCCATCGAGGTGCGCGCCCGGCATATCCTGTACCGGGGCGAACAGACCCGCATGGCGGTGTTCCGCGACCTCACCGACCGGCTGGAAAGCGAACGCGCCCTGCGCGAGCAGGTGGAGTTGATGCAGGTGCTCATCGAGACCATCCCCAGCCCCGTGTTCCTCAAGGACCGCGAGGGCCGGTTCGTCCGTTGCAACGCCGCAATGGAACGCTTCTTTAACAAGCCCAAGGAGGCCATCATCGGCAATACCATGTCCAACCTGGCCCCCCCGGACCAGGCCGCGCTCCACGCGGACAAGGAGCGCGAACTGCTGGAGCGGCCCGGATCGCTGACCTATGAGGCGCCCATGGTTCTGGACAACGGCGAACGCCGCGATGTGATCGTCAACAAGGCCACCTTCCTGCGGCCCGATGGTTCGGCGGGGGGTGTGGTGGGCGTCTTTACGGACATCACCGGCCGTAAAACCATCGAGCGCGACTTGCGTACCCTTTCCAACGCCATCCGCGAGGCCGACCAGATGATCATGATCACCGGCCGCAACGGGGTCATCGAGTACATCAACCCCGCCGGGGAGCGCGTGACCGGCTATACACTGGCCGAAGTGAAGGGCCAAACGCCCCGCCTGTTCAAATCGGGGGCCCACGAGCCGGAGTTCTACCGGGCCATGTGGGCCACCATTCTCTCCGGGCGGAACTGGAGCGGCCACGTGGTCAACCGGCGCAAGTCCGGCGAGCGGTACGACGAGGAAATGACCATATCCCCCGTGCGCGACGCCGATGGCGCCGTCACCCATTTCGTCGCCGTCAAGCGCGACGTGTCGGACCGCATCCGCGCCCAGCGCGACCTGATGATGGCCAAGGAGCGCGCGGAACGCGCCACGCGCCTGAAGGACAAGTTCGTCTCCCTGGTCGCGCACGACCTGCGCACGCCGCTTACCTCGGTCAGCGGCTTCGCCACGATTTTGTCCCAGGAGCTTGATCACGCCATGAACGCCGACCAGCGCGACTTGATGGAGCGCATCCGCAAGGGGACGGACAACATGGGGCGGATGATTGACGACCTGCTGACGTTAAGCCGCGTGCAGTCGGGCCACATCACGCCACACCCCGCCAAGGTCAACGCGCGGGCGTTGGCCGAGGATTTAATCGAGGGGTTCCGGCACACGGCGGCGCGCCGCGGCGTCATTCTGGCCAACGACATCTCCCCCGGCCTTACGGTGTATGCCGACCGCGCGCTGTTGACCGAGGTGTTGCGCAACCTGATCGAGAACGCCATCAAGTTCATGCGCGGCGCGGGACGGGTCATCGTGTCCGCCGTTGACGGGGAGCGCACCGTGGTATCCGTGGCGGACAACGGCCCCGGTATTCCCGCGGACCTGCTGCCGCACCTGTTCAAAAGCGAGGTAAAAACCAGCACTCCCGGCGCGCGCGGCGAGGTGGGCACTGGCCTGGGTCTGCCGTTGTGCCACGACATCATCACCGCCAGCGGCGGCTCGATCACGGTGGAAAGCGGCCCCGGCAAGGGAACGTTGTTTCTTATCGCGTTGCCGCGCCCCCCGGCATGACGTAACCGGGAGAAGACGCTATACTGTAGTCAAAGGCGCGTCCGCCCTTTCGCGGCGCGCAAGGGAAACAGCACATGACGGCATTGGAGCAGGAAATCGAATCGCTGGCGCGCGCGGCGCGCGCCGCGGCGCGGCCTTTGGCGGCGCTTTCAACAGAGGTGAAGAACCGCGCGTTGCGCCAGATGGCCGAGGCGCTGGTCTCCGGACACGACGCGATCATCGCCGCCAACGCGCGCGACCTGGACGCGGGCAAACAGGCCGGCCTCTCCGCGGCGATGCTGGACCGGCTCATGCTCGACCCCAAGCGGATCGAAGCCATGGCCCAGGGATTGCGCGAGATCGAACAGCTCGCCGACCCCGTGGGAGAGATCACCGGCATGAAACGCCGCCCCAACGGGTTGATGGTGGGCCGGATGCGCGTTCCGCTGGGCGTGGTGGGGATCATTTACGAATCACGCCCCAACGTCACCGCCGACACGGCGGCGCTGTGCCTTAAGTCCGGCAACGCCGTGGTGTTGCGCGGCGGTTCCGAGGCGATCCACTCCAACCGCGCCATCGCCGAAGCCTTGGGCCGCGCCGCCTCCTCCGCGGGTGTCCCCGAAGGCGCCATCACCTTGGTCCCCACCACCGACCGCGAGGCGGTGCGCGCGCTCCTCCAGCAGGAGCGCTACATAGACCTGGTGATCCCGCGCGGCGGGTACGAGCTGATCAACTTCGTCACAAAAAATTCGCTCATTCCCGTCGTCAAGCACGACAAGGGGGTGTGCCACCTGTACGTGGACCGCGCCGCTGATCTGGCCATGGCCGAAACCATCGCCTTCAACGCCAAGGTTCAGCGCCCCGGCGTGTGCAACGCCACGGAGGCGATGCTGGTGCACGCCGATGTGGCGGAGCGGTTCCTGCCCTCCGCGCTCGACCGGCTGGCGGCGGCGGGGGTGGAGATACGCGGCTGCCCGCGCACGCGCGCGATTTGGTCAAAGTCCTCGGCCGCGAAGGATACTGATTGGGGCGAGGAGTTTTTGGACCTGATCCTGGCCGTGCGCGTGGTGGACAGTTTGGACGAGGCTATCGAACATATCGCGCGCTACGGCTCCGGACATACAGAGTCCATCATAACCGGCGACCTGGCGGCGGCGGGCCGTTTTTTACGCGAGGTGGACTCGTCGGCGGTGATTGTCAATGCCTCCACGCGCTTTAACGACGGCGGCCAGTTCGGCCTGGGCGCGGAGATCGGCATCTCCACCCAGAAACTGCACGCGCGCGGCCCCATGGGCCTTGAAGAACTGACGTCGCTCAAATTCATCGTGCTCGGTGACGGACACATCAGGGGCTGATCCGCGCGGCGCGGCGCGGATCGGCGTTTTCGGCGGCGCCTTCAACCCCATCCACCTGGGGCATCTTCGCGCGGCGGAGGAAATCGCCGAAGCCCTGTACCTCGCGCGCGTTCACTTTGTCGTCTCCGCCGCTCCGCCCCACAAGGACACCCGCGGGCTTATCGCCGCGGAGGACCGCTTCGCGATGGTGACGCTGGCCTGCGCGGGCAACCCGCGCTTCGCCCCCAGCCGCGTGGAACTGGAGCGGCGCGGCCCAAGCTACACCATAGACACGCTGCGCCACTTCGCCGCCGCCCACGGCCGCGCGAACCTGTATTTCATCACCGGGCTGGACGCCTTCGAGGAAATCGGCGTGTGGAAAGAGGCGCGCGCGATGGTCATGGAGTATAATTTCGCCGTCGCGGCGCGGCCCGGCGGACAGTGGGAGCGCGTGGCGGATACCCTGCGCGCCATAACGGGGCGCGGGGTGGCCGCGGAAGAGCGAAGCGAGGGAGTCCACGCCTTTCGCGCCGAGGGCGCCGCGGGCGTGACGCTGGCGATGCGCACCACCGCGCTCGACATTTCCAGCACCGCCATCCGCCGCCGCCTGCGCGAGGGGCGCTCGATCCGCTACCTTGCGCCGGAGCCGGTGACGCGTTATCTTGAGGAACACCGCATCGCGCCGCCCGCGTAGCGGGTGAAAGGATGGAGCAAGCGTGACGATATTCGACAAGTTGGCCCTGTGCTATAATTGCGCTATAGACAAGAAAGCCACGGACGTCGTGATGTTCGACGTGCGCGGTGTTTCGGACATCACCGACACGCTGCTGATCGCCAGCGGCGCGTCCGCCCGCCAGGTCAGCACCATCGTCAACGCCATCGAAGAGGCGTTGCGGGCGGCGGGCGAAAAACAGTACCACATCGAGGGGCGGGAGAACGCCTGGTGGGTGCTTATAGACGCGGGAGAGGTGGTCGCCCACATTTTCCAGGAGGAAGCCCGGCGCTACTACAGCCTGGAGCGCCATTGGGGCGACACGCCGCAAGTGGCGCCCGAAACGCTTCCCGCGGCGCCCGCGGCCAAGTGAGGTCACGATGGAAGAGAAAGAACGCGAACGGTTCAGGACGATACTTACCGAACTGCGCCGCCGCCTGACGACGGATTTCGAAAAAATCCGCGACGCCAGCAGCGAGGAATGGGGCGCCGATCTGCCCGACATCAACGACGAGGCCACCCGCACCATGAACCGCCGCCTGCTGTTGTCCATCGGCGCGCGCAGCTTCGACGTGATCCAGAAGATTGACATCGCCCTCGACCGCATCAGTGAAGGCGATTACGGCGTCTGCCAGGAGTGCGGCGAGGACATCCCCGTCAGCCGGCTTGAGCTTTTGCCCTACGCGGAGTTGTGCGTGGAGTGCCAGGAGCGGATCGAACGCGAGAAACAAAGCTGACGCCCCTTCACCGCCCCGCCGCGTTCATGATCATTTTCCCGTGTTCGCGGCTGTTCTCGATGAACACCTTGTTGTTGTTGATCCCCGCGATGATCGAACCGGCCACGTACAGCCCCTTCACCGGCGTCTCCAGCGTCGCCGGATCGTAAACCGGCTCCAGGGTGAGCGGGTCAATCTTCGCGCCCGCCCCGATCAACAGCGACGGGTCGGGATGATAGCCGGTGAGCGCGAACACAAAATCGTTGGCGATGGTTTCACGCGCCCCGGTGACAAGGTTCTGCGTCTCCACTTCCGCGCGGGTGATCCGCGTCATCACCGTGTTGAACATCGCCTTGATCTGCCCCAGTTCCAGGCGCTTTTCCATATCCGGCCGCACCCAATACTTCACGCTGTCCGATAAGGCGTCGCCGCGGTGGATCAGCGTCACGCGCGCGCCCGCGCGCCAGTACCCCAGCGCCGCCTCCGCGGCGGAGTTCTTGCCGCCGATGATGGCCACGTTCATCCCCCGGTACGGATGCCCTTCGGTGTAGTAATGGGACACCTTGGGCAAATCCTCCCCATCCACCAGGAGCGGGTTGGGGTTGTCGTAATATCCCGTGGCGACGATCACCCGCTTGGCCTCAACCGCCCGCGCGCCGCGCGCGGCCTGTTCTGTTTTCACGGTGAACCCGCCCTCCACGGGCTGAATGGCGGTCACTTTTTCATAGGGCCGGATCGCAAGTTCATAGTGATCCGCCACGGCGCGGTAGTAGCGCAATACCTCCGCGCGCGTGGGGCGGAACGAGGGGGAGACGAACACCAGTTCGCCGATTTGCAGCAGGCCGGGGGTGGAAAAGAATACCAGGTCCGCGGGGAAGCGATGGATGGAATCGGTCAGACACCCCTTGTCGGCCACCGCGCAGCTAAAGCCGCGCCGCCGCGCCTCGATGGCGCAGGCCAAACCCGCCGGACCCGCCCCGATAATGAGAAAATCAAGCGCCACGCCGCCGCCTTTCGCCGCATGGGATCATTGTGCCATACCGTGTGGGCGCGCGGGGCAAATTGCGGGCCGGTCTGTTATAATGGCGCGGTTGTCTCCGGTAATGGTCAGGTCCACACATCGTGAAAGAGCTGCTGTTTGAAATCGGGATGGAGGAGGTTCCCTCCGGCTACATCCTGCCCGCCGCCGAATCCTTGCTGGCGTCCGTGAAGCAGCGGCTCGACAGCCTCAACCTCACCTACGCCGATCCGCAAAGCTACGCCACGCCGCGGCGCCTCGCGGTGTCGTTCCTGAACGTGCCGGACCGCCAGCCCCAGCGCGTCGTGCGCCTGTACGGTCCGCCCAAGGCGGCGGCGGTGGCGCCCGATGGCGCGTTCACCAAGGCCGCGCTCGGCTTTGCCAAAAGCAAGGGGGCCGATCCGGCTTCGCTGAAAATCGGGAGTACGGACAAGGGCGAATACGTGTACGTGGAGGTCAACGAAGGTGGCGCGCCGGTGGTTGATTTGCTGGCCGCCGCGCTCCCCGAAATCGCCGCGGCCTTGCCGTTCCCCAAATCCATGCGGTGGGGCGGAAGCGATTTCCGTTTCGCCCGCCCGATCCACTGGGTTGTGGCGCTGTTCGGCGGCGCGGTGATTCCCATGACGCTCGGCGGCATGGCCGCGGGCGGCGCCACCCGCGGGCACCGGTTCATGGGCGCCGCCGCCATCCCCGTCACCTGCCGCGCGGATTACCTGGCGCGGGGGCGCGCGCGCCGCGGCGCGGGGGCATGGCGCCGCGCTGGTGGAGGACGGCGAACTGGCCACTTCCGTCGCCTGCCTCACCGAATGGCCCCATGCGCTGTGGGGTTCGTTCTCACCGGAGTACCTGGAACTTCCGGCGGAGTTGCTGACCGCCTCGATGAAAAACCACCAGCGCATGTTCTCCGCCGCCGGGCAGGACGGCAAGCTTACCAACGGTTTTATCGGCGTCTCCAACATGATCGTGGAGGACGACGCAGTGGTCGTGGCCGGATACCGGCGCGTACTGGCCGCCCGGCTGGCCGACGCCAAGTTCTTTTTCGACACCGACCGCAAAAAACGGCTTGAGGATTTCGCCGCCCGGCTCGACGGCGTGGTCTATCAGAAGAAACTGGGCACGGTGGGGGAGAAAATCGCCCGGTTCGCCGCTCTGGCCGCGCATATCGCCGCCGCTGTCAAGCCGGAGCTTGCCGCCGAAGTGGTTCGCGTGGCCCGCCTGTGCAAGGCCGACCTGGAGACCCAGATGGTGTACGAGTTCCCGGAGCTGCAGGGCGTCATGGGCCGCGAGTACGCCCGCCATCAGGGAGAACCGGAATCCGTATGCCAGGCGATCCACGAACACTACAAGCCGCGGTTTTCCGGCGATACGGTACCCGCTGGCCATCCCGGCGCCATTGTGGGCTTGGCCGACCGGCTGGACACGCTGGCCGGCTGTTTCGGCGTGGGGCTGATCCCCACCGGCGCCGCCGATCCCTTCGCCCTGCGCCGCGCCGCCCTAGGCGTGATTCAGACTATTATTGAAAAAGACTACCGGCTCGGCCTTGCCGGGCTTTTCGATTTCGCGCTGAGCCAACTCGCCGGGAAAATAGATTCGTCACCGGAGGCCGCGCGCGCCCAAATGCTCGACTTTTTTGCGGCGCGCCTTAAAAACCTGTGGACCGGCCAGGGCGCGGCGCCGGACGTGGTGGACGCCACGCTGGCGGCCGGTTTTGACGACCTTGCCGCCGCACGGATGCGCCTGGAGGCGATGACGGAACTCAAGAAACGCGACTTCTTCGAGCCGCTGGCGGTGGCCTTCAAGCGCGCGGCCAACATCACCCGCGGCCACGCGCGCGGCCCGGTGCATCCTGCTTTGTTCGAGGCGGACGCCGAAAAAGAATTGAACGCCGCGATCGCGGGCATCGCTTCGGAAGTAGCCTCGTCGCTTGAACAGCGGCGGTATCTTGCGGCGCTGGAAAAAATCGCGGGACTGCGCGGCGCGGTGGACCGGCTGTTCGATTCGGTCATGGTCATGGCGGATGATCCGAAGGTGAGGGAGAACCGGCTGAACCTTCTCGCCTCGCTGACGGCGCTGTTGGGAGCGATTGCGGATTTCTCGCGCGTCGAAGCGTAACGCGGCTTGGGGGAATCCGTAATCCCGAAAAGTGTTGGGAGGATAGCGATGGCAAAGCAGAAGCACATTTATTTTTTCGGGCCTAAAGGCGCCGAAGGCGCCGCGGGCATGAAGAACCTGCTCGGCGGCAAAGGGGCGAATCTGGCCGAAATGTGCAACCTCAAGGTTCCCGTCCCCGCGGGGTTCACCATAACCACGGAAACCTGCGTCCAGTTCTTCGATCAGGGCCGCAGGTGGCCCCAGGGCCTTGACGCGGAGCTTGCCAAGAACCTCGCCCGCCTTGAAAAGGAGATGGGCAAACGGTTCGGCGACCCTTCGAATCCCCTGCTGCTCTCCGTGCGCTCCGGCGCCCGCGCCTCCATGCCGGGCATGATGGACACGGTGCTCAACCTGGGCCTTAATGACGAGTCGCTCAAGGGCCTGGCCGCCAAAAGCGGCAATGAATGGTTCGCGTGGGACAGCTACCGCCGTTTCATCACCATGTTCTCCGACGTGGTGCTTGGCGTGGAGCGGCAGAACTTCGAGCAGGCCATAGAAAGGGAAAAACAGCGCATCGGCGTCATCTCCGACGCGGAGCTGCCGCTGGACGCGCTCAAGGCGCTCGTCGAGCAGTTCAAGAAAATCGTGCGCGAGCATACCAAGACGCCCTTCCCCCAGAATCCGCGGGAGCAGCTTCGCATGGCGGTCAACGCCGTGTTCAACAGTTGGCACAACAAGCGCGCCATCGAGTACCGCCGCCTGTACCACATCCCCGCCTCGTGGGGCACCGCGGTGAACGTGCAGGCGATGGTGTTCGGCAACATGGGCGCCGAATCGGGTACCGGCGTGGCCTTTACCCGCGACCCCGGCACGGGCGAGCGGCGCTTCTTCGCCGAGTTTTTGTTCAACGCGCAGGGCGAGGACGTGGTGGCCGGCATCCGCACGCCGCTGGGGATAGAGGAGATGGGCGCCCGCCTGCCAAAGGTCAAGGCCGAGCTTGACCGCATCTGGCAGCGGCTTGAAAAGCATTACCGCGACATGCTCGACCTGGAATTCACCGTCGAGTCCGGCGCGCTGTGGATGCTCCAGGCCCGCGTGGGCAAGCGCACGGCCGAAGCGGCGGTCCGCATCGCCGTGGAAATGTCCCGCGAAGGGCTGATCACAAAAGACGAGGCGGTCATGCGGGTGTATCCCGAATCGCTTGACCAACTTCTGCACGACACCATTGACCCCGCGGCGGAGCTTACCGTGCTTACCCGCGGGCTGCCCGCCTCGCCGGGCGCGGGCGTGGGCAAGGTGGTGTTCACCGCGGAGGAGACCATCGAACTGGCCGCTTCCGGCGAAAAACTGATCCTTGTCCGGCAGGAAACCAGCCCGGAGGACATCGGCGGAATGAACGCCGCGCAAGGCATCCTCACCGCCACCGGCGGCATGACCTCCCACGCGGCGGTGGTGGCGCGCGGCATGGGCAAATGCTGCGTGGCCGGCGCCGAGCAGATCAAGATTTCGGAACGCAACCAATTGTTCACCGTCGGCTCCGTCGCCGTGCACAAGGGGGACTGGATCACGCTTGACGGCTCCACGGGCCGCGTGATTCTTGGCAAGGCGCCGCTGGTCAAACCCAAATTGTCCGAGCATTTCAAAACGCTCATGGGCTGGGCGGACAAGGCGCGCCGTTTGCGCGTCCGCACCAACGCCGATACCCCCAACGACGCGAAAACCGCCCGCGACTTCGGCGCGGAGGGCATCGGCCTGTGCCGCACGGAGCACATGTTCTTCGAGGGTGACCGCATCATCTCCGTGCGCGAGATGATCCTGGCGAAAACAGACGAGGACCGGGCCAAGGCCCTCGCCAAGCTACTGCCCATGCAGCGTCAGGATTTTGTAGGAATTTTCGAGGCGATGGAGGGCCTGCCGGTCACCGTCCGCCTGCTTGACCCGCCCCTGCACGAGTTTTTGCCCAAGAGCGAGGGCGATTACGAGGTGTTGGCCAAGGACCTGGGCGTGCTGGTGACCGAACTTAAGGCGCAGGCGCAATCCCTGCACGAATTCAACCCCATGCTCGGCCACCGCGGCTGCCGTCTGGGGATGACCTTCCCCGCCATTTACGAAATGCAGACCCGCGCTATTTTCGAGGCGGCGTGCCACCTGCTCAAGAAGGGTGTCGTGGTAAAACCGGAGGTGATGATCCCGCTGGTGGCGCACCAGGAGGAGATGCGGCGTAGCCGCGAACTGGTCGTCCGCGTGGCCGAAGACGTGATGAAACAGGAGGGGCTGCGCGTCGTTTACACCGTCGGCTCGATGATCGAACTGCCCCGCGCCGCCATCGTGGCGGATAAGATCGCCGAACACGCCGACTTTTTCTCCTACGGCACCAATGACCTTACCCAGACCACGTTTGGGCTTTCCCGCGACGACGCGGGCCGGTTCCTGCCGCACTACACGCAGACGGGCATTCTGGACACCGACCCCTTCGTCTCCATTGACCGTGAGGGCGTGGGCGAACTCATCAAGCTCGGCGTCGCGCGGGGCCGCGGGATCAAGCCGGGCCTTAAGGTGGGTATCTGCGGCGAGCATGGGGGCGAACCGCGTTCCGTGGAGTTCTGCCACGAAACCGGATTCGACTACGTTTCATGTTCGCCCTACCGCATCCCCATCGCACGGCTGGCGGCGGCCCAGGCGGCCATCACCGCGCCCGCCGCGATAAAACCAGCGAAAACGAAAAAGGCGCGCCCCGCGAAACGGCGGGTGAAGAAACCCGCGCCCAGCAAGGCCGCGAAACGGCGCAAACGGTAACGCCGCCAAACGGCGCCCGGTGAGCCGTTTCGGCGACGCTTTACACGCAAGAACCTTGGTGTGCCCTTATGCCGGTCGAGCTTTCGGATGAAACCTTCATGCGGCGCGCGCTGGAACTGGCGCGGCGCGGCAAGGGGCGGACCGCGCCCAACCCGGCCGTGGGCGCGCTGATTGTCAAGAACGGCCGCATCGTCGCCGAAGGCTGGCACCGCAAGGCGGGCAAACCCCATGCGGAGATCGAGGCGTTGCGCGCCGCGCGTGAATCCGTATCAGAGGCCACGATGTATGTCACCCTGGAGCCGTGCAACCACCAGGGCCGCACCGGCCCCTGCGCGCAGGCGGTCATCGCCGCCGGAATCGGCGCGGTGGTCATCGGCGCGCGCGACCGTTCAACCAAACCCGGCCCCAAGGGCGCCGCCGCGTTGCGCCGCGCGGGTGTAGCCGTCCGCGGCGGAATCATGCGCGCCGAATGCGAGCGCATGGTGGAGGATTTCCACAAACATGCCGCCACTGGCCTGCCGCTGGTGACGCTCAAGGCCGCCGTCACGCTGGACGGCAAAATCGCGTCGCGCTCATGGGACAGCAAATGGATCACCACTCCGGCGTCGCGCGCGCTTGTCCATCAAATGAGGAATGAGTCTGGCGCGGTCATGGTGGGCGCGGATACGGTGATATACGACGACCCGCGGTTGACCGTCCGTGTTGGCGCGCGCCGCCGCGACCCTCTGCGGGTGATCGTGGACGGCGGGCTGCGCATCCCCCTCGCCGCCCAGGTGGTCAAAACCGCGCGAGAAACGCCTACTCTCATCGTCACCACGCGCCGGCGGCGTGATGAGCCTGCTGGTGGAAAGCGGCGGCGCGTTGGCGGCGGCGCTGCTTGAACAGCGGCTGGTTGACCGCGCGGCCTTTTTCATCGCGCCCAAGATCATCGGCGGCGCGCGCTGCGCCATCCCCGCGCGCGGGCCGCAAAAAATGGCGGACGCCTGGCGGCTGGGGCAAGTCTCCTTCCGGCCCTCCAACGGCGATATGATAATAGAAGGAACGATTGAATACAGGTAACCGCATGTTCACCGGCATCATCATCGGCGTGGGCAAAATCGGCGCGGTCCGGCATGGCGCGGACGGCCTTTCCATGGACGTGGACACCGCGGGCGCCGTCCCCGATCCCGTCATCGGCGAAAGCGTGGCGCTCAACGGCGTCTGCCTGACAGTAACCGCCGCCCGCGGCCCGCTTTTAACGTTCGACGTTTCAGGGGAAACGTTGCGCCGCACCACGTTGAGCGACGCCGCCCCGGGCCGCGACGTGAACATCGAGCGCGCCCTGCGCTTGGGCGACCGGTTGGGCGGCCATCTGGTGCAGGGCCATGTGGACGGCGTTGGGACCGTCGCCGCCGTCACCCCGGCGGGTGAGGGGTACGATGTGGAGATCGAACTGGCAAAATACGTTGAAAACTTTACGCGCCCGTTGATTTCCGGTGGTGGTGTGAATGAGCAGCTTTTGCGCCGCGCCGGATATTTGCCGGAATAGGAAACACGCATGAGCGAACAGGAACGAAAATTCAACACCGTCCAGGAAGTCGTGGACGATTTGCATGACGGCAAAATGGTGATCCTCCTCGATGACGAGGATCGCGAGAACGAAGGCGACCTGATGATCGCCGCGGAGAAGATCACCCCCCAGGCGGTGAACTTCATGGCCCGCGAAGCGCGCGGGCTGATCTGCCTGGCGCTGACCCCCCAGCGCTGCGACGAGTTGGATCTGCCGCCGATGACGCGCGACAACACCTCCGCGTTCGGCACCGGCTTCACCGTCTCCATAGAGGCGCGCCGCGGCGTCACCACCGGCATCTCCGCCGCCGACCGCGCCACCACCATCCTCACCGCCATCAGCCCCCAGACCCGGCCCGAGGATTTGGCCCGGCCCGGCCACGTGTTCCCCTTGCGCGCGCAAGCGGGCGGCGTGCTGGTGCGCGTGGGCCAGACGGAAGGTTCCGTGGACCTGTGCAAAATCGCCGGGATGACCCCCGCCGCCGTGATCTGCGAAGTCATGAAGGACGACGGCACCATGGCCCGCGTCCCGGATTTGACGGAATTCGCCGCGCGGCACGGCCTGAAGATGATCACCGTCAAGGAGATCGTGGGCTTCCGGCTGAAAACCGAAAGCTTCGTCCACCGCGCCGCCGAAACCACCATCCCCACCCGGTTCGGCGTGTTCAACGCCATCGGCTATGAAAACTCCATCAACAAGGACGTGCACCTGGCCTTGACCATGGGCGAGGTGGGCAATGGCGAGCCGTGCCTGACGCGCGTCCATTCCCAATGCCTCACCGGCGACGTGTTCGGCAGCGAGCGGTGCGACTGCGGCGAGCAGCTCATCCACGCCATGGAGATGATCGCCAAGGAAGGGCGCGGGGCGCTGTTGTACCTGCCGCAGGAAGGGCGCGGCATCGGCCTTATCAACAAGCTGCGCGCCTACCACCTGCAAGACGAAGGAAAGGACACCGTGGAAGCCAACGAGTCCCTGGGGTTCCACCCCGACCTGCGCGACTACGGGCTGGGCGCGCAGATTTTGCGCGACTTGAACATCCATAAACTGCGGCTGATGACCAATAACCCGCGCAAGATCGTGGGCCTCGACGGCTACGGGCTGGAGATTGTCGAGCGCGTACCCATCGTCTGCCAACCCAAGGACAGCAACCTGCGCTATCTGGACACCAAACGCTCCAAGCTGGGCCACCTGCTGGACGCATTGGTCAAACCCTGACGGCGTGAAGGAGAAACGGAACAATGGTGAAAACACTGGAAGGGACGCTGGAGGGCGCCGGACTGAAATTCGCCCTGGTGGTGAGCCGGTTCAACGATTTCCTTAACGCCAAGCTTTTGGACGGCGCGCTGGACTGCCTGCGCCGCCACGGCGTCAAGGAAGGCGACATCACCGTGGCGCGCGTCCCCGGCGCGTTCGAGATACCCTTCGCCGCCCGCAAAATGGCGGCGTCGAAACAATACCATGCGGTGATCCTGCTGGGCGCCATCGTGCGCGGCGCCACCAGCCACTACCAGTACATCTCCGCCGAGGTCGTCAAGGGCGCCGCCCAGGTCATGCTCGATACCGGCGTCCCCGTGGCCCTGGGCGTCATTACCGTGGAAACCCTGGAGCAGGGGATCGAACGCGCCGGAACCAAGTCCGGCAATAAAGGCTGGGACGCCGCCATGGCCGCCATCGAAATGGCGCGCCTCAACGATACTTTGTAGCCGCGCGGGTAACTTACGGTGGGGTCCCGGCGCAAGGCGCGCGAATCGGCGATGGCGATTTTATATCAGGCCGACCTGCGTCCCGGTGAAGACGCCGCATCCTTGCTGGAGGATCACTTCGCCCATGCCGGTTCCGAATCCCAGGGCGACCGGGCTTTTGTCGAAGCGCTGGTGTACGGCGTGCTGCGCGGCATTAAGGAGATTGACGAAGCGCTCGGCGCCGCGCTGCAGAACTGGACGGTGGAGCGCCTTGGCTGCGTGGAGCGCGCCATACTGCGCCTAGGCGTTTTTGAACTGCTGCGCCAGCCCGCCACGCCGCCCAAGGTGGCCGTGGACGAGGCGGTGCGCCTGGCCAAAACCTACGCGCAGGAGGAGTCCGCCGGCCTGGTCAACGGCGTGCTGGACCGGATCATGAACGAGCGCCGGCCCCAGCCCCCCACGCCGGGAACCCGCCCCGGCGCCCTGGGCGGAGTTGAATGATGCGCTACGCCATCATCTCCGACATCCACTCCAACATCGAAGCCTTCGAGGCGGCGATGGAGGACATCGAGCGCGCCGGCGTTGACCGCATCCTGTTCCTGGGCGACATCATCGGCTACGGCCCCAATCCCAACGAATGCATGGACCTGCTGCTTAAAACCGCGGATCTGTGCCTGGCCGGCAACCACGATTGGGCCTTGGTGGGCCTCACCGACACCAGCTACTTCAACCCCTTCGCCAAAGCCGCCCTGGACTGGACCGGCGAAGTGTTGCGGCCCGACCTGAAGGACTTTTTGGCCCGCCAGCGGCCCGCGGACCTGTTCGCCACCTTCCAGGTGGCCCACAGCTCGCCCAAGGAGCCGGAAAAGTGGAAATACATTCTCTCCCACAAGGACGCCATCGAAAACTACCCCTTCCTCGAACGCGACCTGTGCTTCATCGGACACTCCCACCAGCCGATCATCATTGAATACCTCGCGCCCGATCAAGTGCGCGCCCTGCGTGGCAACTTCATGACGCTCGAACCCAACCGCAAGTACATCGTCAACGTCGGCTCCATCGGCCAGCCGCGCGACGGTATCCCCGACGGCCGCTGGGTCATTTACGACGCCGAGGTCAACTCCATAGAGTTCCGCCGCGTCCCTTACGACGTGGCCGCCACCCAGCGCAAGATGGAAGCCGCCGGCTTGCCCCGGTACCTTATCGAACGCCTCGCGGCGGGCCGCTGAGCCGCCCATGGCCGCGCTTACGCCGGAACAACTCACCCGCCTGATCCGCGAAGGCAAGGCCGCCCAGCAGCGCGCCCCTGTGTACCTGATCCACGGCGACGATTCGCGCGTGGCGGCCGATGCGGCCCTGGCGCTGCGCGACGCCCTGGCCCCCGCGCTCGGCGGGCCGGATTCCGTGTTCCGCTTCCTTCGTTTGGGAGCCGGGGAAGGTGAGACGTCCGCCGCGGAAATCGCCGCCCAGTTGAACACCGTTTCCATGTTCGGCGCGGGCAAGCTTATGTGGGTGGGGCCGTTGGAAGAACTGGGGCCGGAGGACGCGGCGGCGTTTGAACGGTACGCCAATAACCCCAATCCGCAATCGTCCCTCATACTTACCGTGGCGTTGGGCGGCGAGTCCAAAACCGCCGCGCAATTACCCGCCTCGCCCATGGCGAAGGCGTTCGCCGCATCGGGCGTGGTGGTCCACGCCCCCGCTCCCACCGCCGCCGGCGCGGGCGCGTGGCTTAAGGAAAAAGCCCGCGAGCGCGGCGTGGCCCTGGACGCGCGCGCCGCCGGACTGCTGACCGAATTGTGCGCCGCCGATCCCGGCCGAATGGAGGCCGAGTTGGAAAAGCTGGCCGTCTACGCCGGCGAAAACGGCAAGATAACCGCGGACGATGTGGCCGAAGTGACGGGCGACTGGCGCGAAGAGTCAATATGGAATCTCACCAAGGCGTTCGCGGCGCGCGACCTTGCCGCCGCGCAGGACGCCCTGGACAACCTGCTGCGCGCGGGCACGCCCCCGCAGGTCATTCTCAAAACGCTCACCACGGAGTTGCTGCGGATCGCCGCCGCGCTGGATCACAGGGCGCGGGGGGCTTCAATCAAGGAAATGGCCGCGGAACTTGGATCGTCCCCGTTCCCGCTCAAGGACGCATGGAGCGCGGCGGCGCAGTGGAACCGCGCGCAGGTGGGCAAAGGTTTGCGCGGTGTTCTGGAAGCCACCCTTGCCCCGATGCAAAAAGGGATCGCGCCGGAGACGGCGCTGGCGGCGTTAATGGCTTCCCTTATTCCCCGGCGGGGCCGATCCGCCCGCGCCGGCAAGGGCGCCGCCTGAACTTGCGCCCCTTGCGGGGTCACTTCATCAGGTTGACCTGATGGGCAAGGCGCGAAACGCGCCGTGAGGCGTTCTTGCGATGGGAAATACCCCTGGTCACGGAACCGTCCAGCGTTTTCGTGGCCTCCAGCAGCGACTCCGCCGCCTTTGCCTTGTCGCCCGACTCAATGGCCGCGCGCGCTTTTTTCACCGCCGTGCGGCATGCGGAGCGAATCGCCATGTTCCGTTCCTGGCGCCGCTTGTTCTGCCGGGCGCGTTTGTCCGCCGATTTATGATTCGCCATTCTTCTCTCTAAACCTGTTATCGGGAAAACGTAATTATCACGCCATCGGCGGATTCAAGTCAACACAAAATACGCCTTTTGCCTTGACATGCGCCGCTCCATCGTCTAACGTAGCTAATTTCGCGTTCATGATGTGGGCCGCTAGCTCAGTTGGTAGAGCAACGCCCTTTTAAGGCGTGGGTCGTTGGTTCGAATCCAACGCGGCTCACCATACGGCAGCAGGGAATACACGTCCCCATCGTCTAGAGGCCCAGGACACCGCCCTTTCACGGCGGTAACGCGGGTTCGAATCCCGCTGGGGACGCCACCGCAAGGCCCATACGGGCCGGGGTAGCTCAGTTGGTAGAGCAGAGGACTGAAAATCCTCGTGTCGGCGGTTCAATTCCGTCCCCCGGCACCATCTAGCCCCCCATCCCCATCACCATCGCCTGCGCCAGAACGATCTTCATCACCGTCGCCGCGGGGAATACGTACGAATACCCCTGGTTCACCAAGTCGCTTTTGGAGCGTTCCACCGCGAACGCCAGCGCCGCTGGTTGCGTGTGCACCCCCGCCACCATACCCATCAGCAGCGGAAAACTGATGCCCCACCCCACGCGCCCGATCACCAGCGACGCCACCGCCACCGTAAACGTGACCATCGCTCCCCCGGCGAACACCACCAGTCCGCCGCCGCTTAAAAGGGTGGTGGCGAAGCCGTAGCCTGCCTTGGTCCCTACCCCCGCGAGAAACAGCATCAGCCCGAACTGGCGCAGCGTCATGTTCACCCCGTAGGGGATCGTCCACACCAGCCCGCCGGTCCTGCCGCGCGCGCCCAGGATCAGCCCCACCACCAGCGGCCCGCCCGCCGCCCCCAGGCGGAACTCGCCCATGCCCGGCAGGGGTGCGGGAATCATACCCACGGCCAGCCCCAGCGCCAGCCCCAAGCTGAACGTCAGCGCGTCCACCTCGCTCACCGCGCGGTAGGAGTCGCCCAAAAATTCGCTGACCTTGCCCATCTGGGCGTGCGGGGCCACCACACGGACCCGGTCGCCGGGTTCGAGCACGGTTTTGCCGTTGACGATCATGTCCATGTCGCCCCGGCGCAGGCGGGTGATCACCGCGCCGAACCGCCGGGTCAGGCCCAGATCCTTGACCATCCGCCCGATCACTTCGTGGCTGGAGACGAATATGCGGCGCATCTGCAACTCGGTGTTGTCGCGGTCAATATTCTCCTCGCACGCCTCGCCGAGCATCGCTCGCGCGCCCACCACGGTCACCAGGTCGCCGGGTTCGAGCGCCGTGTCCGCCGATGGCGCCAGGAAATGCCCGCCGCGCTTGACGCGGCTGAACACCACGTTCCACTTTCCCTTGACCATGTCGCGCACGGTTTTGCCCGCCGCTTCCGGGCTGGTCACACGCGCGGTATGCACGATAATCTCCTCGCCCTGGCTTGAAAATCCGCGCGCCCGCCGCGCCTCTTCGGCGTAGTCCACGCGGAAAAGCCGTTCGGCGGCGGCGAACGCCAGCATAATGCCCACCACCCCCATGGGATACGCGATGGAGTAGGCCACCACCGGCTCGCCGGCCAGCTTCTCCGCTACCTCCGGCGGCGCGGCGTGGCGTATGGTTTCCAATGCGGCGGCCAGCGCGGGCGTGTTGGTCAAGGCGCCCGCGAACATCCCCGCCGTCATCGGGGCCGAAAGCCCCAGCGCCGCGCCCAGCGCCAGCGCAAGGCCCGCCCCGGCGGCTATGACGCCCGCCGCGAACAGGTTGTCGCGCACGCCCTGGCGGCGCAGCGACGCCGCGAACGACGGGCCGGATGAAAGCCCGATGCAATACACGAACAGCACCAGGCCCAGCATGGGCACAATGTCCGGCAGGCGCATCGCCGGGCTTAGGGATCCGAAACCCAGCCCCACAAACAGCGCCGCCGCCACCCCCAGGCTTACCCCAAGAATTTTTATCCGGCCCAGGGGGTACCCCAGCGCCACGATCAAAAACAGATACAACAGCGGATTGGTTGACAGCGCTTCGATCAGCGTTTCGAGCATGGGGCGCTCCTTCCCCGCGGTTTACAGGGCACCGCAGGTGAATTTTTTCATGATCTCCTGCCGTAGGCTGGCAAGGTCGCCAAACTCCTCCTTGAACCGGCGCGTCTCCATCACGTTGGGGTTGAGGTACACCGCCTCCACCAGGCGCGAACTGGCCTGCGCCTGATCCTGCATTTCCAGAAAGGTCATGGCCAGGTCCAGCAGCACCCACTCGCGCCCGTCGCTTTTGCCCGCGTAAATGAGGACGTTCTTGTAGGCGGTCACCGCCTCGTCCATCTTCATCGCGTTGCGCAGCGCCAGGGCGTACTTGCCCCCCGCCATCATCAGGTTCTTGATCACGATGTCGCGGTCGGGAATCTCGAACTTGAGCAGTTCCATGTAAATCTGAAACGCCTTGCCAAACTCGCCGTTTTTGCGAAGCTCCACCGCGAAATTGTTGAACGCCGGCCCCACGTGGGAAGGGTCATGCGCGATCAATTCGCGGAATATGCGCTCCGCCTCCTGGTAATGGCGCCGCCGCGCCAGCAGGATCGCGTAGTCCAGCCGCGCGTCGCTATCAAGATTGTGGTCGGTGAAATTGATGGTTTTGGTTTTCTGGAACACGCGGTCGGTCAAATCACCCAGCCGCTCCTCGACACCGCCCGGCAGGCCCAACCCGCGCACATCCGCCTCCGCCAGCGCCGTCATGATCCCTTTATAGGCGCAGGAACGCTCCTCGCCGGGCGCGAACAAGGCGTCGTTGGCCTTCACCTCGTCCGCCAACGCTTCCGCCTTGGTCAGCGCGTTCATGCCCATCTCCAGCCATTGGGCCGCTTTATTCTTGTCCGGCCCCGCCGCCAGCCCCTTGACCATCACAAAACAGCAGGCGCTGATGCGCGCGTAGGGATCGGACTTGCGCCGCTCCAGCTTGTTGGCCTCGCGGTAATCGTTGAGCGCGAAAAGGTATTCCTTGATGGAGTAATAGGCGTCGCCGCGCTTCATCAGCGCGGTGAAATCGGGCTTTAGCTCCAATGCCGCAGTGAACAGTTCGATGGCCTTCGCCGGGTCGCTGGCCGCCGCCTCCTCGGCCCGCGCCAGAAGAGCCTTGTATTCATCGGTGGCCTCCACCTTCTCCCGCTCCCTGACGGAAAGCGGCGCTTCCTCCGCGGGGGCGATCTGCCCGCTCTCGAACATAACCGCCTGGTAGCGGCGCAGTTCGGAAAGCAAAGCGGAAAGCTCCGCCTCCTCCCCGCCCGTGGGCGGCAGGAAAATGATGTAGCGAATGTCGTACCGGCTCAACAGGCGGAACAATTCGTACTGTTTGGCGGAACTGGGCGACGCGACGAACACCGGCACGACGTTGGCGAAGGGCTGGAACGGGTCGCGCGCCCTGATCTCGTTGAGCACACTTATCATCGTGGAGCCGTCCAGCTTCTTGCGGTAATGCAGGATCACCAGATGCCCCTTCTTGAACGAATAGGCGAGGTGCTGTACCAGGCCCGCCTTGTCCTTGCCGGAAAGGTTCTGCTCCACAAACCCTGTCCGCTCGAACACGCCGGCCATCCCCGCCGCCAAACGCTCGTCGTCAAAATAGAACGTAAGGTAGGGGAACTCCTTGACCAGCCTTTTCAGCCTTGGTTTGTATTCCATCGCCAGCCGCTGGCGGAAGGGGAGTTTGGCGGGGATGGACTCCTGACGCTTGGCTTTGGCTTCGGTCATGACAGGCGGACCACCGGATCAGGTACAACGGTTAGCCCGCATTGTGGCACGGCCCATGACGAGAGGCAAGCGGGGTATTGGTGGGCCCACCAGGAATCGAACCTGGAACCACCCGGTTATGAGCCGGAGGCTCTAACCAGTTGAGCTATGGGCCCGCTATTCGACAAATGACCGCAGTTTTTTGCTGCGCGATGGATGACGCAATTTACGCAACGCCTTGGCTTCGATCTGCCGGATGCGCTCGCGGGTGACCTCGAAATCCTGGCCCACTTCCTCGAGGGTATGTTCGGAGTCCATGCCGATGCCGAATCTTTTCCGTACCACCCGCTCCTCGCGGGAAACCAGCGTGGCGAGCACTTGGGCCGTTTTCTCCTTCAACCCGGAGCGAACCACCGCCTCCAGCGGGCTCATGGCCTTTTTATCCTCGATGAAGTCGCCCAGGTGGCTG
>JACQZB010000033.1 GCA_016207925.1 Nitrospinota bacterium
GCCGTCATCGCCATCAACGAGCGCGTCCTCATGCCTCGCGCGGACCAACCGCGCGGGGAGGAATCCAACCCCTAGCGCCCGCGATCATGGGAACCAGGAGCGCGGCGATCCGGTATGTGTCGGCCCGCGCCTTGGCCCTTTATGCGGGCGTCACGCTGGCCGCGGGCGCGCTGTTCGCCACTCCAGCGTGGGCCGGGCTAGACCGCGGCCAGGCTGACGCGCCGCTGCGTCTTGCGCTCCTATGGGCGGAACCGCCGGATCCCCCCCGCGCCGCACCCCCCGCGCCGGAACGGCTCGCCGCTTCGAGGAGGATGGCGGTAGCGCTCGCTTTCGCGGTAACAGTGGATGAAACCATGGAGAATGGCGCGCCGCCCAAGGGAAGAGGTCCCGCCAATCTTTCTCCACTGGTGCGTATCTATCTGCCGCCGGACAGCCGGAAGGTGACCCGGCAGGTGTGGACGCCGTGGCTTCAGTACTTGGTGGACAATTTCCGGTACGGCGGATCCATCGCCGACCAATACCGCAATCCGCTGGAGGGCAACGATACCGACGAAACCCGCAACATATTGTCGGGCCGCGTTAAACTGGCCACGCAAGGGTATGTGTGGCGCCCATGGCTGGCGAACGTGGATACGTCGGCGGAATTGTCGGCGCACAAACGTTCGTCGAGCCGTGAACCGCGTGATTTTCAGGGTGTCCAGGCCGACGCGCGTCTCAACGGTCTGCCTTTGAGCCGGACGCCGTTTACCCTTGGCTACCAGCGCCGGTTCGAGGATTCGGGTGAAAAATTCCTGGACCGCGCCACGGCCACGGAGGAGTTCATAGCGCGGCAGGACTACCGCCCCGAAGAGGGGGGGCAATATTCCGCCGCGTTCAACCACCGCTCCATAAACATTGTCACCGAACAAAGCGACCGGCCGCAGGACAATCCCAACGACGCCAGCGACCGGTTAAGCGTGGACGCCTCCCAAACCCTGTCCATCCACCGCCTGACGGCCAGCGGCGAGCTGTTCCGCATTGATCACCGGGCCACCGATGAAAAACTTGAACGGGCGGCGCTGATCGTGCGGGATTTTTTCACCCCCGCGGAGGATGTTTCGGTGAACCTTTCCGCCAACGCGTACAAGGAGGCCGACCGCATTTCCACGGAAACCGACCTTGGCCGGGCCTATACCGGCGGCAGCCGCGACAGCGCGCAAGCCCAAGGCGCCCTTTTCTGGCGACCGGCGGAAAAGGCGTACCTCATCAACGGCGGATTCCGGTACTTCAATATCCTGCGCGGCGTGGAGGTTACCGATGTCCTCGGCGGGCAGAGCGATCTGCCCTCCAGCCAACGCGAGGAAATCACCACCTACGCCGGCGGCATTTACAATTTCAGCCCTAACCTAAAGGCCACGGGCAGGGTGAGCGAGTTCTCCGATCTGCGCAACCCCGCCAATGATTCACTGGGCCAGTTCGGGCAGCTTTCCTATACTTCCGGTGAACGCGAGCTTGGCGGCGCCGTGATGTGGGGCTGGTTCGCCGATCTCAGCGCCGATCACTTGACCTCCTCCGCGGATAACCACCTTCTACTCATACCCGAAGCGGGGCATAACGCGCGCCGCCGGTTCGAAATGGGCGATATCGCGGGATTGGAGCTGTCATTCTCCCAGGCGTACAGCGTGGCGCAATACCTGGATCCCGGACCCTCCTACGACATCGTCCGGGAACGCGGCGACACGACCCACGTACTCAACCATCAAGCGGGCGCCACCTTTGATATCCGGTCCGGCGCCCGTTTCCTCACGGTCAATATATCCGCGTCCGACAGGCGGGAGAATTCCGAGTTGTCGCGCATGGATGAGAACGTGTTTCAGCGGGTAAGTTTCCATGCCACCGTCAACTGGCGTTTGTCGCGCCATTCCTTCATCATGGGGGACGTGGTGACCAACGCGAACTGGCGCGAGTCGGCCTTGGCGGATATTTCCGAAACGGTGGTGTTTTCCGACGGGACGTTGCGCTATCAGAACCAGCGGCTGTGGGAGGTTCAGGGCCTGTCGTTCGATTCGGAATTTGTCGTCCGCCAGAATTCGCTGTTTTTCATCGAGGAGACGGGTGAGCGGGATGAACGGGACCAGATCAAGTTCGATAACACCCTCGGGTACATGCTCGGCAGGCTGCAAGCGTCCGTGTTGGTGAGCGTCGGGCGGGTCCGGGATGAAAACCGCAACATGATACTCGTCAAGGCCCAACGTAATTTTGGCGGCTGACGTTTTAATGGCGCCGCAATTGCTCTCTAAAGGGCGATGGACACGCTTTGAGGCGCCAACGCGGGCGGCGGGCGCGTCAAGGTCAACGCAAGGTTAGACAGGACTAGCGCATGTTAAGAGGAAATCAACGGGCGTCCAGGGCGCTCATGGCGTCATTCCTGATTTTGGTAATGATAACGCTTGGCGTTCCCATGATTGGGAAAGCCTATGCGGAATACGCCGATGTGGTGATTAATAATTTCTCCAGCGCCGAAGGAATGCGCCCCGTGGTGTTTCCCCACTGGTTCCATCGCGTCCGGTTCCGGTGCAAGGTGTGCCACGCGGATTTGGGTTTCAAGTTCGAAGCCGGCGGCAACCAGATGCGGATGGTGAATATCATCGAGGGCGAATATTGCGGCGCCTGCCACAACGGCGAGATAGCCTGGGCGCCGGAAAACTGCGACCTGTGCCATTCCGCCAAACCCAACCTGGCCACGCAAGTGCATGGCAGCACCTCGCAAACGCTGGTCACCCCCGTTACCGGACAGCCGATGGAGAAGCAGGAGCGCGCCCCCAAGGCCAAGGTGCTGGAATGAGGGGGCCGGCGATGAAAACGGTTATGGTGATGTTAAGCGCGGCGCTGGTGGCGGTTTTCGCTCCGGCGGCGCAGGCGCAGCAGGGGGATCAGGTGGCCGCGGCGGCGAAGAATACCCCAGTCACGCAAGGCCAGCCCCCCGCGAAGGAGCAGACGCCGGTCAAACCCGTCAACCCGTTCAACCGGCTGATGCAGGATAAATCCACCTTTAACCCGCCGCCGCCGGAAGACGGAATCCATGACCCCGGCAACGAGGGTACGTTTTTGCTTCAACCCCCGCGCGAGGCGTTCGGCGCGTTCGTCAAGTCCAACTTCGGCAACCGTGTGGACTGGGTGAAAACCCTTGATGAGGGGAAGATCAATCCGCGCTGGGACCGGCTGGATCCGAAAGCGGAGCCCGATGTGCTGGATTTGAACATTGTGCGGGTGGTGCGCGGCTCCATGCCGGACGTGCTGTATCCCCACGCGCCGCACACCAAATGGCTTACTTGCGAAAATTGCCACGACGCGATTTTTGTGCCGGAGGCCGGCAAGAACCAGATCAGCATGGCCGCAATCCTGATGGGCGAAAAGTGCGGCGTGTGTCACGGCAAGGTGGCGTTCCCGGTCACCGAGTGCCGCAAGTGCCACTCGCTAAAAAAAGAAGCCGTATCCAAGAATTAGGATGGTGAAACGTATGGGCGCGCGCATCGTGAAACTGTGGATGACGGTGGCTATCGCCCTGGCCTTGGGGGCTGGAGACGCGGCGGCGCAGCAGGCCGCGCAGGCCCCGGCGCCCACCAAGGAGCGGGTTGAAGATCGCCTGCAGCGGATAGACACGTTCCTTAATATTTCTTCCGCCGCGGCCAAGATCAAGGAAAGCGATTCGGCGAAGGCCAAGGCGCAGCGTGAACAAGCCGTGGCAAAGTACGAGGAGGCGCGCGCCCAGGCGGCCAATGGCGGGTACGCCGCCGCGTCGGAGTCGCTGACGCAGGCGTGGCGGCTGATGTACGAGGCGGTGAACTTGCTGGAGGAAAGCTCATCCACCCACGCCAAGAAGAAACAGCATTTCGCCGCGCGGCTGGAAAGTGTCAAGGCGCTGCTTGCCGCCCAGAACCGGGTGTGGAAGGAAAAGCATGGAGCGCAAAAGAACGCCGTGGCCACCGGGGCCGAAAAGCTGAAAGCCGAAGCGGAAAACCTTCTGGCGCTTGACCATGTGGACGAGGCGCTGGCCAAACTCAAGGAGGCGTATAATAAAACAACCGATTCCCTGATAGAGATGCGCCAGGGCGAAACCAAGGAGCGCCTGCTCACCTTCTCGACACCCGAAGACGAATACAAGTACGAAAGGGAAAAAAACCTGTCGCTCCGCGCGCTCGTGGACGAGATGATCGAACAGAAAAAACCCGATGAAAACGCTTTGGCGAGAATCCGCGAATTCGTGGCCGAGGGCGAGCGCGCCGGCACGCGGGCCGAGTCCACGGCGGCGTCCGGCAAATTCTCCGAAGCCATCGAGGAAATGGGGCTGTCCACCAAGGAGTACATCAAGGCGATCAGGGCCGCGGGTGTGTATATCCCCGGCTAGGCGCCGCCCGCGGCGCTGGTGGGTGGCGGCGCTGGTGGCCGTGGCGTTGGCGGCGTGTGAAAGCGCGCCGCCGGGGGCGCCGCACTCCTCCTTGGCGGCCAAGGCCGCCCGGCCCCCCTCCGGGCTGGAGGAACGAAAGTGGGATACGATCATGAACGACGGCCTGCACGACCCGGCCAGCCCCGCCGCGAAGATTTTGCAGAATCCCGGCGAGGCGCTGGCGGCCCTGCCGCCCGACCCCTACAACGACGGCAACAAGGTCAACTGGGTTTTGGCGCTGCGCCAGGGGTACCTCGATCCGCGCACCAACATATTCAAGGAAACCAAGGTCAACATCCTCGACCAGGATATCCTGATGAAGGACACCGGAGAAATGCCGCTGGTGCTGTTCCCCCACGACCGGCACACGGCATGGCTGGACTGTTCCAATTGCCACGACCGGATTTTCAAGGCCAAAACGGGCGCCAATCCGGTGAACATGTTCAAGATACTTCAAGGCGATTTCTGCGGCCAATGCCACGGCGCGGTGGCTTTTCCCCTGACCGAGTGCTACCGCTGCCACAGCGTGCAGCGGGAGCACCCCTCGCTGCCGCAAACCTTGCCGCCGCAGGAGGAGAGCCAATGAAAGCGGCGGGCGCGCTCATGGCGGCGTTGGCGCTGCTCGCGCTGATGCCGGTTCCGGCGGAGGCCGAATACGCCGACGTGGTGCTTAACAAACGGGCGGAAAAGGAGGGGATGCGCCCCGTCATCTTCCCCCATTGGTTCCACCGGCTGCGGTTCCGCTGCAAGGTATGCCACCATGAGCTTGGGTTCGTCATGCGCGCGGGTGGCAACGAGGTGACCATGGGCAGCATTATCGAGGTCAAATTCTGCGGTATGTGCCACAATGGGCAGGTGGCCTGGAGCACGGATAATTGCGACCTTTGCCATTCGGGATTGCCGGGGCTGGCTTCTGGTATCCACGGTTCGAGCAAAACATCCGGGCCGGGGATATGGTGAGCGGAACGGAAGGTCATTATGAGATGGTTGTTTCCCTTGGTGGTGACGCTGGCGTTGGGCGCGATAGCCTGCCAGTCCGCCCGCTACCAATTTGTTCTGGACGCCACGGGGACGCCCCCCGATCAGCCCCTGGTCTGGCCCCAGCCTCCGGAAGCTCCGCGCTACACATATCTGGGCCAATTGTTGGGCGAGCGCAATTTCATAAAGGAGCAAGCCCAATCCCCCCTGCGCGGGGCGCTGGAATGGCTGACGGGCGCCCTGTTTGGTGAGGCGGCGCCAAGGGATCTGGCGCGGCCCCAGTCCGGCGCGGTGGACGCCCAGGGCAGGGTTTATGTGACGGATGTCAGCCGTCAGGCGCTGTTCGTATTCGACCGCGCCGCCAACCAGCTTGCCGTGTGGGATATGGCGGAGCCGTTCACCCGGTTCGTCGCGCCCATCGGCGTGGCGGTGAACGGCGCCGGGGAAGTGTTTGTGGCGGACGCCGAACTTGGGCTGGTGGCCCGGTTCGACGGACAGGGGCGGCATTTGGGAGTTCTTGGCCGTGGCTTCCTCAAGCGCCCCACGGGGCTGGCGTTCGACCGGGACCGCGGCGAGTTGTACGTGGTGGACACGCACGCGCACGACATCAAGGTGTACAACGCGCGCGGCGATCTGGCGCGGGTGATCGGACGCCGCGGCGAGGACCAGGAAGGCCTCAACTTCCCCATCTACGCCGCGTACCACAACGGCAAGGTGTATGTAACAGACTCCATCAATGCGCGGGTGCAGATTTTTTCCGCGGCGGGGGATTATCTGGGCAGCTTCGGCAAGCGCGGATTGTACGTGGGTAACTTTACCCGGCCCAAGGGGATCGCCACAGACGTGGCGGGACGCATCTATGTTGTGGAATCGTATTACGACTACATGCTGGTGTTCGATCCGCGAGGGGAGTTCCTGCTGCCCCTGGGCGGGTCGGGGGCGGCCCCCGGCAAGTTTTATCTGCCCGCCGGAGTATGGGCCGGCCCGGAGAACACCATTTACGTGGCGGACATGTTCAACCGCCGGGTGGTGGTGTTCCAGTACGTAGGGGGCGGGCAATGAAGTTGAAACGCCCGGGCGGATGGATTGCGGCGGTGGCGCTTACGGGCGCCGCGCTGTTGGCCGCGGGCGGCGCGGAAAGCGCGCGCCAGGCGGATATCCGCAATACCAAACACAACCTTTCGGTGTCCGGGCCGGGCACGGTAAAGGCCACGCAGGAAACGCAGATATGCGTGTTCTGCCACATCCCCCACGGCGCCGAGGATATCCCCCGCGCGCCTTTGTGGAACCGGCGCGTGTACGGCGAGGGGGGGTATTCCACACAGACCTATACCCCCTACACCTCCAGTTCGCTCAATGCCTTGGGACTTGACCAGCCCGATGGATCGAGCAAGCTGTGCCTTTCCTGCCATGACGGGACCATGGCCATCGGCGCGGTCAACGTGCTTAACGGCGCGCTTACAGACCGCGACCCCACTACGGAGGACATCACCATGTCCGGTGTCAAGGCGGGGACCAAGTCCATGCCCTCCGGACAGGGCGACGACACCGGCTTCACCCGCAACCTGGGCACGGACCTGACCAACGATCACCCCATCTCCTTCACCTTTGACTCCGGGCTGGCCGCGGACGACGGCGAATTGTACGATCCCAACGACGTTAACGTGACCTGGATCGGCTTGCGGGCGGCCATCACCAACCCCCGGCCCACGCTGCCGCTGGAGCCGGACGCGCTGAGCAACCCCAAGCTGCAATGCGTCTCCTGCCACGATCCGCACATCCGCGACCCCGACCTGGCCTATTCCATAAAGTTCCTGCGGCTCAACCGGTTCCAAAAAACCAGCACCTCGCCCGTGGATGGCGCGTTCAGCCAGACCAACGACATCATCTGCCTGGGCTGCCACCAGAAAGAGGGGTGGGGCAAGTCGGCCCACGCGAATCAGTCCGTGGCCGATGAAACCTACAAGAGCGGAACACCGGGCGATCCGGCGGATCTGCGCGAGTTCCCCAACGGCATCCGCGTGTATGAAGCCTCATGCCTCAATTGCCACGACACCCATACCGTCAAGGGCGCGCGCCGCCTGCTGCGCGAGGGGACCGGCGACGCCTCCACCCCGCAAACCGGCTCCGGCGATTCCGCCATCGAGAAAACCTGCTACCAGTGCCACGCCAGTTCCGCCGTCAGCATTCTTTCCAGCGTCACTTCCGTTCCCAACATCAAGGATGAGTTCGAGCTGTCCGCCTACCGGATGCCAATCACCACCTCCGACCAGCCGGCCGCGAGCGAAGCGCATAACATCGTGGACGGCGACCATACCGAAACCCCCGCCTCGCTGGGCAAAACCGACCTTACCAACCGCCACGCCGAATGCCCCGACTGCCACAATCCGCACCGGCTGACCAAAAAGCAGACCATCGCCGCCGACGCTTCCACGCCGGACTCGACCGCCATACACCCCCACGCCAGCGCCACCTCGCACACCAACATAGCTTCCGGCGCCCTGCGCGGAACCTGGGGCGTGGAGCCGCTGAACCACTATTCCTCCACGGCTTTTGGGACCGAACCGGGTTCATTCGACGTGAAAAAGGGCGATCCCGGAGACAACGCCTCTGCCAACACCAGCGACTCGTGGGTCACCCGCGAGTACCAGATTTGCTTCAAATGCCACTCCAATTACGCCTACGACACGCCGCCTTCCCTTGGCTCCTTCACCGGCGGGACATCGTCGGGGACAAATTCGTTGACCCAGTACACCAACCAGGCGATGGAGTTCCAGTCGCCCGATTCGCACCAGGGGGAGGGGACGTTCGCCAACTCCGGCGCGGGATCGAGTTTCCTCACCAACAACCATCGCGGCTGGCACCCCGTGGTCAACGGTACGGGACGCGACTGGGCGCGCACGTGGGCCGCCAACTCCCCCTTTACCAACGCCCGCGGCACACAGACCATGTATTGCTCCGACTGCCATGGCAATTCCACCGGCACGAACAAGACCGTGGTCCCCAACTCCGGCAAACCGTGGGGTCCGCACGGCTCGTCGTGGCCGTTTATCCTCAAGGGGCGGTGGGACACCACCACCGGCGGATCGGGGCGCGAGTCACCCACGCAGGACGCTTTGTGTTTCAAGTGCCACGACGCTGACACCTACGCCAACCGGAACGGCGGCAGCAACACTGGTTTTTACGGTGGTGGCAAGGGCAACCTGCACGCCTATCACGCCGACAAGATGGAGCGGGTACGTTGCATGTGGTGCCATGTGGCCGTTCCGCACGGATACAAGAACAAGGCGCTTTTGGTGAACCTCAACGACGTCGGCCCGGAAGGCGGCCAGTCCGCCAATTACGAGATAGACGCCGACACCGCCTCGTATCCCTACTACTATGGCCCCTACTACAACGGCGCGGTCAACAAGATCATCAATTTCAAGCAAAGCCGCAACTGGGCGGATAGCGACTGCGGCTCCAAAGGCAACAAGGACAGCGGCGGCGCCTCGTCGGGGAAGGATTGGATGAAGAACGTATGCCAGAGCAAGGCGCCCTGATCCAGCCGGTTCGGGTTTTCCCATGGCGTTCCGCCGCGCCGTTGTTGACGTGGCTGGCGTCGCCATGGGTTACGCTGGGGAGTATCGCGGCCACCGCGGCGGCGGCGGTGGCAAGCGTGAGCCTGGGCTGGGGGGCCACGTGGACACTGGCGGCGCCGCTGACGGTGTTCACGGTTAACCTGGCCATGGCGGCGGTCACCCACCCCAAACTGCGGGGCGATCCCGTTTTGCTGTCGTTTCACCTGGCGCTGGCCGCCTTCGTGCTGCTGGCGGCCCTCGGCAGGATGACCTACCTCAAGGGCCAGGTGGAGGTCACCGAGAGCGCCAAGTTCGACGCCGCCCATGCCGGTATCGAAAACGGGCCGTGGCACATAAACCGGCTTGGCGAAACGCGGTTTTTCAATGAGGGCATGGTCATCGAATATGACGCGCAGCGGGTAAGGGGCGAAACCTATAATCAGGTCCGCTGGCTCGATGACGGGGGCCGGTGGCGGACTACGGTCATCGGCGACGAATACCCGCTGGTGATCAACGGCTACCGGTTCTATACCACCGGCAACAAGGGTTTCGCCCCGGTGTTCACCTGGCGCGCCAAAGGCGGCGCTCCAGTCTCCGGCAGCGTCCACTTGCCGGGCTACCCGTTGCATGAGGCGCGGCAGGAGACGGTGTGGAACCCGCCCGCCGGCCCCTCGATTCATATAAGGCTTGCGTTTGATGAGGAGATACTTGATCCGGCCCGCCCCTCGGTGTTCCGCGTTCCGCAACGGCCGCGGGCGCTTGTCACCGCGGAGGGTTCACGCGCCACGCTGCTTCCGGGGGAGACGATGGCCCTTGTTTCGGGCGAACTGCGGTTCGACGCGGTGAGTACCTGGATGGGGTACAGTATAAGTTATGACCCGGCGAAACCCTGGCTGTTGGCGGCGTTGCTGACCGCGACGGTCGCGCTGGCGTGGCGCCTGGCGTCCCGCTGGCGCGCCGAACCGTGGATGGACACGCCCAAACCCGAACAGGGCGCATGATGGAAACCTGGGCGCTGTGGGCGGCGCTGACCGCGTATGCGCTGGCGGGATCGTTGGCGATAGCCGGAATCTGGCGGGGCCAGCCTTCCGGGCGATTGGTTCTGACGCTGTTGAGCGGCGCGCTTGCCCTGCACGCGCTGTCGCTGGGGCTGCGCTGGGCGCGGTTGGGCCATGGCCCGTTCACGACCATGTTCGAAATCCTATCGAGCAACATCTTCAGCTTCACGCTGGTGTACGCCGCGGCGCTGTGGCGCTTTCCGGCGATCCGGCCCACCTTCGCCCTCGCCGCGCCGCTGGTGTTTTTGATGATGGGCTGGCTGATGGTCACCAATCCGGAGCCGGGGGTGTTCCCGCCCACCTTTGACACGGGCTGGCTGTATGTCCACATCGGCTTTGGCAAGCTGTTCATGGGCGCGGCGCTGGTGGCGCTGGGGGTGTCGCTGGTCCCCGCCATGCGGCTGACCGGGTTGGGCGCGCGCGCGTTCGCCGCCCTGCCGGATGACACAAGCCTGGACGAGTTGGCGTTCCGGTTCCTTTCGGCGGGCCTGGTGTTCGACACCTTGATGCTGGCCGCGGGCGCGATATGGGCGCAGGACGCCTGGGGCCGGTACTGGGCGTTTGACCCCCTGGAAACCTGGTCGCTGGTGACCTGGCTGCTTGCGGCGCTGGCCATACACGCCAGGATCACCCTGCGTCCGCCCGCGTATGCGGGAACCTTGATGATCGCCCTGGTATTCACGGTGGCCTACGCCACGTTTTTCGGCGTCCCTTTTGTGACCGAACGCCCGCATCAGGGCGTGGTTTAGACACATGACCTCACCACCGCAAGAATCACCGCCACCAGTCCGCGCCGCCGTCCCCTGGCGGACGGCGCTCATGGCGGCGGGCGTGATAGTGGTTTTGGGAGGGCTGCTTAAGGCGGCGGCCACGGTGTTCATCCCCATGGACAAGCCGTTGCCGCGGGCCGCCCCCGCCATGGACGCGCGCGCCCACGCCGCCGGGCACGAGGCCAAGGCCGTGGAATTGTTTCAGCGCGCCACCGCGGCATTGACCGCGCGCCGTTATGAAGAGGCCGCCCGCGGCCTTACCAGCCTGATGGCCATCGCCCCCAACCTGCCCGAAGCGCATGTGAACATGGGATTCGCGCTCTTGGGGCTGAACCGTTTTACCGAGGCGAGGGATCACTTCCTGATTGCGGCGGATTTGCGCCGGATGCAGGTCAACGCCTACTATGGATTAGCCTTGGCGTACGAGGGGCTGGATGACCTTGTTATGGCCCGCGGCGCCATGCGATCATATAGCCATCTGGCGGGCGAAAATGATCCGTACCGCGACAAGGCCAAGTCCTATCTGGAAAAATGGGATTCGGCGCTTGTGGCGCAAAAAGCGGGGGCAAATGGCGGCGGCGCTTCAATAGAAGCACCAGCCAATCGGTCGGTTCCCAAGAATGAGAAATAAAAATGGCGCTCTAAGCCATTGTTGAATCTCTGGAGGAAGTCTTAAAGCCGCTTGGCATACCTAACCTCTTGAACCGATGGACCGTTGTCGCTGGGTCATGTAATGGGTGGATGCAGGCTGTGAAAAAGAACGGGAATTGCACAAGAAAAAACCGAGAGGATTTGGAAAGCAGTAATCCATCAATATTCTCGGTTCATAGCCATGATTCGGGTAACGCCGCGGCCTACGCCCGCGAAGGGGCATCGTAGGCGCATGAACGACGCATTTTCCCCGGTACGTCAACCCGCGGCAAATCCGCCTGGGCGCCGGTATCCTTCGCCCCGCACATTGTTCATCGCCACCGCGGTGGCGGTGTTCCTCGCCGAACTGACGATTATGTTGGCGCTGGAGCGCTGGAGTGACGTATTGGGTTTTTCCGGCCATGCCCTTCTTGACTCCTTATCGCTGATCCTGCTGGTGGCGCCGGTGATGTACTTCTATTTTTACCGGCCCATGGAAGCCGTCATTGAGGAGAGTAAGGCGCTGGCCGCGGATTTGCGCGTGAGCGAAGAACGCTACCGGCATTTCGTCGGCGCCATGTCCGATGTGTTCTGGGAGGTGGACGCGAACCTGGCCTACACGCACTTGGCGTTGCGGCCCGGCAACGTGTACGGCTACGCGCCGGAGGAGATGAAGGGCCGCCAGATGTTTGAGTTCATGCCGCGCGAAGCCGCCCGGCGCGCCTTTGACGAGTTCATGAACAAGCTGGCGAACCGCGAGCCGGTGCGCGACATGGAGCGGTGGATCACCGCCAAGAATGGGGACCTGTTCTGCATCCTGACCAACGCCGCCCCCATCCTCGACGAACATGGCGCGGTGGCGGGCTTGCGCGGGTCGGACCGCGACATCACCGCCAAAAAGCGGGCCGAGGAGGCGCTGCGGATTTCCGAGACCAAGTACCGCATCATCGCGGAAAACTACTATGACTGGGAGTTGTGGTTGAACCCTCGCGGCGATTTTGTGTTTTCATCCCCCTCCTGCGAGCGGATCACCGGTTACGCGGCGGAGGAGTTCGAGAAAAACCCACACCTGCTGCTGCGGATCATCCATCCGGACGACCGCGCGCGGTTCGAGGAGCATTTGAGCGCGGCCATCCATCCCCGGCGCGGCAGGGAGAATTTCGAGTTCACCATCCTTCGCAAGGACGGAGCGGCGCGCCGGTTTTCCCATGTCTGCGCGCCGGTGTTCGACAACGATGGGCATTTCATGGGCACGCGCATAAGCCACCGCGACGTGACCGACCGCGTGGATGCGGAGCGCCGGCGGTCGCGGAGCGAAACGATGCTGCGCGCCGTCGTGGAAACGGCGGAGGAGGGGGTGGTGGTGGCCGGCGCCGATGGGCGGGTGACCCTGACTAATAGGAATCTACTTGACCTTTTCGGCTACCGCGAAGGGGAACTGGATGGCCAGATGGTGGAACTGCTTCTCCCCGAACGCCACCGCGGCCAATACACGCAAGTCAATGGCGCACTCCGCGGCTGGAGTCCGGGGCGGTTTTTGGGCGTCCGGACGGCTGTCGCGGGGGTGGGTAAGGATGGCGTTGAATTTCCCCTGGAGATACGGTTCGAGGAAACACGCGATCCGGAGGGCGAACTGTATTTCACCGGATTTTTCCGCCCGCTTACCGAAGGCCAGCGTCCGCCGCCGGGATCAGGTGAGGATCATGGCGGGTGAACGGGCGAATGGCGGTCCGCCGGCCCCTCGCGGCGTGAACCTGTCGCTGGCAACCAAGGGGCTTGTCTTTATAGGCGGGGTGACTCTTTATGCCGTGATGGTGGCATGGTACGTCTCGTGGGAGGAAAAGCGCCTGCTTGATGCGTTCGACGGGACGGTCAAGGAGCGGCAGGCGGACCGGCGCCGCCACGAAATGGAGATGGGGGGGATGGAACGCCTGGAGTTGCGCCTCAGCGCCACCTTGGCCACCGCCACGGACGCGGAGCCGCAGGCGCCCGTTGTGTTTGACGAGGCGGCCCTGCGCGAAATGGACAACTTGTTAAAACCGGCGCCTGAAGAATATCACCCGCTCGCGCAAGCCCTAAAGAGCGCGCGGGAGGAGCCGGTCCGCGCCCAGGTGGAGGCGCTGATCAAGTCCCTCAAGGAGGAACGCGCCGCGCGGCGCCGTCATGAAATCCGCGCCGCCGCGCAGGAAGACGCCGCGCGCGATTTCTGGGAGCGCTCTCTTTGGACGCTAACCGCCCGCGCCGGCTTGGCGGCGGCCGTGGGGATACTGGCGTCAGTCGCGGCGCTGACCTTGTTCTTTTCGCGGTTGACGCGCGACCTCATGATCCTGGAGCGCAGCGCGCGTTGCGTACTGGATCTGCAGGACTACCGGTCGTGTGAACTGGTGCGGCGCGGGGACGAGGTGGGCGAACTGGCCCTGGTGATCGAGGAGGTCGCCGCCGAGATGCGCCAGCAGCAGGCGCGCTCCGACATCGAACGCAAGAAGCTGTTCCACCAGGACAAGATGGCCGCCATCGGCATGTTGGCGGCGGGGATCGCCCACGAGGTGGGCAACCCCATCGCGGCCATCACCGCCGTGTTGGACAAGACGCTTAAGGATCAGGTGAAAACGCCCTGTCCCAACCTGGCGTGCCGCGAGGGGCTGTTGTTCATCCTGGAGCACACCGAAAGGCTGGCGTCCATAACCAGGGAAGTCACCCAGTTCTCCATGCCGCAATCCGCAAAGCCGCAGTTGATGGACCTCAACGGCGTGGTGCGCAACACCGCCAACCTGATGAAGTACGACCGGCGTCTTAAGAGCATTGACATCAACCTGGACCTTGATTCCCAGATTCCCGCGGTGCGCGGACGGGAGGACCAGATCACGCAGGCGCTCATGAACCTTTTGATCAACGCCGCCGACGCCGTGGGCGAAACGCCGGACCGCCATCCTTCCATCAATGTATCCACGCTCCGGCAGGGGGAGATGGTGGAGATCAAGGTGCGCGACAACGGCAAGGGGATGGACCGCGAAACCATGGACCGGGCTTTCGAGGCGTTTTTCACCACCAAGCCGGCCGGCAAGGGCACGGGGCTGGGCTTGTCGCTCGCCCACTCGATAATCACCGAACATAAGGGTAAAATCGAAATCGAAAGCGCGGAGAGCTCCGGCACGCTGGTACGAATGATTTTACCAATTGGGTGAACCCGAATGAGCGCCTTGTCACAACTGCTGGTGATAGATGACGAGCCGGTGATCCGCCAGGTGCTGGCGGCCTACCTCAATGACGCGGGGTACGCCGTGGAGCAGGCGGGCAACGGCGCCGAAGCGCTCGCGCGCCTGGCCCAAGGCGACATAGACATCGCCATCTGCGACATCAAGATGCCCGACATCACCGGCATCGAAACGCTGCGCCGCGCGCGCGCGCAGAACATTGACACGGCCTTTATCATGATGACGGCCTTCGCCTCGGTAAACACCGCCATTGAGGCGATGAAAGCGGGCGCCTACGACTTTATCATCAAGCCGCTACGCGAGGACGACGTGATCCATCGCATCATGCAGCTCGAACGCACGCTCGCGCTCAAGGACGAGAACCGGCTGCTGCGCGGCATGGTGCTCGGCGACCAGAAAAATATCTGCGTCTGCCCCTCGGCGGCCATGAAGGAGTTGGAGCGGCTCGTCAGCAAGGTCGCCCCCACGGACAATACGGTGCTGATCACCGGCGAGTCGGGCACGGGCAAGGGCGTGATCGCCCGGATGATCCACCGCACAAGCCCGCGAAGCGGCGAGCCGTTCCTTCCCGTAAACTGCGGGGCCATCCCCGAATCGCTGCTGGAGAGCGAGTTTTTCGGCCATGTCAAGGGCGCCTTCACCGGCGCCGCCAAGGCCAAAAAGGGGCTTTTCGCCGAAGCGCATGGCGGCACGCTGTTCATGGACGAAATCGGCGAACTGCCCCTGCACCTGCAGGTGAAACTGCTCAACGCCATTGACGAAAAAAAAGTGCGCCCCGTGGGGAGCGAGCGCGAGCGCCCCGTGGACGTGCGCCTGGTGGTGGCCACCAACCGCGATCTGGCCGCCATGGTGGCGCGGCGCGAGTTCCGCGAGGACCTGTTCTTCAGGGTGAATGTGCTCAACATCCATATCCCCCCCTTGCGGGAGCGTCCGGAGGACATCCCCCCTCTGATCCGGTTTTTCCTCCGCCGCGAGAATGAAAAAATGCCGGCGGCGGGCGAACTGGGGATGGACGCCGATTCCGAGGAATTGCTGCAGGCGTATGGCTGGCCGGGCAACGTGCGGGAAATGGAAAATGTCATCAGCCGCGCCGTGACGCTGGCCGAAGGCGGACGCATCACCATCTCCGATCTGCCGGCGGGAATCACGCGGATCGCCGCTTCAACGGCAAGGCCCGCGGTGGAGGCCAGCGGATCATTCCGCGACCAAGTGCGGGCGTTCGAGATCAACCTGATCCACAAGGTCATAGATGAAATGGGGGGCGACCGCCGCCAGGCGGCCGGACGCTTGGGTATCGGGCTTTCTACCTTGTACCGCAAGCTCGAAGAAATGGAAAAATAAAACGCCCCGCGATATGAAAGTGAGAACGGTCATCCTGGCGGCGCTTATGGCGTCATCGCTTTGCGCGCCGCGCCCGGCGGCGGCGGAGGGGGACACGCCGGCCAAGCGCCATGAAAACGCCGTCGCCCGCTACTTGGCCAACGACGTGGTGGAAAGTATGCGGGCGCTGCGCGCGCTCGCCGCGGACGGTTACGCGCCTTCGCAGGCGTATCTTGCGGAAATCCTCGACGAGTCGGGGGAAAATGACGAAGCCGCCCGCCTTTTCACGCTGGCCGCTGGTCAAGGGGATCCCGCGGGTTTGTTCGGCCTGGGGTTCATGCATATCAAGGGGGAAGGCGTGGCGAAGGACGCGGCGAAGGGCATGGCCCTGGTCCGGCAGGCCGCCCAGAAAGAATATAAACCCGCGATACGGGTTATGATGTCAGCGTACAGGAACGGGCTGTACGGGGTGACGGCGGATGAGGCGCAAAGCGCCCTGTGGAAGGAGAAACTAGGGGAGGACGCCGCGCCGCCGGCAAAGGAAAAACCCCAGAAAAACTCCAAGCCCAAGGCGCGTTAACAGGAGGATGCCATGAAAGGACGGTGGCAAGCGATACTGTTGGCGGCGGGCATTATGGCCGCGGGATCTTTCGGATCCGCGCGCGCCGCTGACATCGCTGAAGGCAAGCGGCTGTACCGCGTTCATTGCGAAAGCTGCCATGGCGAACGCGGCCAGCCGGAGATGCCTGGCGCGGCCAATTTCAGCAAGGGGGAGGGTTTGATGAAAACGGACGCCCAGTTGCGGACGCACATGACCAATGGCGGAAGGATGTGCCCCTCGTTCGCGGGAGTGATTATGGACCGGGGCATGTTCGACCTGGCCCTGTTCTTGCGGACGCTGTTCTGATGCGCGCGCTCAAGGCCGTGGCGAGGGCGGTATGCTGGCTGTCGCTCACGGGCGCGCCCCTCGCCGCCCAGGAGGCCCCGGCGAACCAGTTCGAGGTTATCGAGCTGTTTAACATGGGCGACAACGTGGTGGTGCGCGCCTTCGCCCTGGAGCCGGAGAAGGGGACCATGTGGGTCGGCTCCTCCGTGGGCGCGCTGGAGATTGACCTGGCGACAAGGGAAGCCCGCAACACCTTCACGCGCAAGGAAGGGTTGGCCAACGAATACGTCTTCTCTGTCGGCATAGACAAGCAGGGCTACAAATGGTTCGGCACCAACGCCGGCGGCGTGGCGCGGTACCGCGACGGCGTCTGGAAGGTGTTCTTTCCCATGCACGGCCTGGCGGACTACTGGGTATATTGTTTCGCCAACGACCACGACGGCTCGTTGTGGATCGGCACTTGGGCGGGCGCCAACCGCGTGGACCTTAAGACCATGAAATGGACCACCTACCTTGACCAACTGGTCAACGAGTGGGTGTATGGGCTGGCGGTTGACTCGAAAAACCGCAAATGGTTCGGCACCGAAGGGGGCGTGACGATGTTCGACGGCAAGTTATGGCGCTCCTGGACGCA
>JACQZB010000034.1 GCA_016207925.1 Nitrospinota bacterium
CACCAATCGCCGATCTTTGACCATCGGACAATCATGACAGGTTTTTCATCGAAGAAAATAGCGTTCCGCCCTTGATAACAGCGGGCGAGATGCGCTTCCACCACCAGTTTTCACCCACTCGATAAGCAGATGAGCCAAAATTATGTAGCCTTTTTATCATGAAGAAAAGTGACCGGATACTGAAGCCGCTCTCAATAGAGGCAACGCTTTTGCCGCGCTGGCCCCGGAAATTCGCCGCTCTAAAATCGCTCAAAAAAATGGGGAATAAGTGAGCGGTCAGCCGAAAGTTATTGTCAAAACCTATAGAGGAAGCCTGGAAAAGGCAACAGCGACCTTCCAAGCAGACTCTGTTGTGGCGGCTGCCCAAGGTTACTACCCAACGTCGCAGGCATGGGTACCCGGCGCATATGGTTGTGGGGCATTTCTGCTGGCGCTTCTACTTTGTTTCGTTTTAATCGGCTTCGTTATTTTCATTTACATGCTCATCGTCAAACCTGACGGGACGCTAACGGTAACGTATGAATTGCGTTCGGCTTCGGTCAGCCCAGCATTAACGACAACATTTGAGGAAAAAATCTGCCCCAAGTGCGCAGAGCAGGTCAAGGCTGCGGCGTTAGTTTGTCGTTTCTGTGGTCATGATTTCGCAAAGGCATAGGGGGACATGTCCGGGCAGAATCTAAACCGGCCTTTTTATGCCGATTTGCAGTAGTGTCTCAATTTGAAATTTGAACCGCAAGGCCCTTCGCTCCGCTCAGGGCGGTGGTAAAGGCATCTCACGCTTATTGTTGAAGTCCTGAGGCAAAGCGGAAGGACCTTGCCGCACACTTTTCCAAACATAATTCAAACTGACGCACTACCCAAGGGAGTGAAGAGGCGCAGCGTTTGGTAGGGGCGGATTTCCCTGTACATGGCGTCGGGAGCCAGATCAAGTCCGCCGGGCCACATAACCACTCCGGCGTTAATTCAGCATCCAGCTTTTTTCGATGCGGCTGATTTCCGCCTCTAAAGCCTGGTTGTTGAGCGAAGGATTGCGAAGGTATGCGTCGCGCAGGCGCTGCAAATAACGTTGTTTCTCCTCGTACAGCGAGCGCTCCAACTCCGTGCGCTTGTTCATGATCTCCGAGATAAGCTCCTGGCGGCGGCGGTACTCCTCCGTCTTCATTTCCACGTTGAGCATGTCTTCGCGCTTTTGCCGCTCCACGGCCAGTTCGCGGTCCATGAACACCACCCGCTCGCGCCGGTCCTTCTCGATCTCCTCGTCAAGCCGCTTGATCTGCGCGGTGTGGCTTGCGGCCAGTTCCGCTTCCAGCCGTTCGCGTTCGCGCGACATCTCCGCCTCGATGCGCGAGCGGATGTTCTGCGCCACGCGGCCCCGTTCGGCCTCCAGGCCCGCCTTGATCTCGCGTTCCAGCCGCGCCCGGTAGTAGCGCGCCTCGCGCCGGGCGGACTCCAACAGTTCGGAGGATTCCGACGCCAGCCCTACTTCCATTTCCTTGCGGCGCGCCGCGCGTTCCTTTTCCAGATCCTCGCGCATCCGCTCGCGCAGTTCCAGGCGCAACTGGTCGGTTTCGTAGCTGACCCATTCCTTCTGGCGTTTCCACAGCTTCTGGCGCCGCTCCTCCAGGGCGCGCAGCAGTTCCGCCTCGGCCTTCTCCTGCTCGGCGGCGGCGGCTTCCATCAGCCGGGCGCGTTCCTCGGCCACCTCCACGGCGGCCTGGCGGCGCATCTCGATGCGCTCGCGCTCGGCGTCGAGTTCTATCTCCTTGCGGCGCGCGGACTTCTCCTCCGTAAGCTGCGCCAGCAGTTCGCGCATCCGCCGTTCGCGCTCCTCGGCGAGTTCCTCGCGCGCGCGGGAGAGCAGTTGTTCCTTTTCCAGCGCCGCTTCCTGCCGGCTGTGGGCCAGCGAATCGCTACGCTTGGCGCGCAGTTCCTGCCGGACGTTTTCCACGGCCCATTTCTTTTCCTGGGCAAGGCGCGCGTGGAGTTTTTCGATGGCTTGGGCGTGGGCGCCCTCCAGCTTCTTTTCCAGCGCGGCGCGGCGGGCGGACTCCTCCTCCTCCCAACGCGACTCGATCAGTTCCAGCCGGCGCTTGCGGACGTCCTCCTCCCATTTCTGGATTTTTTCCACGCTGGCGGCCTTGAGCTTTTCTATTTCGCGCTTGAGCCTGTCCAGCGCGGACACGCGCCGCTCCTCGATCCCCGCGCGCAGTTCCATTTCCTGGCGCACCAGCCGGGGGCGCATCTCGGCTTTGAGTTCCGCCTGCACCTGCCGCCTTTCTATTTCAAGCTGGCTGATCAGGCGCTTGCGGGCGGCCTCCTCCTCGGCGATGATGCGCTCGGCCAGGGCGTCGCGCAGCGTTTTCTCCTCGGCCTTGAGTTCGGACTCCAGTTTTCGCAGACGCTCGTCGCGCTCCGCGGCCACCTCCTTTTCCGCGGTGCGGCGCATCGCCTCGCGGGCGCGGGCGATTTCGTCCTGGGCGCTGTCCATCAACCCGGCGCGGATCACGCCCATGTCGCGGTTGAGCGTTTCGGTCAACTCCGCGCGCTGCCCGGCGATCTCGCCGGACAGTTCGGCCACCCGGCGGCGGCGCTCCTGCTCAAGCGCGCGGCCCAGGGCTTTTTCCTTCTCGCGGCGGAGCTGGGTCATCGCCTCGTCGAGGGATTTTATGCGCGCGGCCTCCTCGTCGCGGGCGCGCCGTTCGGCTTCGCGCAGCATCCGCTCGTGCAGGGCCGAGGCTTCGCGGCGCGCCTCGTCGGCGCGGGAGGTCTTAAGGTCCAAAAGCTCGCGGTCCAGTTCCAGCAGACGCCGGTCGCGCTCCAAGGCGATTTTGCGCCGCGCGTTGCCGGCCAAGGTGGCCAGGGCCTTTTTGACCACGGCGCGCTTGTCCTCCATTTCCTTGCGGAGCCGCGCGTTGGCCTTCACCCGCGCCATGTCCATGTCGGCGGCCAGTTCGCGCTCGAACTGGGCGATCCGCTGGCGGCGTTCGGTGTTGACGCTCTCGATCAACTCGCGCGTTTTCTCCTGGCGCGCGGCGTCCATTTCGTTATGAAGCTGGCGCAGCGACTGCTCGCGCTCCAGTTCCATGCGGCGCCGCTCCAACTCGCGCGCCTGCATCGCCGCCCGGTCCAGTTCGGAGTCGAACACGCCGGTAAGGCGCATCTCGTCGCGGTAGGCTTCCTCCGCCAGGGCGCGGCGGATGGTTTCCGCTTCCGCCGCGGCGGCGCGCCGCGCGGCGCGTTTCTGCTCCTCGATCTCGGCCCGGAACAGGTCGGCGTCCTTTTCGCGCAGGCGGGCGATCTCCCCGCGCGCCTCTTCGATCTTGCGCTGGCGGTCCTCCTCCAGTTCGCGCCAGACCACTTCGCGGATGGATTCGATGTCCTTCACCGCGCTGGCCTTGAACTCGCGCCGCCGCCGTTCGCGCTCCTCTTCCGCCTCGCGCTCGATCCGTTCAAGCTTTTGCCGGCGCTCCTGCTCCAGCGTGCGGTCCATCCCGGCGCGGAGCGCTTGGGCGCGCTGCTCCAACTCCTCCTCGCGCTGCCGCCGTAGCGCGGTGATTTCCTGCTCAAAGGCGTCCATGCGCCCGGCGCGAAGGGCGGAAAGCTCTTCTTCCAGCGCGTCGCGCTTCTGGCGTTCAATACGGGCGACGGCGGCTTCCACCTGGCCGATCCGCTCATGCTCGAACTCCGAGGTCTCGCGGGCGAGGCGCGCCTTCAACCGGTTGCGCTCGGCGGCCACATCGCGCTCTAGTATCTCGAAATGGCGCCGCCGCTGCTCCTCCGCCTCGCGGACGCGCGCCGCCGTTTCGCGGGCGCGCCGCTCCTCGATCTCCTTCTCCAGCGCCTGCAGGCCCTTGGCGCGCAGCGACTCAAGTTCCGCTTCCACCCGCGCCCGCAAGTTCGCCCGCGCCCCGGCCAACTCCTGTTCGAAGGCGCTCAACCGTTCCCGCTTGCGCGATTCAATCTCGCGCCGCGCGCTTTCCAGCGCCGCCGCGTCGTATTCTATTTCCCGCATCCCCGCCGCGCGCGCCGCAAGCCCCCGGAACGCCTCCCGCGCCCCGTTCTCCACCGCCGGCAGGTACATCACCGGGCCGCGATTCAAACCCGCCTCACCCAACACCGGATCGCGCGGCACAAAGCCAAGGTAGCCCACCGGTACGCCAAGCCACTCGCTCAGCCGCCGCGCAAGCTCCGGCCCAAAAGCAAGGTCGCCGCCCGCCGACGCCTTGTTCACCACAACGTGGAATAGGGGCCGCGCGGCGATTTTTTCAATCCGCCGGATCAACCCCGTGTCCGCCGAAGCGGCGCGCCGCAGCCGCTCCATCAACGGCTCGCCCCCTGGCCCGGCGGCCTCCCGCAAGCCCGCCGCTTCGCGTTTCATGAGGGGGGTTTTGCGGAACTCCGATTCCACCGACCGCGACAGCAAATTCACCGCCAGCGCCCGCGCCAAAGGCTCCATGGAATCATCCGGCTCGATTACCACCACCGGCGTGTCGGCCTCTAACAGATAATCAAGCCGCGTCTCATCGGATACAAGCCCAAGATCAAGCGTTATGCAATCAGCGTCAACATGCGATATTCGTTTGATAATATTCTTTTTAAGCCTTAATGCCTTGTCTGCGTAATTGTAATATTCTATACCGCTGTCAACAAATGAAAGGTTCTGGTATGGAGTGGCGGTCACCGCCTTGCGAAGCGATTTGACCGCACCGGATAGATAGTCACGTATAGTTACATCTGGTTTCGGCGTTCCCAACAGGTCGCGCATGGGCCGCGAGCCAAAGGAGAGGTCGGCGAGCACGGACTTTTTACCCGCCAGCGCCAAGGCGGCGGCGATATTGAGGGCGACCAGGGATTTGCCCGCGCCTCCGGCAAGGCTGGTGACGGCGATAACGGGGGCCGCGGTGAAGGGCGCGGGTTTGGCGCCTGGCTGACCGGCGCCGCGCGTGGTGATTTCAGCGGAATCCTGACCGTTACATGGCTGTTCAGACACGATGCCCACCCCGATTGCAAGACCACCAAAAGCCCATAAATTGTAATAGGTTATGATGCGTTTGTCAAATGGCTTGCGCGTCGTGAAAAATGTCTTTGCATAGCCTTGAATGCGGTGTTACAGTAATCTTCTTAGGCCGTGCCGGGAGGCGCGTTCTTGAATAAGGCCGCAAGATTCTTCCGGTTCCGCTCCCCTGCGCCTTCCTGGACTTTTCCGGATCAGGCCGTGTAAAGGGTTGCCGGTGAACAGCATTACGGATCAACCATGGTGACGACAGGGCTGATGAAACGAACACGCGACCTCGCGGAACTCAAGGAAATCGCGCGAAAGCTGCGGATAAACATTTTGCGGATGCTTTAAAAGGCCGGATCGTGCCACACCGGCGGATCGCTTTCCGCCATTGACATGATCGCGGCGCTGTATTTTTCGAAAATGGATCACAGCCCGGAATTGGCGCGCCACGAGGACCGTGACCGTTTTGTGCTCTCCAAGGGTCACGGCGCCCCGGCGTTGTACGCGGCGCTGGCGGAATGCGGCTACTTTGACCGCGAGGCGCTGTTTACCCTGCGGCGGATGAATTCGATCCTTTCGGGCCATCCGTACTCCCCTTCGACGCCGGGCGTGGAGGTATGCACCGGCTCATTGGGCCAGGGATTGAGCATCGCCAACGGGCTTGCGCTGGCCAACCGGCTGGACGGCAAGAAGGGCCGGGTGTACGTCATGCTGGGCGATGGCGAGACGCAGGAGGGCCAGGTGTGGGAGGCGGCGATGAGTTCCGCCCACTACAAGCTGGATACTGTGGTGGCCCTCTTGGACAATAACGGGTTGCAGATTGACGGCCGCGTGGCCGAGATCATGGGCATCGAGCCTATCCGCGGCAAGTGGGAAGCCTTCGGATGGGCGGTGCGGGAGATTGATGGGCATGACATGGGCGCCATACTGGCCGCGCTGGATTGGGCCGACGCGCCCGACGGCAAGCCCAAGCTGATATGGGCGCACACCGTCAAGGGCAAGGGGGTGTCGTTCATGGAGAACAAGGTGGGCTACCATGGCCTGCCCCCCACCGCCGAAGAGCTTGAAAGGGCGGTGGCGGAGCTTTCCGCTTCGTGAAAAAATCACTTTACGTCTGGTAACGGCGCCGTATGTCCTTCACCGAACATAAATCGCTGCGCGACGCCTATGGCGCCACCTTGGCGGAGTTGGGCGCCTTGTATCCCGACATCGTGGCGCTGGACGCCGACCTATCAGGCTCCACGCGCACGTCCAAATTCGCCGCCAAGTTCCCGAAGCGCTTTTTCAACATGGGGGTGGCCGAGGCGGACATGATGTCCACCGCCGCCGGATTCGCCGCGGCGGGCAAGATACCTTTCGCTTCCACCTTCGCGGTGTTCGCCTCCGGGCGGGCGTGGGACCAGGTCCGCCAGAGCGTGTGCCTGTCCCGGCTGAACGTCAAGATCGTCGCCTCCCACGGCGGGATCAGCGTCGGCGAGGACGGCCCCACCCACCAGGCGCTGGAGGACATCGCGCTGATGCGGGCGCTGCCGTTCATGAACGTGGTGGTCCCCTGCGACGCGCATGAAACCGCGGCGGTGATCCGCGCGGCGGCGGAGCACATCGGCCCGATGTACGTGCGCACGGCGCGGGAGAAGTTCCCCGTGGTGCTGCCCCCCGAAACGAAATTCACGCTGGGCAAGGGGACGCTTTTGCGGCAGGGGGCGGACGTGGCGGTCATCGCGTGCGGCTATATGGTGTCGCAGGCGCTGCTGGCGGCGGAAAAGCTGGCCGGGGAAGGGATCGAGGCTTCGGTGGTGAACATGTCCACCATCAAGCCGTTGGACGAGGATATGGTGACGCAGATGGCCACCACGTGCGGGGCGATTGTCACCGCGGAGGAGCATTCGATCACCGGCGGGCTGGGCGCGGCGGTGGCGGAGGTGGTGTGCGAAACGGAGCCGGTGCCGGTGATCCGCATGGGGATGAAATCCCCGGTGGGCCAAAGCGGCAAACCGGAGGAGTTGCTGGATTTTTACGGAATGAACCCCGCCGGCGTGGCGGAAGCGGTGTACAAGGCCATCGCGCTTAAACGGCGGATGGCGGGTGGTACGCGATAGGAGACGGGGCGAACATGGAGAACACGGGTATGCGGCGGCTGGGAAAAATGGCTTCGGCGCGCTCGATGGCGCTATGGCTGGCGGCGGCGTTCGTGCTGGGCATCGGGCTGGGCGTGTTCCGCACCAGTTCCGTTTCCGCCGTGGTCAAGACGTATGACGAACTGGAGACGCTGGCCGACGTGCTTTCGATTGTGGAGCAGAATTACGTCGAGGATGTGGAGCCGTCCAAGCTGGTGACCGGCGCCATCAACGGCATGTTGCGCTCGCTGGATCCCCATTCGAGCTACATGACCCCGGAGTTGTACAAGGAGATGCAGGTCGAAACCGAGGGTGAGTTCGGCGGCGTCGGCATCGAAATCACCATCAAGGACGACCTGTTGACCGTGGTGGCCCCCATCGAGGACACCCCCGCCTGGCGCGCGGGCATCCAGCCGGGCGACCGCATCATCAAGGTGGACGGAACCTCCACCATGGACATGACGCTGATGGACGCCGTGCGCCGGATGCGCGGCAAAAAGGGCGAGGCGGTGATCATCACCATCATGCGCGAAGGGCTGGACCAGCCCAAGGATTACTCCATTGTCCGCGACATCATCCACGTCGCTTCCGTCCGCTACGAAATGCTGCCGGAGAACTGGGGCTACGTGAAAATCCGCAGCTTCAGCAAGGAAACCTCCACTGAGCTTCGCAAGGCGCTGACCGACCTTAAGGGCAAGGGAAGCCGCGGGCTTGTGCTTGACCTTCGCAACGATCCGGGCGGCCTGCTCAACCAGGCGGTGGAGGTCAGCGAGATGTTCCTCAAGAAGGGCGAGTTGATCGTCTATACGCGCGGGCGCATCCCCGCGCAGAACCGCGAATACACCGCGCAGAATGCGCTAGATGAAGAGCGCTACCCCATGGTGGTGCTGGTGAACCGCGGCTCCGCCTCCGCTTCGGAAATCGTGGCCGGCGCGCTGCAGGACCTCAAGCGCGCGGTGCTCGTCGGCACGCAGACCTTCGGCAAGGGATCGGTGCAGACCATTATACCGCTCAAGGACAACGCGGGCCTGCGCCTGACCACGGCGAAGTACTACACCCCCGCCGGGCGGCAGATACAGGGGGTGGGCATCGCGCCGGACATCGTGGTGGAACAAAAACCGGCGGTGGAAGCCGAGAAGGCGCACGAAGAGGGCGGCATTACCGAAAAGGAAAAAATTAAACAGAAGCTCGAAAACGGCGGGTCGTCCAATTCAAAAGACGCGGGCAAGAACTCCGCTCCGGCCGCCGCCAACAATAACAAGGGCAATGGCAAACCCAAGCCACTTACCGACCTGGAGAATGATCTTCAGCTCAAGCAGGCTATCGGCGTGCTGAAAAGCTGGGAAGTGATCGGCGGCGTCAAGCAGGCGGGGTAACTCGCTGTGCGCCGTAAGGCGTTCCCGAAGGGCGCCTTCGCCCTATGACCAAGCCGCGCCGCTCCGGCGGCACGCGGGACGGGCGGCGCCGCCCACGGTTTAATCCGTGGGATTACCTGCAGGAAGCGGCGCTCGCCGTCATCCTGCTTGCGCTGATTGTGTTGGGCGGGTATCTGCTCTCCGGACGCCAAGCCGATCAGGGGACCATGGAGGTCGCCGCGCCTTCCTACGTAAACACCCCGGCGGATAAACAAATCGAGGCTGCCTTGCCCCCCGCGCGCGAACCCCCGGCTGGTCCCGCCATCGCCATCATCGTTGACGACATGGGGGCGGATATTGCGCTGGCTCAAAAATTCCTCGCGCTGGATATTCCCATCGCGCTGGCCATCCTGCCCGGCTTGCCACACTCGAAGGAAGTGGCGCTGGCCGCGCACAGCCGCGGCGCGGTGGTGATGCTGCATCTGCCGATGGAGCCGGAAAACGGCGAGGCCAATCCCGGTCCCGGCGCGTTGACCACCGCGCAGGATGACGCTGAAATCGAGCGCCGGTTCGCCGATGCGCTACGATGGGCGCCGGGCGCGCAGGGGGTGAACAACCACATGGGGTCGCGTTTCACCGAGGACGCGGCGCGGATGAAAACCGTGCTGGAACTGGTCAGGCGGCAGGGGCTGTTTTTCGTGGACTCACGCACGTCGGCGGATTCCGCCGGTTATCGTGTGGCGCGCGAAATGGGCCTGCCCGCCGCGCAGCGCGACGTGTTCCTGGACAACGAGCGCGACGTGGAGGCGATTACCGCGCAGATTGAGGAGTTGTTCAAGAAAGCCGCGCGGCGGGGCCATGCGGTGGGCATCGGCCATCCGTATCCCGAAACGCTGGAAGCCTTGCGCCTTGCCCTGCCCCGGCTGCAAGAACGCGGCGCCCGCGTGGTTCCGGTTACGGCGCTGTTGGTGGACGAAGGCCACGCCGCCGCGGCGCGGTAATCAGGGGCGATTCATGAATCGCGCTCCCGTGAGTAGGGGCAGGCCCCCGTGCCTGCCCAATGCGGGCGGTGGAGAATGGATAAAATGTCAAAATACAAGACCTGACCCTAATTCCCATTCCCCTAATTCCCTAGGCAAGAGAAGAATGGATTTCGGCAAGGAGTTGGAGTCTGGTCTTGAATCTAGACCTTTCCTCTGGCGGCGGTCGCGGCGCTATAAACGGGAGTGGAAAAGAAGTCACTTTCCCGCGCGTTTGCGGGGGCGGAGTTGAATATCAAGCTCGCATCCCACGGCGTGGGCGTACCGCTTTAATGTGTTCAACGTGGGCGAGCGCAACGCGCCCCGGCGCCCTATCTTTTCCCGGACGATTTCTCCAGCTTATCAAGAATTTTAAGCCCCTCCTTGACGTTGCCAGTGGCCGCCAAGGCGCGGAACCGGGTTTCGATGTCATATTCTGTCAAGGCGATAGTCGCCAACTCCTCCATTAGCTTGTTGACGCTGATCCGGCGGTTATGCGCCAGACGCCGCAACCGTTCCCTTTTGTCATCCGGCATCCGTATGGTGAGTATGGCCATGATTAATACTCCTTAATCATTTTTTCCGGAGTTAGTATCCTGATTCCGGGGAAGCCCAGCTCGGCGTTGATGAAGTCACGGATGTTGCGCGTCACGATGGCCACGGCCCCGCCCGCCACGGCAATTTCTAAAATGTGGTTGTCGGCTTCATCGGGCAGGTTGGGACGCCAAGAGTAGTAAACCGGCGTCCAGCGGCATACCCGGTAAAAAGCGTTCAGGAGGGCTTCCCGCTCCGCTTTGGTCAGAGAACACTGGCGGAACAGCGATGCCCTGGCCATCACCGCCTGATATTTCGTGAATAGCGCGGCCCCGATCAGGGGTTGGTAGGCCCCCTGCAGGCATCGCCGGATCACCGTCCGGCTGGCGCTTGGCCCTTTGCCCAGCATGGCCGCCACCAGCGTGTTAGTGTCCACCGCGATCGGGATCATGCGCATATGATAGCGTATATGCTATCATGACGCGATCAGAAGGTTGTGACGTGGCCCAAGGTGACCGATTCGTGACCCGCTCTCACAAGGGGCGAGGCATACCTCGCCCGCGTGGGCGACCCACCGGGTCGCCCCTACCATGCCGCCGCGCTACTCCTTGACCTCCTCGTTGTCGTAGCTGATCAGCGAGTGGACGGCGTATTTCTTCAACCGCTCGCGGCCGGGCAGAAAGGTCAATTCCACGATGCAGGCCAACTCCTCCACCTTGCCGCCCAGGGTTTCCACCAGCGTGGCCGCCGCTTCCATGGTGCCGCCGGTGGCCAACAGGTCGTCAAGTATCACCACCCGTTGGCCCGGTTGAATGGCGTCCTCATGAATTTCCAGTTCCGCCGTGCCGTACTCCAGCGAGTAGGAAACGCGGCGCGTTTTATAGGGCAGCTTGCCCGGTTTGCGCGCCACCACAACACCCGTGCCCAAGGCGTAGGCCAGCGCGGAAGCGATCAAGAATCCGCGCGCCTCCACGCCGACAAACACGTCGGGCCGCGAGCCGATGTAGCGGTAGATGAGCATGTCCATCGCCTTGCGGAACGCGGGCGGATTGAGGAACAATGTGGTAAGGTCATAGAACAATATTCCCGGCTTGGGAAAGTTGGGGACTTCGCGAATCGCTTTTTTCAGGTCATCCGGCGTTGCAAAAACCATGGTTTTCCCGTACAAAGTTAAGGTTCACCCGCGCGTGACGCGCTTCACGCAGATTGTATGATTCATGGAGTAAACGTGGCAACTTCTTATTTCTCCCGCGCGATGGCCCTGGCGGCGCTTGCCGCCGCGCGCCTGGCGGCGCCCGGGGCGGCGCAGCTGATCACCAGCGACTCGGTGGCGAAAGTCTCCGTGGTTCACGGGCAGGACGTGTATCCGGCGGGCGAATCGTTCCGTCTTCTGTTCAAGCTGGAGATCGCGCCCGGCTGGCATACGCAATCGCACGCGCCCAGCATGGAGGGGCTTATCGCCACGCGCCTGGTATTGACGGCGGACCAGGGGATCGCCTTTGGCCGCGTGGCGTATCCGCAACCGGTGATGGAGCGTTTCGCCTTCAGCCCCGACCCGTTGAGCGTGTTCCGCGAGACGGTGTACCTCGGCGTCACCGGAGCTGTCCCGCCGGACGCGGCGCCAAGCGAGGCCCAGGCGCGCGCCGTATTGACCGTGCAGGCGTGCGACGATAAAAGTTGACTTGCGCCCTCGGACCTTGCGGTTGAATTCCCCATGGCCGTCGTTGGCGCGGGGACGGCGGCGGGACGTATGAACGCCGAAGTCTTTCTGCGGCAGGCGGCGCTGTTCGATGGCGGCGGTCCACGCGAGGACATGATCGCCGCCTACCTGCAAAGCGGAGGCCTGCTGCTGGCGCTGGCCGCGGTGTTCGCCGGGGGGCTGGCGCTGAACCTTACGCCGTGCGTTTATCCGCTCATACCGATTACCGTTAGCTACTTCGCCGGCCAGGCGGCGGGTGGGCGCGCCGCGCTGCTGTGGCGCGCATTGCTGTACCTTTTGGGCATGGCGGCGATGTACTCGGCGCTGGGGGTTGCCGCCGCGCTCACCGGCTCGCTGTTCGGCGCGCTCTTGGCCCATTGGGCGGTGATCCTGGCGTTGGCCGGATTGATGGTGGCGCTGGCGCTTTCGATGTTCGGCCTGTACGAGATACGTATTCCGGCGGCGCTGGCGCAGGCGGGGGGCGAGAACCGGGCCGGGTCGCTGGGCGCGCTGGTGATGGGGTTGACCGCGGGTATCATCGCGGCGCCCTGCGTGGGCCCCTTTGTTATCGGGTTGTTGACCTTCGTGGGTGAAAAGGGCGACCCGGCGTTGGGCTTTTTGCTGTTTTTCACCCTGGCGCTCGGGCTGGGCCTGCCTTTCGTGGCGCTGGCGCTATTTTCCGGCGCCGTCAATTTCCTGCCCCGCTCCGGGGTATGGATGGTGTGGGTGCGCCAGGTGTTCGGATTCATCCTGCTGGGCATGGCGCTGTACTTCGCCCAGCCGCTGATCCCGGAGAAGATGTTCCTGCCGCTGGCCGGAGTATTTGGCGTGGCCGCGGGATTGTGGCTGGGCTGGCTTTCCAAAGTCCGCGCGCCGGGCCGGGCGTTTGGCGCCGTCCGCGTGATGGTGGGCGTCTTGGCCGTGGCCGCGGGCGCATGGGGCGTGGCCCAAGGTTTCGCGCCGGAACGCGAGGGGAGGGCAAGCCGGTGGTGGTGGACGCCACGGCGGAATGGTGCCTGCCCTGCAAGGAACTGGAGGTGTACACCTTCAGCGATCCGGTGGTCATAGAGGCGGCCAAGGGATTCGTCATGCTCAAGGCCGACTACACCACCGGCGGCGACGCGGAGGCGGCGGAAATCAAGAAGCGGCTGAACATCATCGGCGTGCCGACGCTGGTGTTCATCGGACCCGATGGCGACGAGCGCGCTGAATCGCGGGCCGCGGGGTTCATCACCGCCGGAGAATTCGCCGAACGTTTGAAACTGGCTCGTGAATAATTTCTTAAACCGATTCTAACGCCAGACCCGTTACATTGCGGTACAATAGCGGATGCCTCGCCCATGCGGGGGGATTCGTGGAGGAGATGAAGTCTTGGGCGGTCTGGTAATTCACGGCAATCTGGCGGTTATCCTGGGCGGCGGCCGGGGCACACGCCTGTATCCTTTGACCAAGGAGCGCTGCAAGCCCGCGGTGCCGCTGGGGGGCAAGTACCGGCTGATTGACGTGCCCATCTCCAACTGCATCAACTCCGGCCTGCGCGACATTTACATCGTCACGCAGTTCATGAGCGCCTCCTTGAACCAGCACATCGCCCGCGCATACGTCATGGACGTGTTCTCCAACGGCTTTGTGCGGGTGCTGGCCGCCACGCAGACCGACAGCGGCGCGGAGGATTGGTTCCAGGGCACCGCCGACGCGGTCCGCAAGTGCCTGCCGCTGATGAATCCCAAGCGTTACAAGCGGGTGATGATCCTTTCCGGCGACCAGTTGTACAAGATGAACTACCAGTCCATGCTCATGACGCACCTTAGCCAGAACGCGGAGATCACCATCGGCGTGCTGCCGGTGGAACGCGAAAAGGTCTCCGGTTTTGGCGTGATGAAAATAGACGGGCGGGGACAGATAAGGGAATTCACCGAAAAGCCCAAGGATCCGGCGGTAGTAGATGATTTCCGCATTTCCGACGAATTCGCCGCCGGCCACGGCGTCAAGGATGGCGGCAAGCGCTGGCTGGCCAGCATGGGCATCTACGTGTTCGAGACCGCCGTGCTGCACGACATCCTGCGCGATGAAAGCAAGATAGACTTCGGCAAGGACGTGCTCCCCTCCGCCCTTTCCGGCTACAAGACGATGGCGCACCTGTTCGACGGGTATTGGGAGGACATCGGCACCATAAAATCGTTTTACGAAGCCAACATCGCGCTCGGATCCGCCAATCCGCCGTTCGACTTTTACGGCGACGAGTCCGAAAAGATTTTCACCAAACAGCGCTTCCTTACCGCCTCGCGGTTTCTGGGCGCCACGGTGTCCGAATCCATCATCAGCGACGGATGCTTTATCGGCGAAAACGCGGTGATCGCGCGCTCGGTGATCGGGATACGCTCCCGCATCGGCGCGCGCGCGCGGATCGAGGAGTCCATCATCATGGGGGTGGACTCAAGCGAACGGATGGGACCCTTGCCCACCGGATCGCAACCCTGCATTGGCGATGACGTCATCATCAAAGGCGCCATTCTGGACAAGAATGTGCGTATCGGCGCCGGAGCGCGCATCATCAACACGCGCGGCGCCAACAGCGAAGACGGGGAGCGTCACCACATCCGCGACGGCATCGTGGTGATTCCGAAAAATACGGTTATTCCGCCGGGGACGGTAATCTGATGCTTATGGGAGAGACCGGCGGAACAAGGGAGGGGAGGACTATGTACATTCAATGGGATGATAAGTTCAGCGTGAACATCCGGCAGTTCGACGCGCAGCACCAGCGCCTGTTTGAGCTGGTGAACAACCTTCACAGGGGGATGAAGGAGGGCAACAAGCGCGACGCCTTGCAGGCGACGCTCGACGGGCTGATCGCCTACACCATCACCCACTTCGGCGCCGAGGAGCAGATGATGCTCAAGCACGGCTACCCGGGATTCGACGCGCACCATAAAGAACATGACGACCTGCTAAGCCAGGTGCGCGAGTTCAAGGTCAACTTCGACGCGGGCAAGTCCATGCTGACGGTGGAGGTGATGGGCTTTCTGGTAAACTGGCTGACCCACCACATCGCGGGCACCGACAAGAAATACAGCGCCTACCTCAACGGCAAGGGCGTGGCGTAGGCGAAACACGCCTCACTTCGCCGCCACGTGCAGCGTGGACAGCATCTCGCCGTGTATCCGTCCGTTGGATGCCAGAATATGCGGCTGGTACATTGAAAACGGCTCGCCGCGGACGCCGGTGACGCGCCCCCCCGCCTCCTCGACAATCAGCGCGCCCGCGGCCATGTCCCACGGCTTGAGGTGAAATTCCCAAAAGCCGTCCAGCCGTCCGCACGCCACGTAACACAAATCAAGCGCCGCCGCGCCGGGGCGGCGGATGGCCTGGGCGCGCATGGCGAAGTTGGCGAAGTGTGACAGGTTGTTCTCCACTTCGTCGCGGATGGCGTAGGGAAAGCCGGTGGCCAAAAGGCTTCGCTCCAAGGCGGCCACGGCGCTTACCGCGATGGCCTCGCCGTTCAGGAACGCGCCGCCGCCGCGCGTGGCGGTGAACATCTCGCCGCGGGTGGGGTCGTACACCGCTCCGGCGGCAACCTGCCCTTCCCTTTCAAAACCAATCGAGGCGCAATACACCGGGAAGCCATGGGCGAAGTTCGTGGTGCCGTCTATGGGATCTATGATCCAGCGGCAGGAGGATTCACCGCTCTGGCCCCCCTCTTCGGCCACCACCGCGTGGTTGGGATAGGAGGCGCGGATGGTTTCGATAATGGCGCGCTCGCAGGCGACGTCGGCCTCGGTGACCAGATCGGTGCGGCCCTTATGGTTGACGGAAAACCCTCGCCGGGAATACTCGCGCATCAACTCCCCCGCGCGCCGGGCGGCGGCCACGGCGGTTTCCAGCGCGGCGGAGGGTGCCGGTGCGTTCAATCGAGCCTCCGCTCGATCCAGCCGCCGCCGGCAAGATATTCACCGTGATAAAACACCACCGCCTGGCCGGGGGTGAGGGAAAGCTGCGGCTCCTCAAACACCACCTCCGCCCTATCGCCGGAAAGCGCGGTGACGCGCGCGGGCGCGTCCGGGTGGCGATGGCGCACACGCGCGGTGAGCGGCAGCGCCAGCGCCTCCGGCGCGGGTATCAGCCAGTTCACGCACGAGGCCAAAAGCGCCCTGCCGTATAACTCCTCCCTGGCCCCCACCACCACCTGGTTGGTGTCCGGGCGCACATCGGTGACGTACAGCGGCTCCGGCGCGGAAAGGCCAAGTCCCCGCCGCTGGCCGATGGTGAAATCCATCAGGCCCCGGTGGCGGCCCAGCACCTCTCCGGCGCGGGTGATAATGTCGCCTTCGGGCGGAACCTGCCCGCCGGATTGGGCGCGCACGAAGGATTTGTAGTCGCCATCGGGGACGAAGCACACTTCCTGGCTGTCCGGTTTTTCCGCCACGGGTAGGCCCAATTCACGGGCCAATTCGCGGGTTTGGGATTTCGCCATGCCGCCAAGGGGAAAGATGACGTTGCCCAAACGTTCCGGATTGACGGCGAACAAAAAATAGCTTTGGTCCTTCTCCCGCCCGATGGCGCGCATGATGGCGGGGCGCCGGTTCCATTCGCCCAGGCGCGCATAGTGGCCGGTGGCCACGCGCGCGGCGCCCAGCGTGCGCCCCAGTTCGAACAGGTAATCGAACTTGAGCGACTGGTTGCACACCACGCAGGGGTTGGGGGTACGGCCCGCGAGGTACGCGCCGGTGAAATAGTTGACCACTTTTTCCCGGAACCGCTCCTTGGCGTTCACTACATAGTGGGGGATGCCAAGGCGTTCGGCAACCCGGCGGGCGTCGGAAGCGTCGTCCATGGAGCAGCAGGAGCCGGAAGCGGCGCCGCCCTCCCACACACTCATGGTCACACCGATCACGTTACGTCCGCTTCGCTTGAGCAGCGCGGCGGCGACGGAGCTGTCCACCCCGCCGCTCATGGCGGCGATCACGGAATCGTTGGACGGTGTTGGCATGGGGTAAATAAATGAACCGCGCGCGCCCCGGAGCGGAGGGGGCGGGCGCGGCGGACTGCTTCGCCGCTTCTAATTCCTGAACGAGGCGATGGCCTGGTCTTCTTTGTCGAAAATGGGGATCTTCGTGTCCAGCCGCGTAAAAGTGAACAGTTCGCGCAGGTCGTCGGACAATTCGGCGATCTTTAGGCTGCCATTGTCGTCGGTGATGTGCTTGCCGGCCAGGATCAGCCTGCCCAAACCGGAACTGTTGATGAAGTTGACCTCCTTGAAGTTCAGCAGCACGTTGCGCTTGCCGCGGTGCACCACGTCGTCAATGGCCCGCTTGAACACGTCGTAATCGTCGTTGGTCTTGATGCTGCCACTTAAGGCGATGATAGTGATGTCCCCGGTTTCCCTGTAAGAAACTTCCACGCAACGTCTCCTTGAAGTTACCTTGCCCGCTCCCTGCCCTGGGCGAGCGGGTGTGGTTTACGATTTTTATTAAGCGCCGCGGTGACGACAGCCCCATTGTCGCCATACCGCAGTTCATCGGCGAAATATCTGACCATTATCATACCCACAAGTTGATCCTTTGCAAAATCCAATTCCTCGAAGGCTGGAGGATAGCTTTCATCCACAAAAGGGCGCGTGGGGCACTCCAGCATGATGCTCACCTTTTCGGAGGCGATTTCCACATTGAGGCGGGCCTTGACCCCCTCCTCACGCTCCGGCAGGTTTTCGATGCAACGCAAGAACAACTCGTCAATGATAAACGGGGTGATGGTGGTGGCAAGGCGCCGCTGGTACTCCATATTCAGCATGGCGTCGCACACCAGCCGGTTGATCCCCTCGATATACTCGGCCTGGAGCGGCACGTAAAACTCCATATTGTGGCGGGCGTAAGGGATCACGGCGCCGCCGCGGCTTTCCGGCGTGGGCAGGCGCAGCCCTTTGAGCACCACGTCATGAATCGTTTGCATGTTGAACGGCTTGTTGATGAAATAGAAGGCGCCGCGTTCGAGCGCTTCCACCGCGGTGGTGAAATCGCCGTAGCCGGAAATGACCACGATGGGGATATCCGGGTTGATCTCGCGCACCTGGGATATCAGGTCAAGCCCGTCCATGCCCGGCATCCGCACGTCGGTGATTAACATGCTCACCGGATTGTCCTGCAGCAAAAGCAACGCCTCAAGCGCGGAGCCGGTGGTCAGCACGTCCAGATCGCGCATGGTAAGCGCCCGGTCTAGCAGACGCAGAATGTCCGGCTCGTCGTCAACGATAAGTATTTTTTTCGCCATTGCAGCCACCGCCTCACGCGCCGCGCGAACAGCCGCGTATGTTTCCCATTACCACGCTGTACACCCGTCCGCGTCCCCTGGCGGGATTTTCCACATTCCTTGGATGATTATACTATAGACACATAACGCACAGTAACTCAAAAAACACACTGGATGGAAAATGACCTCTCGCGTTACACTCCATGAATCCGTTTCTACCTTGGAGCGCATCTCCGTTGAGGAAGCGAAATCCCTGCAACTGGCGTTGGCGGCGCGCGTTATAACGCATTGGTCCGGCGCCGATCCCGCCGTGGTGGCGGGAGTGGATGTGAGTGTGCAAGGCGGCATGGCGCAAGCCGCCGTGGTGACTCTTGATTTTTCGACGCTTGGTTTGCTGGAATTCGCCACCGCTCGCGCAAAGCCAATTTTTCCCTATGTTCCAGGGTATCTGGCGTTCCGTGAAATTCCGGTGATAATGAAAGCATTTGATAAATTGCGCCATAAACCTGACATCCTTGTGGTTGACGGTCACGGATTGGCCCATCCCCGTTTCTGTGGTCTTGCCTGCCACTTGGGAATAACGCTGGATACGCCTTCTATTGGCTGCGCCAAATCGCGCTTGGTGGGGGAGTGCCTGGAACCGGGCGCGGCCAAGGGATCGGCGTCGGACATTGTGTTTCAAGAGCGTGTCGTGGGCCGGGTTGTCAGAACCCGTGAAGGTGTAAAACCGTCGCGGGTAATAAATAATCTCCCGGAGCCTGGAAGGCTTCCGGCAGAACACGCCAGAGGGCGAAATCGGTTTCGCGCGCGCCGGGCAAAAGCGTCATGGCGGAGCGATTGGTGATTTCGCTAATGGCGATCCCGCGCGCCGTGGCGGTGACGGTGTGCGAACCTAAAAACGGCATGGCGCCCTGCGTGTCGCGGTATTCCCAGGTGACGTTCACCACTTGCTCCGGTTTTTCATGACAGCTTTCACAGGAACGGGACTTGCCCAAGGGATGCGATACAGCGTCAAACTGCAGCCATAAAAGATGCCGCCCGCCGGGCAGGGCGCCGCCGGGCGTTCCCAACTCCACATAGGCGTCGCGCGTTTCCCCGTTTGGCCAGCGGAACCGCAAGCCCCCCGGCGGCGGCGCGGGATTTTTGATCCCGCCCACGCTGTTGCCCCACACCTTCATGGGGGTCCACATGCCGCGCTGATCGCGCAGCAGCAACGGCGGACTGAACAGTCCGAAGTATTGTGCGTATTTTCTGAATGGCGTCCGTTGCCCCAACAATTCGCCTGGCCCCCAGGTGGTCCACTGGTAGCCGCCCGCGGCGGCCACGTGGCACGCGGCGCAGGTGAGGCTGCGGTGAGCGCTTTGCGCGTGGGCGCGCTCAACGCTGTCGTGGCAGCCGCCGCAGGTGGCGGCGCGGTTCAAGTGGCCCATGCCTCCGGGGCCGGTGGCGTGGCAGTCCACGCACTGCACGCCCTTGTCCGCGTGGACATCCGGCGGCATACCGGGCGGTTCGGTGAACTCGCCGCCGAGGTAAAAATTACCGCGCCGCCGCTCCGTGCCCGCATGGCACATGAACGAGCCGCGCCCGCCGCCCACGCAGCTTATGGAGTCCGGCTTGCGGACGAAGTTATGGGTGGCGCCTTGCGCGCTTGGCTCGAAATGGCAGTCCAGGCAACCCGTATGGCATAGATTGCACAGCTTTTGCTGCGTCTTGGCCTGTTCAAAGGTGAACGGCGTGGAAAGCTCCTGTCGCAGTTTCGTCCAGTTATCCCTAGAAAAGGCGCCACCGGGCAGCGCCTGCTCCGGCGGCGCGTCGGCGAATGAGGGGCCGCAGTTCTGGGCGCCGCGGGGCGGCGTCCATCCGCGCATTTCGCGCTGGCGCAGGTTGGCGCCCATGGGGGAACGGTGATATTGCTCCGTTTGTTTTTCGTGGCAGCGTCCGCAGGTCTTGGCGTTGATGGCGGGGTCGTAGGCCAGCGTCTCACGGTTGCGGTCGTGATATAGAAACGTGGCGAAACGCCGGCCGGGCCGCTCCCCCGCTTCATCGTCCTTGGGCGTGGCGGCGAACATCCGGTTCGCTCCCGCGCGGCGGATGGCGGGGTAATGCCGCGCCCGGTCCTCGACGGGATTGAGGTTGTGGTCAAGCAGGATAAGCGAAAGCAGCCCCCGGTGCGCCCGCGGCGCGTCCGTGGCGGCCGGATCGCCCAGGTGGCACTCGTGGCACGCCACGCCGGGATGGCGCGACTCGCTTTGGGCGCTCTCGTTGGTGATGTAAAACCGGGGATAGCCAAGCCGCGTCATAACGGACGCATCGGCGTGGCATCCAGCGCAGCCCGTATCGCCGCGCCGCCCCGGATCATCCGCCGCTATCAGAACCAGGGCGGCCGCCGCGAGCGCAAAGTGCCTCATGCGCCCATTTAAACCCAGCGGCGCGCGCCGGGCAAGCGCGGGCTACGTGTGTATGAAAAAGCTCTGGCGCTCCGGGTCGTAGTCAATCACCGTCACGCGGGCGGCGTCAAGCGCCAGGGTCCGCTCGAACACGGTTTTCTGGCCGGAGCCGTCCGCGCGGTAATCCTGGGCGGCGACCTTGACGGCGTGCGCGCCGGCCGGGAACGTGTAGCGCTTGAACACGAACGTCACGCCGTCCGCCTGCAAGCCTGACGGTTGTATCAGCTCGCCAGTGAGCTGTTGGCCGTCGAGCCACACGTCAAGGCGCAGCGGCACGCGCTCGCGGCTGCCGCACACGCGGCTTTTGCGCTGCATGTGGGAGCGGCGGTGGCTGGCGGTCTCCTCGAACTCCTTTTGCTCCTCCTCGCCGCACAGGGTCAGGTTGGCGGTGAGCGTCTTGAACGAGACCACCATCTGGGTGTCGCCGGGTTCATGGAAGTGATAGGCGGGCGACGTGGAGAAGTAGTACACCAGCAGCAACGGCGCCACCAGCGCGGCGGCGCCCAGCGGATTGAGTTTTGGTTGTTTCATGGCGCGGCTACGGGGCCACCTCCTGATTTATGCGTTCATGGAACTGGTTGATGCTTTCCTTCAGCCGTTCCGTTTCCAGCGGCGAAACGTGGAGCACCAGCAGATTGGGATCCTCCATCTTCTCCACCAGGAACAGCGCGCGGTCCTTGCTGGTATGCAGGTTCAGGCGGCGGCGCGCCTCGCGGTAGTGGCAGTCCAGCGCGCGGCATCCCACCACCACCACGCCTTTGGCGCCGGCGCGCTCGGCGTACTCCACCAGCGGCGGCGACACCATGCCGATGCACGGCACAACCATCGCGGCGACGCCGGGGTTAAACGCAAGGCGGCTCCGGTCCGCGGTGTAAAAAGCCGTCTGGTCGAACGCGCGTTCGCATACGAACGCCATGGTGGCGGGGGCCGGCCCGCCGTTCTCCGCGGCGAACAGGCGTTCGATGTGGTTCTGGAAGGACGCCTTGGTCCACTCGCCCATGGAGATGGCGCCGAACTCGCACGCCGTAACGCAGAAGCCGCATTCGGCGCAGCGGTTGGGCGCGACAATGGCGCGGGCGCGTTCCGGATCGCCGGAGTCGAACACCTGGATAGCCTCGAACGGGCAGGCCAACTGGCACATCAGGCAGCCCTTGCACAGGTCCTGGTTCACCGTGATGGCGGTGGAAGGCACCGTGGTCAGGGGTTTAGAGTTTTTTTTTGGCTCCCGAATCACCCATGGCATAAGGGTGAACAAAAGGTATGCCGCGCCGCCCCACAGCCACGCCGCGCCGGGCGAAAGGTCAAGCTCGTGGACCAGCGGGAAGATCGCCAGGAAAAACCAGTCAATGGGCGCCTCCACGATCAGCCGGGACAGATCCGCCGGAGGCCCGCTCACCGCCGGCTTGACCAGCGAAAGCGCCACCAACCCCGCGATAAGCGTCCAACCCAGCGGCCCCGGCGGATTGATCAGCGGCATGGAGATGCGCATGCAGTGTACCCACACCACTACCAGCATCAGGCACGGCAACGCAAGATGCAGGTAGTTCATCACGAAGAACAGGAGCGAATTTATCGAGTCGTTGGTGAGGAAGTTGCGCTCCACCGGGTCGGCGTTGATGTGCAGCGCGTTGAGCAGTTCCGCGCTTTTTATCGCGATCATCTGCGCCGTCTGATCCCACACCAGAAAATAGCCGGAGACCCCCTCGAACCATATCACCGGCAGGATGGCCGCGCCGGAAACCCACGCCACCCAGCGGTAGCGGCGGAACCGGTCGGAGAAGAACACCTGGGCGATGTGGATGCCGATGACTATGATCATCGCGTCGGAGGCGTAGCGGTGCAGGGAGCGGATGATCCCGCCGTAGTAGCGCTGATCCTCGGTTATGTACCGCACCGACTCGTAGGCCTTCACCGGATTCATCTCGTAGAAAAGGTACAGGTACGTCCCCGTGCCCAGCAGAATCCAGAACAGCAGGAACGTAATGGATCCCAGAAAGTACAGCGGATTGAGCGCGGGTGTGTAAATCCGGTTGAGCGCTTCCTGCGTGAACACCAGAAGGCGGTTGCCGGGGCGCAGCAGCCAGGGGATGAGTTTGGCCCCCGGTTTTGCCCGCGGCGGCGCCTTAGAGGGCGGAGCCGCGGGCCGTTGAGTCTTTTCCATTGGCGCGATTATCTCCTCGATACAACAACTTGGACAGCCAGCGGGCGATGGAGCCGCGCCAGATGAAAAGGATGGTGCCCATCACCAGCACGTACTGGACAATGATGCTGCCGATGAACTTGTAATCTATCTTGTACGTCCGGGTGACCGGATCGTAGTTCGAGCAATAGATCATGGCGCGCGCCACGGCGTCCGACAGGAGGCTTTTGACGGTGCGCCCCTCGATGCTGGCGCGCAGGGCCTCCTGGACGTCCGCCGCGTCGAACTCGGTCCCGTAAAAATGGCGCCGCACCACGCCGTCCGGCCCGACCAGGGTGACGCGGTTCATGTGGTCAAAACCTTCGCCGGACTTTTCGAACCTGAAGCCCAGGTCGGCGGCCATGCCGGCCAGCGTGCCGCCGTCGGCGCGCGCGAAGGTCCACTGGTCGAAGGAGTTGGTGAAAGACAACCCGTAGTCGCGCAGCTTTTCCGGCGTGTCGCGCAGCATGTCAACGGTGACGGAGACCAGCATGACGCGCGCCGCAAGCGCAGGCTCGAATTTTTCGCGCAAGCTCATCAGGCTTTGGTTGAGCATCACGCAGGGGCCGGGACACTCCGTATAGAAAAAGCTCAACAGCACCGGCCTTCCCATGAAACTGTGAAATTGCGTAAACTGTCCATCCTGGTTGATCAGGCGGTAGTTCTTGACCTGCCGCCCGACCGCCGCTTCCGACGCGCTTAACACCGAATCGGCGCCCGCGTCCGCCGCGCACAACGCAACCGCGGCGCCGAGCGCCGCCGCCATGCGCGCGGCGCGCCCCGGGAAACTTTTCATGCGCTCCTCCTTTTTGCATTATTGCCGCGATGGGCCGCGGGCAATATGACCAAAATCATACCAAGGCCGGAGCATAAAAACGCCCCGGGCCTTGAGGGCGCCGGGGCGTTTCGTGATGATCCTGCGTTAGCCGACCAGCCAGATTTCCGACAGGTACTTCCAGTTGAGCAGGTAGAACAACGAAAACGTGATGAAGAAAATCATGATGAGAATGAACGATCCCTTGGGATGTTCTTCCGGTTTCAAATCCATGGTGCGCCTCCCTTTCCGGCTATGCGTTGACCTTTTTACCAAACAGCAGCGTGGCCACCGCCAGCAGGCAGAAGATGGCTCCGCCCAGCGCCGCCACGACGCCCGAAATGCCCATCACGGCCAGCGAGAGGTCCACGATGGGGCCGAAGTTGACCTGGAACGGGCCGTCCACGCCGTTCATGTCCCACGAGCGGCGCGACACGCCGAACCCGCCCGCGAACATCATGGCCGTGGAGAACATCATCATGCCGCCCCCGAACAGCCACGGCTGCAGCGAGGCCAGCTTTGGCGCCACCACCTGGCGGCGGAACATCAGCGGCAGCATGTACCAGGTGATGCCCATGAACGCCATGGTCGTGCCGGCCACCACGGTGGCGTGGAAATGGCCGGGGATGCGCAGGTTGTTGTGCGCGATGATGTTGATCTGCTCCGTGCCGTAAATGACGCCGGTGATGCCGCCCAGGAAGCCGAAACCCACCACCGAGAGAACCAGCGACGAGAAGCCGGGGTTGCCCCACGGCGCCTTCTTGAGCCATTCAAACGCGCCGCGCGTATGGCCCTGCTTGCGCAGCGCCACCTCGGTGGCCGCGGGGACGGAGAAGGCGTGGATCATCGAGGCCAGCACCGCCAGGTGCATGAAGTAGCCGGTGTTCCACGTTTTATGGGCCGCCGAGAAGCCGGGATCCACCAGCAGGTGATGCTCGGAGGCGATGCAGATGAACAGGATGTACAGCACGAAAGCGGTGCGGCACACCTTTTCGTTGAGCGGCACGGCGCCCACGGTGAGCGTGGCCAGCAGGTACCAGATAGAGACCATGGCCGCGACGTTGATCTGCTGCGAGGAATGGCCGAAGCCCCAGAACAGCAGCCGGTACACCTCCGAGTCCATCACGGGGATGATCCCCGCCGCCCACAACCAGGTGGGGATGAACACGATGGCGCCCGCCGACAGCGTGATGATGGCGATGATCGCCGCCGCCGCCGCGCCGAAGGTCACCAGCGGCAGCGAGCCGGTATAGGTTTTTTCATGCTTGGCCACCACAAGGGTGGCGAAGAACACCACGCAGCCGAGGATCGCCCCCACGGCGAACAGGATAATGCCCAGGTAGTACAGGTGATGCGCCTTGAGCGGCACGTAGGAGGTGAACATCACGTCCGCGTTGCCGGTAAGGATCATCACCGCCACCAGGGCGCCGCCCACGAGCATGAGCAGGTATTGCAGCCAGCCCACCCACGGCGCCGCCAGGCGGCTGTTGAGTATGACGGCGCTGGCGAAATAGAGCACCGCCATCTCGAAGAACACGATCCACGCCACCAGCATCGCGATGCCGTGCAGCGACAGGAACCGGTAAAACCACTCGTCGTTGAGCAAATGCACCGCTTGCCAGCGGGTGAGCGCCAGCGTCAGCCCCACGATGCCGCCCACCAGCAAGAACACGATGGATGTGACAGCGTTGAACTGGATCAGCGTTTCCGCCTTGTTGTGCACCTTGAACCCCGTGGTGGGGCAGGTGCGGTAGTTCCATGAGGACATGTCCCTCCCCCTTTCTATGATTCAACGTAAATTTTGCCGATCATCGAGTGGTGCCCGATGCCGCAAAATTCGTTGCAGATGATGTTGAACTCGCCGCTGGTGGTGGGCGTGAGCGTAAGCACGTAATCCCACCCCGGCACGACCTCGAAGTTCATGTTGATCGGATATATGGACATGGCGTGAAGGACGTCCATGGAGGACAGGTGCAACCGGTAGGTTTCACCCTTCTTGAGCTTGAGGATCGGGTCCCACATCCACTGCTGGCCGCGCAGGAAAATCTCGGCCCCGGCGGGCGGCGCCACCACCGGAATGCCCGCCTCCTCACCGACGGTGTATTGCTCGATGAACTTGTCCACCACGGTCCCATAGTCATCAGGATTGATGGTGTAGTACTCCTGCGAAGAATTCTGCGTGCCGAAAATATGCCACCAGGGCATCGCCAGCGTGATGAACACGCACCACACCGCCGCGATGGTGATCCAGATTTTCTCCTCCTTGTGCAGAGGCGAGTTCCACCAGCCTGGCTGGGGCGACGTAACGCTCATTGGCTTTCCCTTTCGTATCGCGGGTTAGATGTTTGGTTTAAGCAGCGGGGAAGGCTGCGCCGTGCCCAGCTCCATCAGCCCCCAGACCACGAACAGGATGTACGTGATCGCCACCCCAAGGAAGAACAGGAGGAATATGTCGTCGTAAAAGACTTCCCAGTATGATATTTTCTTATCCCTGTCGTCGTCGTGAGCCATGACGCTCCCCCTAAAGAAGTTGGTTACCCTCAAGACGCCCGCCCGGCGAACGTCCCCTTTAAAACGCGCCCCTACGGCGTTAACTTTCTACCCCGAAGCGGCAATACGCGATATGACATAAGTCATATCGAATCAACCCGTCGCGCGAATCGCGGTTCAAGGCGCCGTTCCGGTGGAAGCGGACGCCCCCTTTTTCCGGTTGAACTCGCGGCGGTTGGCCGCCTCCACCTCATCGTCCGACAGCGTCAGCGTCAGCGGATAGGGCCGGTCCGCCACGTTCATGACCTTCATCCTGAATTCGAGCTTCGGATGCGCGCCGAAACACTTGCCCCAGCACGCCTGCACGCTCATCATCTGCCGCCCGCTGTAATCCGGTGTGCCGTACCGGGCGACATAGGACTCGAATACCGGTATGGGATCCTGCCGCGTGGGGTACATACGGACAAGTTGGACGCGGAAAAGGCGTTTCCCCAACTCGTCGCAGGTAAAGTAAAGCTGCAATTCGTTTTTCCGCGCGGTGTAACCCATGGGCGCGCCTTTAACGGCCACGGGGGTTAGCTTCAATTCGCCGCCCGCCGCTTTCGTGGCTTCCTCGGTTGTCATGCCCAACCGGAAACCATGGATGTCCATGGTGCGGACGTCCGTTTCGCCCCAGGCGGGTCCGGCGGCCAAAACCGCGGCGAGCGTAAGGCTCACGCTAATCCCTTTCCACATATCACGTCCCCTCCGCATGGATATTTAGGGTACCACCATACCGGGGAGCGCCGATAGGGTGTATGCCAAAAGCTATACATTTAGGAACTTACATGGGCGATGATTATGGCAAGCTCCACTCGTGGATCAAATGATGATATAATGTCTCTTTTACAATACAGTTGCGGAGTGTCTATTCGTGCTTGTTGGGGGGGAGAGAGGGGACGCCGAATTTGAAGCGGCATTCAGTAATGACTTTTTTGAAAAGTCGCTCATCCCCATCCGGGTCAGCCTGGTCATGGCGTTTTTTCTCTACGCCGGGTTTGGCTCCTTGGATATCTGGGCGGCTCCAGAATCGAAACGGTTGTTGTGGATTATTCGCTTTGGCCTTGTTTGTCCGTTGCTTGCCATCGCTTTTTTCACAACTTACGCGAACCTGTTCAGGCGCCATTCCCAACCCATCCTCGTTGCCGTCTCCTTAGTTGTGGGGATGGGTATAGTCACCATGATCGCCATTATCAACCGGGGGCAACCGGCGTTCGCCCACTATTATTCCGGTTTGATTCTTGTGACGATGTGGAATTACACGCTGTTGCGCCTCCGCTTCTTCTACGCCACATTGACGACGTTGCTTCTTGTGATTGCCTATGAAATAACCGCCATTGTTTTCCAGGGCATGCTCAACGGGGGTATCGCCGGGCCTGATTTCCCCACATTTCTGATCAACAATTTTTTCCTTCTGTCCGTCATCGTCATCTCGATCCTCATCGGTTACACCATCGAAACCTATATGCGCACGGACTTCCAGCAACGCCAGGACCTCCGCAAGGCGTATGAGGATCTAAAACAAAGCCAGGCCCACCTGGTGCAGGCCGAGAAAGAAGCGTCACTGGGCCAGTTGGTGGCCGGTGTCGCTCACGAAATCAATACGCCGGTGGGCATTGGCGTGACCGCCGTCTCCCATTTCGCCGAACTCACCAAGGACATCACCAAGGCGTTTGAGCAGCGCACGGCCACGAAACAGGATATGGAAAAATACTTCCGCGTGGTCCAGCAGGACAGCGACCTGATCCTGATGAACCTTATCCGCACCAGCGAATTGGTGAAAAGTTTCAAGATGGTGGCCGCGGACCAAACCTCCGGCGAGCGCCGCGAATTCAATGTAAAGTCGTATATCGAGTACATCATCCTCAGTTTGCGCCCCAAACTGAAAAAGACCTCGATCCAAGTTTCGGTGGACTGCCCCGCCGACCTTGTGATGGACAGCTATCCGGGCGCCTTGGCGCAGATATTCACCAACTTTGTCATCAACTCGCTCATGCACGCCTATGAGCCGGACGCCGAAGGGCGAATCTCTATCGCCGTGGAGCGCAACGGCGATCACGCGGTCTTCACCTACCGCGATGACGGCAAGGGAATCCCACGGGAAAACCTGAACAAGATATTTGATCCGTTTTTTACCACCAGCCGCGGGTCGGGGGGAACCGGGCTTGGCCTTAGCGTGGTTTCAAACCTTGTGACCCAAATGCTCAAGGGGAGCCTTCACTGCGACAGCATCCTGGGGCAAGGGGTGGCGTTCACCATAAAAACCCCGCTCTCCTTGCGTGTCCGTGAACGCGCAGGCGCCCCTCACGAGGAAGTGAAATGACCATGACCCACGATGACAATTTCTTCTATAGGGACGGCCCCCTCCAGGCGCCGGTGGACGAGGCCGCCGAAAAATGGAAGGTGATGATCGTTGACGATGATGAGGATGTGCATGAACTGACCGACCTGATCCTGAAAGATTTCTCATGCGATGGCTTTGGGTTGGAGTTCCTGCACGCCTATTCGGGGCGGGACGCGCGGAATCTGATCGAACGCCATCCGGACACCGCCCTTATGCTCCTCGACGTGGTCATGGAAACCGATAACGCCGGGCTTCAGGTGGTCAAGCATGTCCGCGAAACCCTGGAAAACCGCATGGTGCGGATCATACTGCGCACGGGCCAGCCGGGAATCGCGCCCGAGAAAGAGGTCATCCGCGATTACGATATCAATGACTACAAGGAAAAAAGCGAACTGACGATTCAAAAACTCTATAACGCTGTCTTCTCCGCGCTTCGCTCGTACCGGGACATCCGGACCATTCACCATAACCGCGAGGGGCTTGAAAGGGTCGTCAAGTCGTCGTCGCTTCTTTTCAACCTCCAATCGTTCCACAACATCGCCCGGAACGCTTTCTCGCAACTCCACTCAATCATAAAACCCACCGGGAAAAACGGAAAGGCTCCGTTCTGCTCCGGATTCCTTGCCACTTTCTCCGGCGCCGCCCCAACCCTCATCGCCGGAAGCGCGGAATATATGAAGGATGGAGAACTGACGCATTTCAAGGACGTTCCGCCGGAAATCGTCTGGCATGCCCGGCGGTCGGTCAACGAAAAAGCCAACTTCTTTACAAATGACAGTTGTTACCTCTATTTCCCCACGAGCAACCGCCTCCAGAACGTGGCGTACCTGCGCTATGCGCGTCCGCTGAACGAGTGGGACCGGCGCTTGCTGGAAATCCTCTCCTCCAGCATCACGATGGCTTTTGACAACGTTTGGCTCTATCGCCAGATCGGCACGATCCAGGAATCGGCGATTCTGAGCCTGGCGAAGCTCGCCGAGTTCAAGGACACCGACACGGGCAACCATATCCATCGAGTTTCCGTCAACACCGAACGGGCCGCCCGCGCGCTATTCTCTGGCGGGAAATACCCCGAAGATATTGACGCGCTGTTTATCGAACAGATCGGGTTGGCCAGCATTCTCCACGACATCGGGAAGGTGGGGGTGCCCGAGAGCATCCTGCTGAAAAAGGGACAACTCACGGAGGAGGAGTGGCGCATCATAAAACTCCACACCACCATCGGCGGCGAAATCCTGCGAAAGGCCGCCGAGGGCATCCAGGGGCGCAATTATCTTGCCCTGGCCGCCGACATAGCGCTGTATCACCACGAGCGTTTTACCGGCGGGGGTTACCCCTTCGGGTTGACCGGCCACGCGATACCGGTGAGCGCGCGCATCGTGGCCGTCGTGGACGTGTACGACGCTCTGGTGTCCGAACGCCCCTATAAAAAACCGATCAGTCATGAAAAAGCCCTGGCGATCATCAGGAACGAATCGGGCGTCTCGTTCGATCCGGTGGTCGTCACCGCGTTCCTCGAAGCGCTTCAGCCGGACTAGCGGCCGCGCGCAAACCGCCGGCTCAATGGGACGTGACTTCCAGGAAGATGATGTTGTTGTTTTCCTCGACGTAGGAATGCCGCGCAAAAATCCTGTCCGGCCCGATTTCCGCGATGCAATCGTTGATCTGCGACTCGTTCCGGTAAATAAGCCGCCAGTCCATGAAAGTTTCCATGTAGCCCAGATCACGGATGTTGGGAAGAAAATTGGATAACATTATTTTTCCGCCCGGAAGCAGCATGTCAAACAGCATGCTCGTAAGCCGGGCGGCCACCCGCTGGGACAGGTAGTCGTACAACCCCGATGCGTAAATAAGATGGAACTTGCCCAGTTTCTTCGATTTGCTGGCCGCGATAATGTCCTTCACGGACCCATGGAAGGTCTTGACTTTCAAGCCGGAGAACAAATCCGCCACGAGCGCGAGGCTTTTCTTGTCAAAATCCATGGCGACAAGCTCGCCGATCCGCCCCTCCTGGATGGCGCGCGAGTCATGCGCCTCGCGCAGATGGCCGCACGCAAGCGAAAAAATCCGCGGCTCGCCGACCTCCTTGGCGATGGCGTCTATCGCGTCGGTGATGATCCTTTTTCGCGCGCGCACCCCCTTGCTGGCGGGGGAGTTCGTGGTGTAATTGAAAATTTCAATGCCCAATTTGCTGCGGGGGCCTTCGCTGGCCGGATACACCCCGTAAATATAATCCAGCGTTTTCGCGTCGCCGTCGTAACCCCTCGGTTTTTCGAAATTGCGCCGTGTGAACGGATCCTGATGCACGATGGGAAAACAGGGATGATGAATGACGGTGGCGCGGGAGAATACGTCCCACTCCTCAACCCCCATCCCGTTTCGCAACAGGCGCAGGCCATCAATCAATTCGTCCATCGCAACGTGAACGTCCACGCGCTCGCTCACGATTTCCGAATAAAATCTGTCTAATACCGCGTCACCCTGCTTCACTGCGTAACACCAGAAATACCGCCCGTCAAACGTTGGAAAATCGAAAGGCGCGGCGATTCCTCCCGCCGGTTCCCACTAAACCGGATCGCCAGCCATTTCAGAAGAATCCGATACGGATGAATCGTATCAGATCACGTGAAAAACCGACACAAGGAAGATGTCCGCGGCGGGCGGGACGCTGCCCGGGGCGTGGTGGACGGGATGCGTAAACGCCTCCAGCGTAATATCCCGAAGCCGGGCTTGACGAATACCGCGCGGGGTATTACAATGCGTCCTTTGTTTCCGCGCGTTATGTGGCGCGCGGATGCGGCGCGAAGCCCGCCGGGCACGCGCGCCGGAAGCATAACAGCAACGGTTGGAGTTCGGTTTGCAGGTTAAAGTCATCAACCAGCAGGTGGACCAGGCGCTTAAGGCGCTCAAGCGGCAGCTTCTCAAGGATGGGCTGTGGAAAGAGCTTAAAAAGCGCCGCTCGTACGAGAAGCCTTCCGCCAAGCGCAAGCGGAAGCAGAAAGAGGCGCTTAAAAAGCGCCGCAAAGCGCAGCGGTTCAGCAGCTACTAAGCGCGGCGGCGCCGCGCGCGCCGTCACGCCGCGAAGCGCCGCGCCTTTCTTTCCGTAAACGCGCGGCCCCGCCGCTTATGGCGCCCCACGGCGCGCCGCAGGGAGGTCAAGTTCCATGGTGGTGGGAGTTTGCAAGGTTTCCCTTGCCTTGCACGGCGCGCGATCCCTCAAGAGTAAACGCCAGGTGATTAAAAGCGTCAAGGATCGCGTTCGCGCCCGCTTTAACATCTCCATCGCCGAGGTGGACCACCATGATCTGTATCAAAGCGCCTTGCTGGGCCTGTGCGTGGTGTCCGCCGACGCCGCCCACGCCGACAGCCAACTCCAGCATGCCGTCAACTTCATCGCCGAACAGGCAGAGGTGACCGGCGTGCAGCACGAACTGATTACGCTGTAGAGGCGGCCCCATGCGACGATTCGCCCGCGCCGACCGGCTGTCCGAGGAGATCAAAGGCGAGATCGCGGCCATCATCCGCGACGACGTAAAGGATCCGCGGATGGCTTCCTTTGTCTCGATCACGCGCGTTGAGCTTAGCCGCGACTTGCGCAACGCCAACGTGCTGGTGTCGGTGTTCGGCCCGGATGAAGAGAAGGACGCCACCATCGCCGCGTTGCGCAGCGCCGCCGGGTTCATCCGCTCGCTCATTGGGCGGCGGCTGCGGGTGCGCGCGGCTCCGGAACTTAATTTCAAGCTGGACCGGTCCATCGATCATTTGTCCCGGATCGGTGAATTGCTCAAGGACATCAACCCCGCTCCCCCCGGCGAGTCCGGCGAGGAGGATAAAAACCACAACGAGGATTGATACGGAATCATGGACGGTTTCTTGAACATCAACAAGCCCATCGGCATCACTTCCGCGGAAGTGGTGCGCGTGATCAAGCGCGAGTTGAAAACGAAGAAGATCGGCTACATCGGCACGCTTGACCCCATCGCGGAGGGCGTGCTGGTGGTGGCGCTGGGCCGGGCGACACGCCTTATCCCCTTCCTGGAGCGCCAGGACAAGGAGTACGACACCACGCTGACCCTTGGCGCGGAAACCGACACGCAGGACCGCACCGGCGCCGTTGTCAACCAGGCCGACCCCTCCGCCGTCACCGCGGAGGATTTCATGAGCGCCGCGGAAAAGTATGTCGGCGAAATCGAGCAGACACCGCCGATGTACTCCGCCAAGAAGGTGGACGGCCAGCGCCTGTACGACCTGGCGCGGCAGGGCGTGGAGGTGGAGCGTAAACCCGTGAAAACCACCATCTACAGCCTGCGTTTCATGGAGAAAAACGGCCCGGAGATACGGTTCTCGGCGCGGGTGGCCACCGGTACCTACCTTCGCACGTTGTGCCACGACATCGGCAGGGCGCTGGGCGTGTACGGCCACCTCTCACGGCTCACCCGGACACGCGCGGGGATTTTCACCGTGGAGTCGGCATTGCCGCTGGATACGATCACCCGCGCCAACTTCGATGAGGTGAGGGCGCGGCTTATCTCGCTTGCCGACGGGTTGGGGCATCTGGCGCGGGCGGTGATACTGCCGCACTCCGCGGACCGGCTCAAGAACGGCATCGCGCTGGGCGTCTCCGACGTGGTGCGCTTCGACCAGGGCGAGGACAACTCAAACGCGCGTTTGGTGAACAAGGACGGCTGGCTGTACGGCGTGGGAACGCTGGAAGGGCCGCCGTTGGCCGGGTTCCCCTTTTCCACCATCAAGCCCAAGCGGGTGCTGAACTAGGCGCCCGCCAGCGCGATGGCGGACAGGAACCGCCCGGTGGTGTTCCTGTCAGCGCGGTGGGAATAGAACAGGTCGTTGCGGCAGGAAACGCACACACCGCTGTCCAGAATGGCGGCGCGCGCCAGTCCGCTTCCCTCCAACTGCCTTAGGTTCACCCCCACAAGGTCGAGGTTATCCGCATACGGCGCGCCGCAGCACGAGGCGAAATTCCGCGCGGTCTCTGGGTCCACGTGGTAGCAGCAGGCGCGGATGCAGGGGCCGATGACGGCGGTCAGGCGGGCGGGATCGGCGCCGAACCGCTCCCGCATGAGCGCGATAGTCTTGGCGGTGATGCCGCGCTCGGCGCCCCGGCGCCCCGCGTGGACGGCGGCGGCGAGTCCGCGTGAAGGCTCGGCGACAAGAATGGGGACACAATCCGCGGTAAGCACACCCACCGCGACGCCGGGCACGGACACAATCACCGCGTCGGCCTCCTGGGGATCGTCCGGCGGTTGGGCGTCTATGACCGTCACGCCATCGCCATGAACCTGCCGGCCCAGGTACAGTGAGCCAAGGCCGGCCGCCGCCATCACCCGCGCGCGGTTTTCGGCGACGGCGGCGGGATCGTCGCCAACCTTGTCGCTCATGTTGAGGCAATGGAACGGCGGGGCGCTGACACCCCCTCCCCTGCCGGAGACGATGGTGACGAATCCCTGTGCGGCGAACGCGGGGTAATGGTACACCTCCGGCTCACCGGAAAGCCGTTTGATCACCTCATTCATGTCAGTCCTTCATGAGCAGACGCCGGGGAACAGCCCGCACCGCATACAACCCGATCCGGGCGGCGGACAGGGCGGCGTGCCCTTGCCGCGCTCGAAGCGTCCGCCTTCCTTCTCAAGATACCCGGCGGCCATTCCCCAGTCCACCCTGCCCCACGGTAACGGTTCACCGGGAGCGCGCCCCCGTTCAACAAATGAAAGGTCAAGAGTGGTTTCCCGCAACGCGGCGGCCCAGCCGGACAAGGACGCCGCCTCGATCAGCGGCCCGATCTCCCGTCCGCCCACGGACATGACCGCTTGCGCGTAATCCTGCCGCGGCGAGCCGGCGGCGACCGTGACGTTGGGAACGGATTTCAACCCTTCGGTTACGGCGCGCAACCGCGCGCTCAGGGTCTTGACGCCCGCGAAGGGCATCCGCTCGAACGGCGTGAACGGTTTGGGGACGAATCCGTTGACGCTGACCGAAATCCTCCCCGCCTCCCCGGTGGGCCGCCGTTCGTCCACCATGATGCGCTGAATGTTCTTTACCATTTCCACGATGGCGCGCGCGTCGTCATCGGTTTCGCCGGGCAGGCCCACGAGAAAATACATTTTGCAGGTGGAAGGCGCGGCGCGGAACACGGTTCGCGCGGCTTCGTATATTTGTTCATCGCGCAGGTCCTTGTTGATCCGCAGCCGCAGTGGCTCGGCGCCCGCCTCCGGCGCCACGGTGACGGTGGCCTCGCCCACCTTATGCAAAAGCTCCACAAGGCGCGGGGTGAACCGGTCGAGCCGCAGGGAACTGACTCCGGCGCGGCCTCCGGCGCGGGCGATATGTTCAAGCATCCGCTCAAAATCGGGGTGATCGGCAACGGCGGAGCCGACTAGCCCCACCTTGCCCACCTGGCGCAGCCCTTCATCTATTTTCGATTCCAGCCACTCGATAGGCGCGTGGCGGGTGGGGCGGTAGGCGTAGCCCGCGGCGCAGAAGCGGCAATGCTGGCCGCAGCCCTTGCCGGTCTCCACCAGCCACATGTCGCCGAATACCGTGTCCGGAGTGTAAATCCGCGTGTGGCCGAAGGCGCCGGGCGCCCACACGCGCGTCACGCGGCGGTTGTCCCCTTTGGTCACATAGGCGCCCGGCAAACCGGACAGCCGCAAGGGATCAGCACACCCGCCGCTTATAAGCGCATCCAGCAGCGGATCAACAATGCCTTCCGCCTCGCCAATTAATAGCGCGTCGAAAAACATCGCCATCGCTTCCGGGTTGAGCGTGGGGCACAATCCCCCGGCCAGCATCAAGGGCCGCGCGCCGGGCCGCGCGTGGACGTCCACCCCGCCCTGGCGCAGCATGGCAAGCGCGTTGACGTAATCGTGTTCGAAGGTGATGGAAAACGCGATGGCGTCAAACTCGCGCAGCGAAGTGGCCGATTCCAGGCTGGCCAGCGGTTTGCGATGCCGCTCCAGCCATGCCGCCTCCCGCGGCGAGGGCAGGAATACGCGCTCGCACACCACGTCCTCGCGCCGGTTGAACAGGTGGTACACGGTCTGGAAGCCAAGGTTGCTCATGCCCACCTGGTAGGAGTTGGGGTAGGCCAGCGCGACGCGGAGGCGCCCGCCGTGTTCCTTGGCGGCGGCGCCGCGTTCGCGGGCAAGCCGTTCGCGGGCGAGTTCGCGCGGGTCAATGGTCCGCGCGGCGTTTACATGCTTCATTGGTACCATTATAATTTGTTCACTTCGCTGGCGCCTAATGCGCCGCTGATTACCGGAAACCATGACAACGGAAATAGACCGCCAACTGGAAATCATCCGCCGGGGCACGGTGGAAATACTGGTGGAAAGCGAACTGCGCGAAAAACTGGCGCGCGCGCTGGCCACCAAGACGCCGCTAAGGATCAAAGCGGGGTTCGACCCCACGGCGCCCGACCTGCACCTGGGCCATACGGTGCTGATCCACAAACTGCGCCAGTTCCAGGAATTGGGGCACACCGTGCTGTTCCTGATCGGCGACTTCACCGCGCGCATAGGCGACCCCACGGGCAAGTCGGAAACGCGGCCTCCGCTTTCCCGCGAACAGGTGGAAGAAAACGCGCGCACCTACCAGGAGCAAGTGTTCAAGATTCTCGACCCCGCGCGCACGCAGGTGATGTTCAACAGCGCGTGGCTGGACAAACTCACCCCCGCGCAGTTTATCGAGCTGGCGGCGCAGGGGACGGTGGCGCGGATGCTGGAGCGCGACGACTTTTCCAAGCGCCACGCCGCGGGGCACGGCATTTCCATCCACGAATTCCTGTATCCCCTGCTGCAGGGGTACGACTCGGTGGCGATGAAGGCGGACGTGGAGTTGGGCGGCGCCGACCAGAAGTTCAACCTGCTGGTGGGGCGCGACCTGCAACGCCGCCACGGGCAGGAGGCGCAGGTGACGTTGACGATGCCGCTATTGGAAGGCACCGACGGCGTGATGAAGATGAGTAAAAGCTACGGCAACTACATCGGCGTCAGCGAGCCGCCGGGGGAGATGTTCGGCAAGGTGATGTCCATCTCCGACACGCTTATGTTGCGGTACTATGAACTGGTATCCGCCATCGGCAACGAGGATCTGGCGTCGCTTAAAGGGGGGCTTGCCAGCGGCTCCGTCCATCCCAAGGCGGCCAAGGTGGCGCTGGCGTATGAGTTGGCGGCGCGCTATCATGGCGAGGCCGCGGCGCGCGATGCCCAAGCCGGCTTCGAGCGTGTGTTCGGACAAAAGCAGGCGCCCGAAGAGATCGCTCTGTGGCGGGTGGATTGGGCCGGGGCGGATGAGATATGGCTGCCCAAGGCGCTGGCGGAAGCGGGGCTGGCGTCCAGCAGTTCCGACGGGCGCCGGCTGATCGCGCAGGGGGCGGTGACCGTTGACGGCGCGAAAGTCACTGATCCCGACTTCAAGCTGCCGCGCGGGGGCGAACGGCTGGTAAAAGTGGGCAAACGCCGCTTCGCGCGGCTGGTATAGAGGGACTGCATGAGCGATGAGAGCGTGAACGAACGGCGGCGGACGCCGCGCGAAACCCTCGATCCCCCGTTCAACGCCGAAGTGCTGTTCCAGGACCACACGGGACTGCGCGGCGTTCCGGCCCGGCTTTTGGACCACAGCCGCCACGGCGCCCA
>JACQZB010000035.1 GCA_016207925.1 Nitrospinota bacterium
CACCAATCGCCGATCTTTGACCATCGGACAATCATGACAGGTTTTTCATCGAAGAAAATAGCGTTCCGCCCTTGATAACAGCGGGCGAGATGCGCTTCCACCACCAGTTTTCACCCACTCGATAAGCAGATGAGCCAAAATAGAGGGCGTAAATCCGGCCGCGGGCGGCGCTTCCAAGCCCGATCCGCTGAAAAAATCTTCCGGAACCTCATTTGGCGACCTTCTGGATTCCCTTACCCAAAAGGGGATCACCGGCGCCGCCAAAACCGGCGCGCTGCCCCCGGGCACGGGCATTCCCTTTATCATGCCTATTTCCGCCTCTCCCGCGACCGCCACCAACGCCATGTCGCTGGCGGAGAAACTGCTGACCGACCTTGATATGTACCAAAACGCCCTGTCCAACGAGGCGATCCCGCTTTCGCGGCTGGAGCCGCTGGTGGATGAGTTGGTGGCGCGCAAGGACGACCTGGCCGCCATGATCCGCGACCTGCCCGACGAAGAACTGCGCGGCATCCTGTCCGACACGTTGGCCGTGGTGATGGACATGGCCAGCCGCCATCACGCCGGCTACGCCGCGTAAAATTCCCCCCGCCACGCGGCTTCGTCCTGCTTCCCGCTCTTGTGCTATCATATCCACCGGTGTCCGGCGCATCACGCGCCGGGCGGTTGCAGGCGGGATACGATGGGCGACGTCGCGGGGATATTCTACGAACGCAAGAAAATAGAGGCTGGTACCATGGCCACCAAGCGGGTGCATAGCCAGCCTCACGACCTGCACTACTACTGCAAGTCCAACACGAAAGGCGAGGTGGAGCTGTTCTACCTCAAGCCCACCGGCGAGCCGACCAAAATGCTGATGGACACCATTGACCGCGCCGATTTCGACACGCGGTTCCAGGACTGCTCCACCCACAAGTGCGAGCTTAAGGCCGTCTCACCCCAGGACGCCGCCAAGGAAAAAGCCGCCGCCAAAGTCAGCCTGGAAGCCAATCTGGGCAAGGGCAAGGCCCACATGTCCCTGGGCGAAGTGGACAAGGCGCGCGAGGCCTTCGAAACCATGTCCAAGCTGGACAACCTGTACGACAAGGAGAACAAGCACATCTTCAACGAGTACGGCATCGAACTGCGCCGCGCGCAACTGTACGATCTGGCGATTGACAACTACAACAAGGCGCTGGAAATTGACCCCAACGACGAGGCGCTCTACTTCAACATCGCCCGCGCGCTCAACGAAAGCGGGAACACCCAAGCGGCGGTGGAGAACCTCCAGAAGGCGCTGAAACTCAAGCCCGACTTCGCCGAGGCGAAGATGCTGTACGGCGCCGTCACCAAAAGCATCCCCGCGCGGTAACAGGCGCCCCGGTTTACTATCCTTTCATGGCGACCTCAGCCACGCCGAAACCCGTATCACCACATAAATGGCCAGCAGCCAAGAACCAGATCAACGGGCCAGTTGGAAAAATCGAGGTCAATGAGCATGGTGGATGTTGCGTATTGGTGGAGGCGAGGGGAGTCGAACCCCTGTCCGAAAATCCGTAACGCCAGGCTTCTACGCGTGTAGTTCGTGTTTGGTGGTCTCGCCCTCTCCGGTTGCCCAAGAACAGGCGTGGAGAGCGCCAGCCCCTCTTTGTTTCATCATGGCGCCAAAGGGCGCCTCGCCATGACTAGCCCGCTGCTTTTACGCCTTCCCGGCCCCGCGGGCGAAAGCCGGTTCGGCGGTCACCGTCAGTTAAGCGGCGACAGCGTAGTTATAATCGTTGGCGATTATAGCTGTGTCACGAAGAATTTACGTGGTTCGTAACCACCACGACGCGCCACCTGGGCCTTGGCATTCCCGTCGAAACCGGAACGCCCCCATCACTGGTAGAATAGCATACTTGAGGTATCGGGTAAATGAACGGGAAAGTTTACGGCGCGCTCATCATCCTTGCGCTCATCGCCATAACGGCGCCCATCACCGCCGCCCATCCGGAATTCGCGGAAAAAACGGCCCAAGGCTGCCTGGCCTGTCACACGGAGGAACAGGGCGGCGACCTGACGGATACCGGAGTCGCCTACGCCGCTTCCGGCCACGCTTGGCCGCCGGTGGGCGGCATGAAGCCGATGTATCCCCTCCCCGGCCACACGCGCGCCGCGCTGGGTTTCGTCCATTTCATCGCGGCGTTCATGTGGTTCGGCACGATCCTGTACGTGCACATCGTCCTGCGCCCCGCTTACGCCGCCAAGGGTCTGCCGCGGATGGAGATGATGATCGGGCTGGTCTGCATGGCGCTGGCGGGGATCACCGGCGCGGCGTTGACCGTCTCCAAGATCGGCGGCGTGGCGGCGCTTGCGGGGACACCGTGGGGCCATGCGCTGTCCGCTAAAATCGCGCTGTACGGAGTAATGGTGGCCTCCGCGCTGTTCGTGGTGACGGTGGTGCGCCCGCGCCTGCGGGCGGGAGCGCGCCCCGCCGCCGTGACGCCCCGCGACAAGGTGTTCGGCCCAATGCAACTGGCGGCGTTTGACGGCAGGGAGTCGCGTCCTGCGTATATCGCATTCCAGGGCAATGTTTACGACGTGACGGCGTTTACGTTGTGGTACGGCGGACGCCATGTAAAGCAGCATCAGGCGGGCGAGGATTTGACCGCCGCGTTGGCGCGCGCGCCCCATGGGGCGGAAAAGCTGGCGGGCGCGCCGGTGGCGGGGGCGTATGATCCCAACCTTGCGCCGCCGTTGACCACGGCGCAGAAGTTGTTCTACGTGATCGCCTATATGAACCTTGGGTTGGTGTTCGCCACCTTGGCGGTGGTGGCCTGGTGGCGCTGGGGAGTGTAGGGAGCATTCTCTTCACAAGGGCAGGCGCCGCCCTGCGGCTGCCCAATCCGGGCGGCCACGGGGGGCCGCCCCTACAACCGGAGGGTGATTCACGAATCGCCCCTACCAGCCGAGACACCTCCAACGAATCGCCCCTCTCCCGCAGGGGGCGAGGAAAAGAATCCGCCGCGCATTCATCGTCCGATGTGGAAAGGCGCGGAGCGCAGCGCGCCGCGAATGGCGCCGATGGTGTAAAACGAGCCGGTGCAAAGAACCACCGCATCGCGCGGCACGGCAGCCAGCGCCGCCAGCAACTCATCCATCGTCCGGGCGACCGTGGTGGGAATCGCGGAGTCTTTCTGGGCGGCGGCCAGTTCAGCCGGATCGGCGGCGCGTTCCACCGGCGGCGTGTAACAAATGAACGCGCGCGCCAGCGGCGCCAGTATCTCAAGCATCCTTGCATAGTCCTTGTCCATCATGGCGCCGAACACGATCACCAGCGACTTGGGGCCGAAACGTTCCATCGCCGCGTCGCGCAGGGCCTCGGCGGATTGCGGGTTGTGCGCGCCGTCGAGAATCACCAACGGCTTGGCCCTCGCCCGCTCGAACCGGCCCGGAGTGAACACCGCCGCCAACCCCTCGCGGACCGAGTGGTCCGGTATCGAATACCCTTGCTCGCGCAAAAGCTCGATCACCCGCGCCACCACGGCGGCGTTATTCACCTGACGCGGCCCGGCCAGCGACACTTCCAATCCTGTCAACGCGCCCGCGGGCGACGAATAATCGAACCGTTCGCCCCACGGCATCGCGCCGCGCCGGACGGCGGTAAAATCCTCGCCCAGCGCGAACAGCGCGCTCTTGCGCAGGTGCGCCACGCGGCGCGCCACGTCCAGCGCCGCGCCCTGTTCCATCCCCGCCACTACGGGCCGGCCCGGCTTGATGATTCCGCATTTCTCCGACGCGATGGACTCAATGGTATCCCCCAAATGAACCATGTGATCCATGCCGATGGAGGTGATTACGCTGACCGCGGGATTGACCACGTTGGTGGCGTCGAACCTGCCGCCCAGGCCCACCTCCAGCACCGCCGCGTTGACCCCCGCGTTCTTGAAATGCAGGAACGCCATCGCCGTCATGAACTCGAAGTACGTTGGGTTCAGCCCTTTCTCCCCTTCCGCCGCGCGGCGGACGGCGTCCACCAGCGGCCCCACCTGCTCCGGCGCGATCATTTCGCCGTTGACCTGGATGCGTTCGCGGAACGTTTCCAGATGCGGGGATACGTACATGCCGCACCGGACGCCCGCGCGGGTAAGGATGTTGGCGAGCATGGCGCAGGTGGAGCCTTTGCCGTTGGTGCCCGCCACGTGGATGGAGTCAAAGGCGTGATGCGGATTGTCCAGCCGTTCCAGCAGGCGGCGCACGTTGGCCAGCCCCAGCTTCATGCCACGGAACGAGAGCGAGGCGAGGTAATCGGAGGCTTGCTGGAAAAAGTTCACCGCGCATCCCGCCGAGGAGGGGTTGGCGTCATTGGTTCACCCTAAAATGGGCAGCTTGCGTATCCGAAGCCGCGCAGGCTCTATCACCACAAGACATCCTTCTTCCAATGCGGCCCGAATAGAGGATAGATTGGCGATAAGCAGCGCTAATTGGTTTTCCGGCTTTTTCTCCGCGCCGGAGCGAAAAATAATCACGGACGGTTTGCTTTTCCCCCACATGGCGAGCAACGCGCCAAAATCGGCGTCGCTGGAAATGATAATCCGTCCCTCTGAATCCGCGTGGGAGAGAATGGACGCGTCATCGGCATGGGCCAAACCAATATCCCGCACATGGACACAATCAAATCCGGCCTTGGTTAATCCGTGTGAGACAATGGGCGATAAGGCGTTATCAACAAGAAATTTCAAGACGCCTTAACCAGTGGAATGGCCCGCTCCCGCACGGCTTCGGCGGCGAATTGCAACGCCTCCCGGATGTCATCCCCAGAAAGGTCAGGGTATGCGGCGAGTATTTCCTTTTTCTCCATGCCTTGGGCGACCATGTCAACCACTGCCGCCACCGGAATCCGTAATCCACGGATGCAGGGCATACCTCCCATCTGCGCGGGATTCACGGTAATTCTAGAAAATTTCATGAGCCGTAGCCTCTCTACCTGCTGCGATTATATCATGCTGACAATATTAAGGGCGGACCGCACGGATCAATCTCCCCCTCCCCCGTCGCCGCCTCCGCAATCGCCGCATCCGCTGTCGCAGGAGCTGTCGGAACTCCACCACGAGCCGCCGCTGTCGCCGGACGACTGATCTTTACTCCGGCGCCGGGTGGGCCGCCTTGAGTTCTTATACATAGCGGCGGCCAACAGACCCGCGATGATGATAACAAGCGAAACCGCCACGGAGCCAAGCAGGCTATCCATTTCCGGCGCGCCGCCTATTCCTGCGCCGCTTCGTCAAGTTCCCGCGAATGCTTTTCCGAAGCGTCCACGGCGCCGGTCAATCCCTGTTCCAGCCCGGAGGTCACGGTCCGGTCGCCAAACTTGCCCACGGTTTCCGCCTTTTCGCGGACCGAGGGCGCCTCGCCCGCCGGTTGCGGAGCCTTGCTTTCCGTGCAGGCGGCCAAGGCCATCAACATCGCCAACGCCACGCCTAAATGAATTCTGCCCATGGAACCCCCTTATATGCGATTACCATAACATAAACCGCCCCCGCGCGGCCTCCCCCATGTTAAACCACGTCCAACGCTTGTAGCATCATCAATGCGCGCGTGTTGATTCCGTCTCCCGCGCCGCGCGCTTCGCCTATACTGTAGGTGAGGTACTTGGCCGGGAGCGGCGTTATGTACGCGCAATGGAACGAACGTTACGCGGTGGGGGTGGAGTTGCTGGACAACCAGCACCAGCGGCTGTTCGCGCTGGTCAACGAGTTGTTTGCCCTTATCCGCGCCGGCAAGGCCGACCGCGAGATCAACGACTTCATCCAGAAAGTGCGCGACTACGTGGACGTCCACTTCTCCGACGAGGAGCGCATGATGACGCGAGCCGGTTTCCCCGGCCTTGAAATGCATCGCGCCGAACATCGGGAGATGCTCGCCCAGGTGCGCCGCTACCAGGAACGCGCCGCGCGCGGCGACCCCGTGAACCCCACCTCGCTGCTCGAGGAAATGGTGATCTGGCTCCACTCGCACCTGGCCCGCTCCGACCGCGCATACGTGGAACACTTCAAGGCCCACGGCATCACCTAGCGCGGAAGGAAAATGAAACGGGACGCGATGGTCCGCGCCCCGTTTGAACGGTTATCCGCGCCGCTATTACGCCGCGACCTTGCAGACAAACGACTCCGCGTAGTCGCGCAGGAAATCCTCGAACGGATACCCGCCCCGTCCGGTTATGTCCGGAACGGCGGTGGTCAGCCGCTCGCCCGCTCCCCGGCGGAACATGCCGTACAGCCCCACCATGTCGGAAGCCAGCCACTGCGGCAAACCGCCCTCGATCATGTCGCGCAGGGCCTCTTCCGGTTTCACGTTCACGTAGCTGATGTCGAGGTCCATCACCCTGGAGAGCGCCGCCGCGCAATCGTAAAACGACAACGCTTCCGGACCCGTCAGCTCATATATCTTGCCGTTATGTCCGCCGGTGGTCAGCACATTGGCCGCCACCCGCGCGATGTCGCGCGCGTCAATCATGCCGATGCGGCCGTCGCCCAAGGGCGCCTTAAGGCATCCCTCCTCGCAGATTCCTGGCAAGAACATGTTCAGGAAATTCTGCATGAAGAAGGCCGGGCGGATATGCGTCCATCCGATACCGCTCTCCTCCAGAATCCGCTCGCACGCGGCGTGGTTGCGAGTCAGGCTCACGGTGGAGCCAAGATCGGCCCCCATGGCCGAATGGCGGACGATATGTTTAACCCCCGCTTTTTTCGCGGCTTCGATGAAGTTTTTGTGCAGGCGGACTATCTGCGGATCCGCCGTGGAAACCAGATACGCGCGCTCCACACCCTCAAGGACTTCGTTCAGGGTCTCCGGTTTGGACAGGTCGGCGCAGACTACTTCAATGTAAGGAAGATCAAGCCCCGCCGCGCGGGATTTGTCGCGGATCATGGCGCGGGTGGGGATTTTCATGGACGACAACAACTTTACCAATTCCCGGCCAGTCGTCCCATTGGCGCCAGTAACGAGTATCATCGCGTAACTCCTTGAATAGGAACGGGCCGACGGTCGGCTAGGGGAATGGGAGGGCCAACCGCCGGACCACGTTCACGGTTGCGCATAGGGCCGGCTGGCGCCCGCGTCAAGGAGCGGGACGCGCCGGCATACCTGCCTGACATCTATAGTATAGGCTTGTGGATAATGATAATGCAAATCGTATTCAATATGGGATAGTGCGTCAGTTTGAAATTCGAACTGCAAGACCCGTCGCTCCGCTCAGGGCGCCGGTACTGGCATCTTACGTTTATTGTTGAAGTTCCGAGGCAAAGCCGAAGGACCTTGCAGCCCGCTTTTCTAAAAATAATTCAAACTGACGCACTACCCAAAATGGCCGCGCATCAGGCGCGCGCCTATCCGTCATCGCGAGGACACTTCCTCAGGGGCGGCTCACGCACAAGGCATTTTCGCAACGCCTGCTTCCGGCGATCCATGGGCCGCCGAAACAGCGGCGCCGCGCGACACCGCGCTTTTTCCCGGCTCCTTCACCGCCGATTCAAAAACTTTCGCTTTACACCGGCGGCGCCTTGCTTTACCTTACACTAATATTTACTGATGTATGTCACCCCTCGTTCAATGCTTTTCTAGCGTATGAGATCCTCGGTCAAACGTTCGGTAAAAAGCGCGTTCTACTCCGTGGCCCAGGAATGCGGCCTGGAAGACGCGCGCCCCGGCCAGTTCGACGTCTCCATCCCCAAGGAGGAGAAATTCGGCGATTTCGCCACGAATATCGCCATGCTCAAGGCTCCGGCGTTCAGAATGAAACCGCGCGAGTTGGCCGATAGGCTGGTGGCGCGCATCAAGGAGACACCGCTGTTCGAGTCGGTGGAGGTTGCGGGGCCGGGCTTTATCAATATGCGGATCAAGCCCGTGGAATGGACCTTGGCGCTCGACCAGGTGTTCACCAAAGGCGCCGCCTTCGGTCATGTGGAGGCGGGCGGCGGTGAAAAGGTGATCGTGGAGTTCGTTTCCGCCAATCCCACGGGGCCGTTGCACATCGGCCACGGACGCGGCGCCGCGCTGGGCGACACCATCGCGCGCGTCCTGCGCGCCGCGGGTTACCAGGTCCATACCGAGTATTACATCAACGACGTCGGGCTGCAGATGGACAACCTGGGCCGCTCCACCCTTATCCGCGCGCGCGAGTTGTGCGGGCTTGAACCCGGCGGCGAACCCCCGTACAAGGGGGAATACATGATTGACGTCGCGCGCGGCTTTTTGGAATGCAAGGGGCGCGCGGCGCTGGACCTGCCGGAGGAAAAGGCGCTGGCGCTGGCGCGCGAGTACGCGGGGCACGCCATCCTCGGCGGCATCCGCACGGATCTTGATGATTTCCGCGTCCACTTCGACCAGTGGTTTTCCGAGGATTCGCTGCACAAGGCCGGCGGGGTGGAAGACGCCATCGCCGTCTTGAGCGCCCAAGGCGAGATATACGAAAAGGACGGCGCCCTGTGGCTGAAAACCCTGGACACCGGCGACGAAAAGGACCGCGTGGTGCGCCGCGCCAACGGCGTAACCACGTACCTGGCCGCCGACATCGCCTACCACAAGAACAAACTCGACCGCGGCTATCACACCATGGTCAACATCTGGGGGGCCGACCATCACGGCTACATCCCCCGGATCAAGGCCACGCTCAAAGCCCTGGGCGGCGACCCGGACAAGCTGGCGGTGCGCCTGGTGCAAATCGTCAACCTCAAAAGGGGCGGCCAGGTGGTGGCCATGTCCACCCGCTCCGGCGTGTTCACCACGCTGCGGGAGATCCTCGACGACGTGGGGGTGGACGCCACGCGCTACTTTTTCCTGATGCGCTCGTCCGACGCGCAGATGGATTTCGACGTGGATCTGGCGAAAAAGCAGAGCGACGAAAACCCGGTGTACTACATCCAGTACGCCCATGCCCGCTGTTCCAACATCTTCGTCACCGCGCGCGAACGCGGCCTTGCGGCGCCGCCCCCCATGGCCGCGGTGGACCTGACGCTGCTCACCGAGCCGGAGGAGTTGCGCCTGATCCGCAAACTGCTGGAACTGCCGGATGTGGTGGAATCCTGCGCGCGCGCGTTTCAGCCGCACCCGCTCACCCAGTATTTGACCGATACGGCCGCCCTGTTCCATTATTTCTATCACCGCCACCGCGTGGTGACGGACAACAAGGCGCTTTCGAACGCGCGGCTTACGCTTGTGGAGGCTACGCGGATCACGCTCCACAATGGGCTTTTTCTCCTGGGCATCAACGCGCCGGATAAAATGTAGGCATGGCCAAGCAAAGGGACGTGGAGCCGCTGGTTTCGTTCACCCGGCCGCAGCTTGCCATATTGGGCGCAAGCCTGGCGGCGGTGGCGGCGCTGCTGTTCGCGGTGGGATACCTTGCCGGATCGCTGGCGGGGGAGCGTCCGCCCCTTGTGGAGGAAGCGCGGCCCGCGATGAAGGATCCGTACCTTCCCCCTTCCACCAAGCTGTTGGACCCCGAAAAAGTGGCGCAGGAAACCATGGTGGCGGAAGAGGAAGCGCCCGCGCCGCTTACGTTCCATGACCGGCTGACTGAAAACGCGCCGCCGCCAAAACCCCAAACGGCGCCCGCGCCCGTTCCGCCCAGCGCGCTGGCGGCCAAACCGGCGCAGCCTCCGGCGGTCGCCGCGCCCGCCGCCGCGCCGGAACCCAAACCAGCGGCCACGCCCGCGCCCGCCGCCAAGCCCGCGCCTTCCCCGAAAACCGCCGCGGTGACGCCATCCGCGCCCGCCGCGCCTTCCGGCAAAAGGCTGACGCTGCAAGTCGCCGCCTTCTCCTCGCGGGAGGAAGCCAACCAACTGGTGTTAAGCCTGGCGCGCGGCAAGTATCCGGCCTACGTTGTGCCCTTCCCCCGTCAGGGCAAAACGTGGTACCGCGTCCGCGTGGGGATGTACGGCTCGCCCGATCAAGCCAATCAGGTCGCGCAAAAGCTGAAAACGGAACGCGGAATGGCGGCGCTGGTGACCGCCTACGAACGTTAAAAAGGATACCGCGATGGCCGTGGCGATAAAATTCCTGCACCTGTTATCCATCGTGATATGGGTGGGATCGGTGATCTTCTTTTCCCTGGTCGCCGCGCCCGCGATTTTCCGCGCGGTGGACCGGAAAACCGCGGGCGACGTGGTGGCGCTGATCTTCCCCCAATACTACCTTCTGGGATATGTCTGCGCGGCGGTGTCCATCCTTACGCTGGCGTGGCTGGCGTCGCGCGCGGGCTGGGGATTCCACGCCAGGGCGGGCCTTGCGGCGCTTATCCTGATGGGCGCCTTGACGGTGGTTTCCGGCGTGTACGTGGCGCCCAAGGTCAACAAGGTGAAGTACGAAATGCGCGCGGAAACGGACGCGGCCAAACTGGAAACCATGCGCGCCGCGTTCGGCAAGTGGCATGGCGTTTCGATGGCGCTTAACGCGGGCGTGCTGCTGACGGGCCTTGCGATGGTCTATTTCGCCGCACGCTACCTGGGGGACCGGTAATCCATCGGGCATTGACCAAGTGTGTCGCTAGTGATACACTTTCCGCAAGGAGGCCATATGCCTACATCCAACCCCCGCATCAATGTTGTCCTGGAAAAACCCATATACCGGCATGTCGCCCGCTTGGCCAAACGGGATGGGGTGTCGCTCTCGCTTAAAGTGCGCGATCTTGTGAAGGAGGCGATGGAAATCGAGGAGGATATCGCCCTGACGCGGATCGCCTCGCGGCGTGAGAAAGGTTTCGCGCGGTCAAGGGCTTTGACGCATGAAGATATCTGGTAGGCGCGGATGCCTTACCGGATCGCCTATCACCCTGAAGTGAGGGATGACCTGGCCCGAATCAATACGTCCATGAAAAAGCGGCTCAAAACCGCCATTGAGTCGCGGCTGATGACGGCGCCGGAAAACTACGGCGAGCCGCTCCGGAAAACGCTCAAGGGATACTGGAAGCTTCGGGTGGAAGATTACCGCATCGTTTATAAAATCGCCGGCGTCGAGTTGCTGGTGTTCGGAATCATCCACCGCAAAACTGTTTACGGGGAAATACCTCGCAGGTTGTAATTCGGCGGCGACGCGACGTCATGATACCCGTAGCCATCATCACCACCAACAACCCTGGGGAAACCCACAACGCCGGGCGTGCTATGGCCCAATCGTTAACGCTTGGCGACATGGTGATTGTCGCGGGCGATCTGGGCGCGGGCAAAACCACTCTGGTCAAGGGCATCTGCGAGGGGTTGGGCGCCAAGCCCCGCGAGGTGCGTTCCCCCACCTTCACGCTGGTCAACGAATATCAGGGGACAATACCCATCCGCCACGCCGACCTGTACCGGGTGGAATCCCTCCGCGACCTGGAGACCACCGGGCTGTTCGACGGCCAATTCGAGGGCGTCACCCTGGTGGAGTGGGGGGAGAGGCTGGCCGCGCAAAGCCGCACGGGCGCCATCATCATCCGCATCGAAGAACTCGGCGAATCCCAACGGCGCATCATCGTTGAAAATCCCCAAACGGTGGACGGGTGACCCGGCGGGGTATAATGATAACCGATAATCAGTTTGTCCATACGCGGGCGGGAAAGCCGCGCGTTTCCCGCAGCGCAGCCGTAACCACGCCCATGTGTTACCCTCGAAGGAGCCGTGATGAATGACTCGCCGGCGCCACCCGGCAGCGAGAAGCCTCCGGAGCGGCCCGATTGGTTCTGGAACCTGCTGGACGCGCTGCCGGTTCCCCTGCTGGTCTGCCAGCAGTGGCGCGAAGGCGTATTCATCAACCGCAAATTCACGGAATTGTTCGGCTACACCCTGGACGACATCCCCACCGTCGCCGAATGGTGGCCGCTTGCTTACCCCGATCCCGCGTATCGGGCCGCGTTTCAGGCGCGCTGGAACGCCGCTTTGGAAACGGCGCGCCGCGAGGATTCGCCAATCGAGCCGCTGGAGTCGCTCGTCGTCTGCAAGAACGGAGCGATAAAAGTAATCGGATTCCATTACGCCTCCGTGGGCGAGTACGGTTTGGCCGTTTTCGATGACCGCACCGGGCAAAAGGCCGCGGAGCGCGCCCTGGCCTCCAGCGAGGCGCGCATCCGCGCCGTCTTCGAGCAGGCGGCGGACGCCATGTGGCTGGTTGATCCGGCGACCGGGCGATTCCTTGAGTTCAACGCCGCGGCCCATGAATCCCTGGGCTATACCCGCGAGGAATTCGCCCGCCTGACCATCGCCGGGGTGGAAGCCTCCGAATCTCCGGACGAGGTGGCGCGCCATATCCGCAAGGTGATCGAAGAAGGCGCCGACGAGTTTGAAACGAAACATCGAACAAAAGATGGCGAGCTGCGCGACATCCATGTGAGCGCCAAGACCATCTCCATCGGCGATAATACCCATCTTCAAACCATCCTGCGCGACATCAGCCAACGCAAGTCATCAGAAAAAGCGCTGGCAGACAGCGCCAAGGATTACCGCACCGTCGCCGACTTCACCTACGACTGGGAATCGTGGATCATGCCCGACGGCCGTTACCGTTACGTGTCGCCGTCGTGCGAGCGGGTCACCGGCTACCCCCGCGAGCGGTTCATGGCCGACAGCCGGATGATCTTCACCATCATCCATCCGGACGACCGCGAACTGTACACCAGCCATGTGGGGCATACCCATAATCCCCGTTGCCCCGTGGAACGGATCAAGTTCCGCATCACCACCGCCGATGGGGCCGAACGCTGGATCGAACACGTCTGCCAAAGCGTGTTCGACGGCGAGGGGAACTGGCTGGGCCGCCGCGCCTCCAACCGCGACATCACGGAAACCGTGGCCGCCGAGGAAGCCATGCGCCGCGCCCGCGAACAGGCGGAGGAAGCCACCCGGCTCAAGGACAAGTTCGTCTCCCTTGTCGCCCACGACCTGCGCTCGCCCTTGACCTCCATCCTGGGCCTGCTCAAGCTGCTCCATGGGGACATGGAAGGCCGCTGCAGCGCGGATCAGAAAAAAGCCTTCGCCGCCGTCGTCCAGAGCGGCGAGCACATGCTGCGCCTGATAGACGACCTTTTGAACCTTGGCCGGCTAAAGTCCGGCAAGCTGGCGCCCGACAAAGTGTTCACCGACGCCGCGGCCATCACCGCCCGCGCCATAGACATGGTCAGCCTGCAAGCCACCCGCAAGGGCGTCGGCATACACAACGAAACGCCGCCGGCGCTGCGCGTCCACGCCGATCCGGCGCTGATGGGTGAAGTCCTCCAGAACCTGCTCACCAACGCCATCAAGTTCAGCCGCGCCGGCGACACCGTGACCGTGGCCGCCGCCGCCGCGAAGGGCCAAGTGACCTTTGCCGTGCGCGACCAGGGGCCGGGCGTGGACGAGCGCTTTATTGAGCACCTGTTCAGCATAGACGTCAAGACCACCGCGCCAGGCTCCGCGGGCGAAAAAGGCACCGGACTGGGCCTGCCGTACAGTTACGAAATCATGAAATCGCACGGCGGCGACATGACGCTGACCACGAAAAAAGGGGAGGGCAGCGTTTTTTATGCCCACCTGCCGGAGCGGCGCCCCGTGGCCGTGGTGGCCGACGACGATCAGGCCTCCCGCGCGCTGTTGCGTATGAAGCTCGAGGAAATCGGCGTTGACTGCATCGAGGCCGGCGACGGCGCCGAGGCGCTTGCCGCGCTCGAAGAACGCAAGGTGGATCTGCTCATCACCGGCTTGGGAATGCCCCGCTTGGACGGTTTCGGCCTGATCGCCGCCGCGCGCGCGCGGCCCGCGCTGGCCAAGCTGCCGGTTATCGCCATCACCATCACCGGCGCGGGCAGCCTGGAGGCCCATGAACGGGTCTTCCAGCTCGGCGCCAACGACTTCGTCAACAAATCGCTGGTCGAGGCCGATTTCATCCCCCGCGTCCGCCGCGTCATCGGCTGACCGCGCGGCGCATTGGTTGTAGGGGCGGTTCGCGAACCGCCCCAGCGGAACGCGGTTATTTTCCCTCGCCGCGCAGCTCCGTCACCGCTTCGGGTATCAGGCCCAGCAAGTCCGTGGGCATAAGGCAGCGCGCGTCGTACCGCGCCGCGTACAAATCCGCCGCGCGCCCGTGCAGGTACACCCCCGCCACCGCCGCATCCTCCGGATGCGCCCCCTGCGCCAGCAGGCCCGCGATCATGCCCGCCAGCACGTCGCCGGAGCCGCCGGTGGCAAGCCCGTTGTTCCCCGTATGATTGACGTAAGCCGGCCCGTCCGGCGTGGCCGTCACCGTCCCCGCCCCTTTTAACACCACCACCGCGCCCGACTCCGCCGCATACCGCTTCGCCGCGCCGAGCCGGTCCGCCTGAACCTCCTTGGCGCTGATCCCCAACAGCCGCCCCATCTCCCCCGGATGCGGCGTGACGATGGTGGGCGCCGCGCGCGTCTTGATCATCGCCGCGTCGCGCCCGATCAGGTTCAGCCCGTCGGCGTCTAGCACCAACGGGATCGCCAGGTTCGACACTACCTCGTGTACGAACCATCGCGTCGAGGAGTGCGTCGTCAACCCCGGCCCAACAAGCGCCGCCGTTTTGTCCCGGGCGAACTCCAGGAACAGCTCCGCCCCCTTGCCGTCTATGGTTCCCGCGTCCGTTTCCGGCAGCGCGCGCGTCATCATCTCCGGCAGGCCCGTTTCGTACACTGGCGCCAGCCCGCGCGGCGGCGTGGCCGTCACCAGCCCCGCGCCCACACGCAGCGCCCCCGCCCCCGCCAGGGCCACGGCGCCACCCATGCCCGGCGAACCGCCCGCGATCACCACATGGCCAAAATGCCCCTTGTGCGCTTCCCACGCCCTCGGCGGCATCACGGCGGCGACATCCTCCGCTTCCACCAGAAAAGCCTCGCAGGGCGACTCATCGATAGCCCGCGGCGGGATCGAAATATCCGCCACGACAAGTTTCCCCACGAAGTTGCGCGCCGGACTGGTGACATGGGCGATCTTGGGCAGCCCGAACGCCACGGTCACGTCCGCGCGAAAGCAAACGGAGGGCGCCGCGCCGCTGTCGGCGGCCAGGCCCGAAGGGATGTCCACCGCCACCTTGAACGCGCCGAACTGGTTCATGATCTCGATGACCTGCGCGTTCAGCCCTCCCGGCGCGCCGGTGAACCCCGTGCCGAACAGCGCGTCCACCACCACGGCCGCGTGCATGAACTTGAGCTTGTGGGCGCGCAATTGGCGCCCCTCGTCCAGCCGCTTGACCGTGCCCCCCATGCCCGCGTAAGCGTCCAGGTTCACCTTCGCGTCGCCCTTGACCTGGGCCGGATCCGCCGCCAGGAACACCGCAACCTGCGCGCCCAGGTTGGCAAGGTGCCGCGCCGCCGCCAGCCCGTCGCCCCCGTTGTTCCCCTTTCCCGCGAACACGTTCACCCGCAACCCGGCCACCTTCCCCCCGTGCCGCTCCTGGATGGCCCGGACCACGTTGATCCCCGCGTTCTCCATCAGGATCAGCCCCGGTACGCCCATCTCCTCGATGGAGCGCCGGTCAATGGCGCGCATCTGCGCCGCGCTGACGATCTTGAGCATGGTCAGCGCGCGCCCGCCATGGCCCGCAGCCGGTCCAGCATTTCGGAAGGCTCCATGCGCCGCATGTAGTTCTCGTCGAGGAAGTCATGGCGGATGATCCCGTCGGCGCCGATCAGGTAGGTGGCCGGCACCGGCAGCAAAAAGCGCGTGTCGCCGTTGCTCTGCTCCAGGTTGATGCCGAACGAGGCGTAAATAGGACGCATCACCTCGTCCACCACGTAGGCCAGCCCGTACTCGCGCGTCACCAGCGATCCGGCGTCGCTCAGCAGGTCATAGGACACGCGCCGGTCGCGCGCGGTTTTCGCCGTGGCCTCCGCCGTCTGGGGCGACACGGCGATCAGCGAGGCGCCCAGCGCCTCCACTTCGCCCCGCACCACTTCGAGCGCCTCCAGTTCCAGCGAGCAGAACGGGCACCACCCGCCCCGGTAATAGACCAGCGCCACCGGCCCCCGCGCAAGCCGCGCCGACAGCGACACCAACTCCCCATGCTGGTTCGGCAAGGTGAAGTCGGGCGCGCGCGACCCCGCCCGCTTGGCGTGATCCACCATACGCAGGCCGCGCATGGTCTGGATATTATCGAGAAGCGCCTTGCGGATACCCGGCGGCGCCGAGTCCAGGAAAACGTCGCGCCGCCCGTCGAGCCGTTCCTGAAGCGTTGGTGTGGGCCTCATGCCGCCCTCCCCGCCGCCGCGTCAGCCGTTGCGCAGGTTGAAGTACTCGTTGAGCTTCTTCTCGATCTCGCCGAGCAGGAACTTCAACTCCACGATCTGCTCCCCCGCCTTCTCCACCGTGCGTTCCTCCTC
>JACQZB010000036.1 GCA_016207925.1 Nitrospinota bacterium
GGAGCGGCTGAACCGGGAGTTGCGGGACGTAAACGAGGGATTGGAAAAAAGGGTGGAAGCCAGCGCCCAGCGTATCGTAACCATGGAGAAGCTTTCCGCGATGGGAACCATAATGGGGGAGATCGCCCATCAACTGAACAATCCGCTGGTGGGCATCGTTAATTTCGCGCAACTGGCGCAGCGCAAGGCCGCCAGGAGTGATGATATCTCCGGCGAACTTGCCACCATAGAAAAGGCCGGTCTTGAATGTAAAAAGATCATCCAGAAAATACTGGCCTTCCTGAAGAAAAAGAAGCTCGATCTGGCGGAAACGGATATGCTGGCCTTGCTCGACGAACTGATCGCGCAGGCCAACAGCCAGAACGCCCTCCCCAACGTGACCGTTGAAAAAATCGCGTCCCCGGCGGTTCCCAAGGCGCATGTTGACGGTGTGCTGGTCAAACAGGCGTTCTGGAACATCATGGAAAACGCGTCGCAATCCATGCCCCTTGGCGGTCAACTCACCCTGGAGGTTGAATATCCCGCGCCCGCGCGGAACATTGATGGGCTGCTGCTGCGTTTCCGGGACAATGGCGAGGGCATTTCCCGTGATCGTCTGCCGGAAATATTCTCACCCCTGTTCACCACTCGCAAGGGCGGGGTGGGGTTGGGGTTGAGCCTGGCGCAGGAGATCATAACGCGGCATGGAGGAACCATCGAGGCGGCCAGCGCGTCCGGCGCGGGGGCGACCTTCACCATTTGGCTGCCGCTGAATCCCGGAGATCACGATGAAGCGTAACATCAGCGTTTTGATCATAGACGATAACGAGAACACCTTGAACCTTTTGCGTCAGGTGCTGGGGGAGAAGGGGTTTCCCGTGTCCACCGCCTTAAGCGGCGAGGAGGGGATGGCCATCCTGCGGGAGAGCGGCGGGAAGGACATCGTGTTCATTGACCAGCGTCTGCCCGGCATCAACGGGCTTGCCACCTACCGGCAGATCAAGGAGGAGGGTTTTAGCCCCAAGGTGATCATGATCACCGCCTACGCCGCCATTACCGACGCCGTGGCCGCCATGAAACTGGGCGCTTTTGAATATCTCATAAAGTCGTTCAACAACCTCGATGAAATTGAACTTGGCGCGGAACGCGCGGCGGAGCTGATTGCCCTGGAGCGGGAGAACGCATTGCTGCGAACCCAGGTGAGAAAAAAAAAAAAAACGGGAAACATCATCTGCGGCAGCGAGAAAATGCAGCGCATTCTCGATACGGTCAAGAAAGTGGCCCCGCTGGATTCCACCGTCATGATCACCGGCGAAAGCGGCGCCGGCAAGGAAATGATCGCCCAGGCAATCCACGAATTGAGCGCCCGCAAGGAGGGGCCGTTTATCGCCGTGAACTGCGCGGCGATTCCGGAGGGGCTGCTGGAAAGCGCCCTGTTCGGTTTTGAGAAGGGGGCCTTCACCGGCGCGATCAAGATGACGCCCGGCTGTTTCGAGGAGGCCGGACGCGGTACGCTTTTTTTAGACGAGATCAGCAGTATGAGCGCCAAACTGCAGGGCAGCCTGCTGCGGGTGATCCAGGAACGGGAGTTTTGCCGTTTGGGCAGCTATAAATGCATGAGCGCCGACTTCCGGCTGATCACCGCCACGAACAGGGAACTGGAGGGAGAGGTCGCCCAGGGAAGGTTCCGCGAGGATCTATTTTACCGCTTGAGCGTGATTCCCCTTAAAGTGCCCCCCCTGCGGGAACGCAGGGAGGACATCCCCCTGCTCACCGGGCATTTTCTGGAGCGGATGAACAACCGCCTTGGCAAGAACGTGGGGCCAGCCGCGCGCGAGGTCATGAAGTTATTCCTCGGCTACCCCTGGCCCGGCAATTGCCGCGAATTGCAAAATGTCATCGAATATTTGGTCGCCACAAAACAGGGAGGCGAGATCACGCCAGAGGATCTTCCTGAATCGCTTTTGGGAAAATCGGCGGGAAGGGATGCGGGCGCGGTATCCGAAGTATCCACCCATCTGGGCGGATTTATGATGGAAAAATGGAATTTCGAAAAAAAATATTTTCAACGCGCGCTCGCCGAATGTGATGGCAACATCACCAAGCTTGCCCAAGTGTGTGGAATCGCCCGGCAGAACCTTTATGGCAAACTTAAGAAGTATGGGCTTAAATGGCGCGAAAATGTGTGAACATATTTTATGAATGTCATCAATTCATGACTGATTGCTTTCGATATTGTTTTGATTTCCAATTAGTTATAATACTCACCCACCCCTGCCTAACCACCATGTCATGATTTAATGACATCTGGTGTGTAATGGTGTGGTGACAAGCGTCTGATTTTAACAGGTGTCGAAATGGTAACGCTTTGTTATTTATTCAGTTAATTGGTGGTGTCGCAGTTGGCATACAATCTGCTTTCCCCTTAATAGATTTTCGGATTTTTCTCGCGCTTCGAGAAGGGGAAATCGCTTCACACGCGGCGCGATTTAAGGAGTCCAATTTTTTGAGGGGGAGGAATAATGGGTCTGCCGATCAGACGATGGGGTGTAGGCGTTGCCGTATTGTGTCTGTTTCTTTTGCCTTTTGCCGTGGGCGGGCGGGATGCATGGGCGGGCGAGGCGCCGGCGGCGCTTCAGAAGTGCGCGAAGTGCCACAAGGACTACGTCTCCAAATTCGCGCCCACCAAGCACGGGAAGATATTCATCAATAATCCGCGCAACGAACTAGAGGCGCAGATCTGCCAAGCCTGCCATGGCAATGGCGACCGGCACATCGAGGACGCCCGGGCCAAGGCGGACAGCGGCGCGCCGATTGACCTGAACCTTATCCGGGCGTTCACGGAGCATTCGCCGCTGAACTCGCAACAGAAGAACGAGGCGTGCCTGCAATGCCACCAGGACCAGCGCAGGGCGTTGTGGCAGGGAAGCGGGCATGAAAAGGAAGGGTTGGCCTGCATTACCTGCCACCAGCATATCCAGATACTGCCGGTGAAGATATATGAGAACGTGACCCGTACCCTCCCCGACGAAGTGGACATCCGCACCGAGTTGTGCGTGAGCTGCCATCAGGAGCGGCTTGCGGGATTGAACTCTTCTTCCCACATGCCCTTGCGTGAAGGAAAGATGAACTGCGCCAGTTGCCACAACCCCCATGGCGCCCACAACAAGAACCTGTTGAAGGCCGATTCGGTGAATCAGACGTGCTACGAGTGTCACGCGGAGAAGCGCGGCCCGTTCCTGTGGGAACACGCGCCCGCGCGCGAGAACTGCGCTAATTGTCATGATCCGCACGGCACGACCACGTCCGGGTTGACGAGCGCCAAGGGCTCGTTCTTGTGTCTGCAGTGCCATGGGTACGGCGGCCACGTGAATGCGCCGCGCTACAACCGGGCCAGCGCCTCGCTTGGGCAGGGGTGCATCAATTGCCACAGCAGAATCCACGGGTCCAACCACCCGTCGGGCGCGAAATTCACCAGGTAAGGGGGGAGACATGAAGACGATTATGAAGACAAGAGCCGCCCGGGGGTTCATCGCCGGGGCGTTGCTTGCGGGCACGTTCTCGACCGCGGCCTACGCGGAAATGGAAACTTCCGGCAGTGTCGTGGTGGGCGCCAAGCAGGTAAGCTCGGACACGGACTCGGCCAAGTTTAACGAGTACCGCGATAACCGTGAAGGAACCAGCGCCATCCTCCAGTACCTGTGGAACGAGACGCCGCACAACCTAAGCGACAACGCCAAGTCCCCCTATACGTATCAGGGAGGGGGCGACTATACGCTCCCCGCGGCGTTGCCCGCGGCGATCGGGTTTACGGATATTTCCGCGACCGCCGCGAACCAGGCGAAGCTGGACGCCAAGGTGAAGAACAATCTGCCCGGCGCGCTTCTTCCCATTGATCTGGGGACGCAGCGCAAAACCGGCAAATTCGACCTGAAGTACCAGGTGTCGGAACGCACGAAAGTCGGCTTCGAGTACCAACGCGACACCAAGGAGGGAAGCCTCCTGACGGGGACGACCTTGGGTGACCGGCCGCCGCGCGTCTTGGCGGTTCAATTGCCGGAGCCGGTGGATTACGTCACCGACCAATACACCATCGGCGCGGAGCATCGCGGCGAGTGGTGGCATGCGAACGCCGCCGCGGTGTTCTCCTCGTTTACGAACAACGTGGACGCCATGACGTGGGACAACCTTTTCGCCGCGCCCGCGGCGGGAAAGGATTTTGCCTCCATGGCCGACGGGACCAGCACCCGCCGCTATGCGGCTGAGGGGAGAATGGCGCTGGCGCCGGACAACACGATGCAGAACCTGAACCTGGGGTTGGGCTTTTTCGGCCTGCCCATGAACAGCGCCTTTGACCTGCAGGCCGCCCGCTCCACCATGAAGCAGAACGCGGCGCTGCTGCCCTACTCAACCAGCACGCTCAACGGGACGTGGAACAACCTGAACAAGCTGCCCTCCGGGGTCACCTCGGCGAACGGGGAAATTGAGGCGGCCACGCTTAATGCCCGCTATACGTTCACGCCGTTCGACGCCGCGAACATGAATGTGTTCTACCGCTACCACGACCTGAACAACAAGACGCCGATGGTCCAGTTCCAATACACCACGGGCGATTCTGGCAACGGCGGGTACCGCAACAAGCGAATCAACCTGGCGCATGACATCACGGAAACATCCTACGGCCTGGATCTTTCGTACCGGCTGGGGGACTTCGGCTCGCTGGGGCTTGGCTACGAGCAGGAGAAAAAAGACCGCCCCTACCGCGAGGTCAAGCAGACCAAGGAGGACATTTTCACGGCCTCCTACCGGGTATCGCCCTTCAAGGGGGTGAACTTCAAGGCCAAATACGCCCAAGGGGACCGCAAAGGCGATGGCTACAACAGCGAGGCTCCGGACGCCAGCTACTGGTACAGCGCCTCCGACGCCAATGATTCCGACAATCCGCTGTTTGCGTTTGGCAATCTGCCCGGCCTTCGCAAGAAGGACGTGGCGGACCGGCTGATGCGCCAGTACGACGTATCCCTGGGGATCACGCCGGCGCGGGCCGTCGCCGTCAACCTGCAGTACGGCGCGCAGAACAACGAGTACAAGCTGGGCGGCATCTCCTCCAACCCGGAGGATTATTTCCAGAACGGCGCCCTGACACAGGGCAAGACAGTGATTGACACCCGTCAACTTGGCCTGCTGGACGACAACCTGAACGTCATGGCGGCGGATGTGAACCTCCGCGCAAGTGACGCTCTGGCGCTGTTCGCGTATTACGCGCGCACCGTGTACAAGGGAAACCAGCGCGGACGGATGCTCAATGAGAACAACCGGACGGTCGCCGCCTCGGATTGGAGCCCCACCGAGGGCTATGTGTGGGACGCGGCGGTCACGGACACCAACGACACCATCGGCGCGGGGCTGGATTATACCGTGATCGAGGGAACGCTTGATTTCAACGCGGATTACACCTACACCAAGGGGGTGTACGCCATCGCCTATACCCAGAGCGGCACGGGCATCCCCGCCTCCGGCAAGTGGGCGTCGCCGCCTGATGAGGAGCAGACCCGCAACGCGTTGAAGCTGGCGGCGACGTATCACCTTACGGAGACGTTCGCCCTGGGCCTGAACTACCTGTACGAAAAGTACACGGTGAAGGACTGGGCGCAGGAAGGCTTCGAAGGCTACACCGAGGATCTGATAGACGCCTATTACATCGGAGACGCCATTGGCGACCGGCAGGGCAACCGGCTGGTGCGGCTGGGGGACTATCTTTCCCCCGATTACACGGCCCACGTGGCGTCTGTCACGGTGGGCGTGAAGTTCTAACGGCAAAGGAGGTACGTCAATGTCCAGGTGTAGCGTTGTTATTATGCTGGCGCTGTGGCTCGCGTGGTTCGCCGCGCCGGCGGCGGCCGCGCCAAGCTATGTGGGCACGGAAGGCTGCAAGTGCCATAAAACCGAGGTGGAGGACTGGCTGAAGTCACCCCACGCCAAGGCTTTCGAGGCGCTGTCCAAGGACAAACGCTCCAAGGGCCAGAACAAGGCGCTGCGGGCGGCGGGGCTGGATCACAACAAAGATTACTCCAGCGACGAAAAATGCGTGGGTTGCCATACCGTTGGATTTGGGAAACCCGGAGGTTTTGCCGCCGGGAGCGCCGACGAAAACTTCAAGGGGGTAGGCTGTGAAATGTGCCACGGCCCCGGCAGCGAATACCGGCAGTTGCACAAGGAGAAGGACGAAACCTTCACGCGCGCCGAGGCGGCGGCCCTGGGCGAGATATACCCGCCCAAGGAGGATACGTGCCGTCAGTGCCACGACCACAAGGATTCGCCCTTCAACGCCAAGACGGACGCGAAGTACATGTTCAACTTCGAGGAGATGATCAAGCTCAATAAGGCGTGGCACAAGAAGTACGACTTGCAGTTCAAGCACTGACACTCACGCGCTGAATGGCATACGGAGGCGCGGGGGCGTTTGAGCATGTAGAGAAGATGCCTTAAGGCCGGGCCCGCCTCCAGCGATATTTAAGGCGATTGAAGCCCCTCCTCACGAGGCTTCGCCTCATCCGCCTGCCGCGGCCCCGCGGCAGGCGGAGCTTTTATTTAAAGCGCACACCGATTGCCTGGCCGGGTAAAAATAGGGTTCGTGACCTCTGAAAAAGCGGCTCTTTCCGTCATTGCGAGGAGCGGAAGACGACGAATCAATCTCAAATTCGTTGCTCGTTCGGGTTGTGAGATTGCTTCGCTTCGCTCGCAATGACGGCCCTTGGGGTTTTTCGGAGCTTACGGTACGAATATAACGGTTACTTGCCCGGGGCCACCGCCGGGTCAGCGTAGCGGATTCGGACTTGCTGGAATTCGTTTTCCCGCGCGAGAAATGCGTCCACCACGTGGGGGTCGAAGTGGGTTCCCTTGCCTTCCAGGATGATGGCGCGGCTTTGCTCGTGGGAGAAAGCCTCCTTGTAGCAACGGCGCGAGGTCAAGGCGTCGTACACGTCGCCGAGGGCCAGTATCCGGCCGGGCAGGGGGATGCGCTCGCCTGCCAGACCGCACGGATAGCCGCTCCCATCCCACTTTTCATGGTGCGACTCGGCGATTTCGATGCCCAGGCTGACGTACAGGTTGCCGGGATGGCGCGCGTCCACGCCGCGAAGGGTCTTAGCGCCCGCGACGGTGTGGTATTTCATGATCTCGAACTCCTCCGCGGTCAGCTTGCCGGGCTTTTGCAGTATCCGGTCGGGGATGGCGACTTTGCCTATGTCGTGCAGCGGGGCGGCGGAGTACATGTTCGTGATGAACTGGCCGGTGATGATCTTGGCGTAATCAGGCAGGCGGCTTAACTGTACGCACAGGACCCGGCAATACTCGCACATGCGTTCCAGATGTTCTCCGGTTTCCGGATCGCGCGATTCGGAGAGCTTGGCCATGGCGAAGATGATGGCGAGTTGTCCGGCGGAGATTTCGTCCAACTGTTCGGCCACCTTGAGTTCCAGGTTCCGCTGGTAGCCGCGGTTTTCAAGGATCAGCGCGCGCTTTTCCAGCGCGGACGCCATGGCGTGCTCCAGTTCCGGCAGCATGATCGGCTTGCGAAGGTAGTCGCTGACGCCGCCGCGCATGGTGTTAATGATCACCTCGGCGTCGTCCACCGCCGTCAACATGATCACGGCGGCGTCATGCGTGAGCGCGCGAATAAGGTTCAACGTTTTCACGCCGTCTATGCCCGGCATCCGGACATCGAGCAGGATCAGGTCCGGTTCCGCCTCTTTCACCGCGGCGACGGCGTCGTACCCGTTGTGGGCGGTCCTGGCGCTGTAACCGATTTTGTCCAGGAACAGGGCGAGGTTGCGGCAGATACCCGGTTCGTCGTCCACGATCAACGCCGATGGGCGGCGGCTGGACTGGTTCATGGCCGCGCTCCCGGTGGCACGGTCATGCGGGCATGTCCAAGGGCAGTTGGATATTCACCGCGGCCCCGTCGCCCTCCCGCGCCTCCATGGCGATGGAGCCGCCGTGCGACTCGATGATCCCCATGGCGATGGAAAGCCCCAGGCCGGTTCCATTGCGCTCCGCCTTGGTGGTGTAGAAGGGATCGAAGACCTTCTGGAGCGTTTCCGGCGCCGCGCCCACGCCGGTGTCGCGGAACGTGATGGAAACCGAGTTGTCAGTTTGCGCCGTGGAAATGGTCAGCGCGCCTTGCCACCCGCTTTTCTGCGGGTCCGCACAGCCTGTGCGCTCCTGTTTTTCGATCATGCTCTCCCGCGCGTTGTTGATGATGTTCAGGAACACCTGCGCCAACTGGTCGCGGTCGGCGTTTACGGTGATCGGTCCGGGCGCGAACTGTTTGACGATGGTCACGTTGTCGAGCTTCATTTCATATTCGACGAGCGCGATGGTCCGCTCCAGGAAATCGTGAAGCTCGAACACGGATTTTTCCGCCTTTCCCTCGCGGGCGAAATCCCTTAGGTTGTCGAGGATTTTCAGCGACCGGCGGATTTGATCCATGATGGTGGGGAAGGAGTTTTTCTCCTCGCCGGGGCCCGCGCCGTCCATTTGCAAAAGCTGGACGCTGGTGGAGATGATGTTCAGCGGATTCTTGATTTCGTGGGCGACGCCCGCCGCCAGCCGGCCCAGCGCCGCCATCTTCTCGCTTTGGACCAGCATCCGCTGGGTCTGCTGCAAGTGGGCAAGCGCGTTGGTGAGTTTTTCGTTGGAGTCGGTCAGCGAGGTCTCCCATTGGATGCGTTCCGTGTTGTCGCGCACGATGGCCACGCGGAATTGTTTGCCGTGCGACTGAAAGGCGGACAGGGAAAGCTCGCCGTGAAACCGCGAACCATCCTTTCGCAGCATGACCGCCTCGCCGGTCCACCGCTCGCGCCCCGCGCTGGAAGGCTCTTTTTGAAAAAGCGCGCGGCTGCCCTGGGAGTTGGCGGAGAATATCCGCGAAATGTCGTTTCCCAGCATTTCTTCGGCGCGAAATCCGAACATCTGCTCCGCCGCGCTGCTCCAGAAGATAACCATCCCTCTCTCGTCGGTGTTGATGATGGCGTCATGGGCGGAGTCCGCCATGGCGCGCAGGGTCTCTTCCGCCGCCCTGCGTTCGGCGATCTCCGCCGCCAGCGCGGCGGTGCGCTGTTTGACTTTCTGGTCGAGCTGTTCGTTGATCTCGGCGAGCTGGATCTGCATACGGTACAGCTCGATGTTGCGCTGCACCACGTTCTCGTAGGTGGAGAGCAGGAAATTGAGCGTCTGGACGCGGCTGGAATGGATTTTATAATGCGCCCCGCCCAGGTCGAACTCCACGCACCGCTCTTGCGGATTGTTCCAGAACCGCTGCGACTGGTTCAACAGCGCATCTATCTTGGACAGCAGGTAGTCCGCGTTGAAGGGCTTGGTTAGGTAATTGTCGGCGCCAGCCTCCAGCCCGTAAATGACCTCCTCCGGCTCGCCCAACTGGGTCAGCAGGATCAGCGGCGTCGCGGCCAGGGCCGGATCACTTTTGATCTCACGGCACATCTGGTAGCCGTCCTTCATCGGCATCACCACGTCGCTGATGATCAACTGGGGCGCGGCGCTGCGCGCCATCTCGATCCCCTCCACGCCGTTCTGGGCCATCTTAATATTGAATCCGCGCGTCATCAGGATGCGTTTGAGGATTTCGCGCTGCATCTCGCTGTCTTCCACCACCAGGATGGTGTGGCCGTTAACGTACTCGCTCATGTCCACCTCTTGCTTCAGAACGATAACTTCAGACCTTGGATCATATCTTCCACGTCAGAACACTCCCGCCGCGACGCGTGTCGCGATCTCATCCAGCGAAAGGATCATCTGCGCGGCCTTGGCCTCGATGGCCCGCTTGGGCATCCCGAATATCAGGCTGCTCTCCTCGTCCTGCGCGATGGTGACGCCGCCCGCGCGCGCCACGGAGAGCATCCCCTCCACGCCGTCGCCCCCCATGCCGGTCAAAAGCACCGCGACGATCCGCTCGCCAAACCGCGCCGCAAGGGAGTCGAAAGTGACGGTGATGGAGGGAAGGTGCCCCCCGCGAGGGGCTTCCGCCGAGTAGCGGAACACCCCGCCCGCATCCACCGTCAGGTGGGCGCCATCGCGGGGGAAATACACAGTCCCGGGCGCGGGATTTTCACCATCACCGGCGATACGCACGGGGAGCGCGCAAATGGAACCGAGCCAATCCACCAAGCCGGCCATGAATCCCGCGCTGATGTGCTGGACGCAGACGAGCGGGTAGGGGTAACCGGCCGGAAGGCGGGACAGGATCGCGTACAATGCCTGCGGCCCGCCGGTGGAAGCGCCGATAGCCACAATGCGGTTAGCGCGCGCCGGAGCCGCGCTCCGTCCGCCCGGCGCCGGCGGCGCGGAGGGGGCCGGTGGCTTGCGGAATACGTGCACGCCGGCGAGAATACGGATTTTCGCGGCCAGTTCCCGCGCGCCGTGGAAGTAATCAGCCTCGCCGCCGCTGCGCGGTTTGCGGAATACGTCCAGCGCGCCTTCCTGCAACAGTTGAAAGGCGTTGCCCGTGCCGTTGGAGGCGGAAACGCTGATGACCAGTATCGGGCGGGGAAATTGGCTCATGATGTTGCGGGTGAGCTGCCTGCCGTCCATGACGGGCATGTGCAAATCCGTGCACACCACCATGGGGTCAAGCGAGGGGATCAGCCGCAGCGCCTCCAGTCCGTTGCGCGCGGTTCCCGCCACTACGATGTCCTCCGCCGCGGCGAGCATACGGCTCAGCGCGGCCAGCGCCAGCGCGGAATCATCCACCAGCAGCACGGAAATTTTTTTTCGCGGTTCCCTTGCGTCTGCGATGCTGTTCATGATTCACCGTATCGCGATGATTGCCGTTCGGGTCAGATCAACCGTTTCAAGGTCTCCAGCAATGTTTTCTGGTCGAACGCGGGTTTGGGGATATAGGCGTTGGCGCCGGCCTCCAGCCCCCTTTGGCGGTCCTCGTTGGAGGCCAGCGTGGTCACCAGAATGACAGGCATTTCCCGGTAGGCGGTGTTCTGACGGATCAGCCGGGTCAGGGTCAGGCCGTCCATTTCTGGCATCAGAATATCGGACACCACGGCGTCCACGGCGGCGCCCGCCAGTTTTGAAAGCGCCTCCACCCCATTGACGGCGGTCAGCACCTCATAGCCGCCCGCTTCCAGAACGCGTTTTTCCTGCGTGCGGGTGGTGATGGAATCCTCCACCAGCAGCACCAACGGCTTGCCGCCTCGCTCCTCCTCCGCGGTTTCCCGCGGCGCGGGCATGGCCCGTTGGCGAAGGGACTTGAGCATGTCGTTCGGATTGAGCACCATGCAGATTTCACCGTCGCCCAGGATCGTGGCCCCCGCGACGTTGCGGACGCGCTTGAGCAGGGCGCTCACCGGCTTGAGCACCACCTCCATTTCATCGGGACGCGAGGGCTTTCACCGACACGCTTTTGCCCTGGAACAGGATGGTTTCCCCGCCCTCCATGGGGAAGATGTCCCCCCGCCGCACGCGGATGGACGTTTCCACATGTTCGCTGGGGATGGCGTACTTGCGCGCGCCCGCCAGCACGATAAGCACCCGCGCCACCGCCAGAGTCACGGGCAGCTTGATGGAAAAGACGCACCCGGCGCCGGGGGTGGAGCGCGCTTCCACGCTTCCCTTAAGGTTTTCGACTTTGCGTTTCACCACGTCCAATCCCACGCCGCGCCCCGAAACGTCCGTCACGAACCGCGCGGTGGAGAACCCGGAGCCGAAAATCAACTGGCGCAGCTCAAGCCCGGTGACGGACGCCGCCTCGCTTTCACGTAGCAGTTTTTGTTTCACGGCGGCCTTGCGGATGGAGTTCTCGTCCAGGCCCCGGCCGTCGTCACTTACCTCGATGACGATGTTCGTTTCGGTGCGCGCGGCGGAAAGGCGCACCGTGCCCTCGCGCGGTTTTCCCGCCTTGACGCGCTCATCGGGCGGTTCCACGCCATGGTCAATGGCGTTGCGGATGATGTGCATGAGGGGGTCTTTCATCTCCTCGATGATGCGCTTGTCCGCCTTGGTGTCGCCCCCCATGGTTTCGAAGGAAACCTCCTTGCCGTGGGCGTGGGCAAGGTCGCGCGCCATGCGCGGGAACAGCCCGAACAGGGTGGAAAACGGCAGAAGCCGCGCCTCGCGCACTCCCTCGTCCAGGGCGGAGGCGATAAAATCGAAATAGGAGTTGTCGTCACGCAGCGTATCGCGTATCCGCGTGAAACGCGCCTCCAGCGCCGCGTAGGGCGCGTGATGCTCCCGGCGCGCCACGGCGGCGGCCCGCCGGTTGAGCGATTCCATGGTGGCCAGCGCCGCGTCCATCATCTCCTGCAGACGCGTCAGCCGGGTCTGCATCACCACCAACTCGCCCGCGTGGGTCAGCAGGGTATCGAGCCTGTGTGTTTCAACCCTGATGGTCTCTATCCGGTACACGCCTTCCGGCGATGGTTCCTCCGGGCGCGGCGGCGCGGCCTCCGGGCCGGGTGATGATTCATGGAGAAGGTTGAGGTCCACGTTCGCGGACGCGCCCCCCACGGCCTCGCGGGTGAGCGCCCGCATGGCGTCCAGACCCTTGAAGATCAGGGCCAGACGCCGAGGGTTGACCGGCTCCTCGCTCTTGCGCGCGGCGGAAGCCATTTCCTCTACCTGGTGGGCGATCAGCTCGATTTTGTCCTCGCCCACGATCCGCGCGGAGCCTTTAAGGCTGTGAAGCTGGCGATGCAACTCCTCGAACGGCGCCTTATCGAAAGGGCGCTTTTCAATGGCCAGCAAATGGGCCTCGATGGCGTTGAGGTACTCCTCGCTTTCCACCTTGAAAAGTTCCCGCAGTTCCTTGTCCTGGATCATCGCCGGCCTCTTTGCATGACTGCGGCGTTCAGGTGATCGCCTTGAGGCTTTGGGCCGATTCGTTCAGCTTTTGTATGCCGATCTTGGTCTGGGTCAGCCCCTCCGCGGTTTCCTTGGCGCCCTGGTTGATGCTGGCGATGGCGGTGACCACCTGGGTGAGCGCCGCCGACTGCTGGCGCGCGTTGAGCAGCGCCTGCTGCGCGCTGCCATACACATCGCCGGCGGCGGTGGAGATGGAGCCGAACAACTCGCCCACGTTGGACGCCAGCGTGGTGATGTCGTCCACTTTCTTGGCGCTCTCCTCGATCACCATCACGGTGGAGTTGGTGGCCTTCTGGATTTCGCCGATCAACAGGTTGGCCTCGGCGGCGGATTTTTTGCTTTGGTCCGCAAGCTTGCGGACTTCGGTGGCCACCACGGCGAAGCCCTTGCCGTATTCCCCCGCGCGGGCGGCTTCCACCGCCGCGTTGAGCGCCAGCATGTTGGTCTGGCTGGCCAGGTCGCCCACCACCGTGGCGATGGCGCCGATCTGCGCCGTCTGCTCGCTTAGCCGAAGCACCTGCCCGGCCACCTCCTCGATACGGCCCTTCAGTCCGCCCATGCCGTCCACCGCCTGCTTGACCGCGTTCATGCCCTCCACGGTCATCGCGGAGGCCTTTTGCGCCACCGTGGCCGCCGAGTCCGCCTGCTCGGCGGTTTTGCGCGCGGAAACGCCCAGTTCCTCCACCGTGGCGGAGGTTTCACTGACCATGGCGGCCTGCTGGTTGGCCGTGCGTTCGTGCTGGTTCACCGTCGCCGCGATCTCCGCGGTGGAGGTGGATACGCCGGCGGTGGACTCCGCGATGGCGGAACTGATGCCCGTGGAGATGTAATAGCCCAGCGCCAGCGCGGCCACGATTACCAGCAGCGTGCCCCACAGGATGACGCTGGCGATGCGCGCCAGCGCCAGTTTGTCCGCCTCGGCGATTTCCTTGTGCAGTTCGTACTCCTGCGCGTAAAACTCCTCGGCGATGGCGCCAAGATCGTTCACCACATCTTGGCTATGACCTGTTTTGAAAAGCGCGGCGGCGGCGCTGGGCTTGCCCTCATCCACGTGTCTGGCGAATTGATGGACAAGCTCGAGGTTGACCTTATACATTTCGGTGATTTTTAACAGTAGCGCGTGCTGCTGCGGGTTTTCGATCAGCTTCACCAGCCGGTTCAGCGACTCACCGGCGCCCTGTTCGGCCGCCGCGAGTGTTTCCCGTGAACGCTGGTTTGGATAAATGATGTAGCCGCGGACGCCGCGCTGCATCTTGGTGATGTTGTACAGCATATCGCTGGTGAGCCGGATTTTCTCGTTGAACAGGTCGGTGGCTTCGTTCTGACGTTCGGCGATGCGGACGTTGAAGTACACCACCGCCACCATCAGCGTCGAAAGCAGCAGGGGTATGGAGTAGCCGATCAGTATCCGCGACTGCAACTTCATGGTCTTGAACATGCCGTTCCTCCACCACATGTGACCCGCGCGAAACGTAATGCGCCGTTGAAACCTATACCTCCTGGTTCACCGTCAACTCCCCGCCCAGAAGCAGTTTTTTCAAATCCACCAAGGTGACCGGCAAGCCTTCAAGCGTGGCGCTGCCCGCCACATAGTCGCGGGCGATGGACACCGCCGACGGCGCCGCGTTTATTTCGTTTTTCTTAAGGTTGGTGACCGTCAGCGCGTCGTTCACCGCGATACCGGCCAAACCTTCTTCGGTGGCGGCGATCACCGCTTTTGATCCCGGCTTGCCCGCGGCGGGGATGGTTAAATGGCCGCGGATGTCCACCAGGGTCACCACGGAGCCGCGCAGGTTCATGGCGCCGATGATATGTTCCGGACAGCAAGGGATGGGGGTGACGCGGTGTATGTCGGTAAACTCGCGGATCAGGTCCAGCTCGAAGGCCAGATATTCGTTCTCGATCCGTATCACGGCCACCGGCAGGGCGCCTTCGCGATCCGTGGTCTCCAGCGGTTCGCTTAAGGCGGCGGCCCGGCGGTGGAGCAGCGCCAACTCCGCCGGTGAACAGGCGGTGAAAAGCCCGTCCTGAGCGGCTTCCTCGCGTGGCGCGGTTTCCAACGTCTCATCATGATCCGCTTCAATTCGCGCAAGAAAAGCGTCCAGGTTAAGGATGGAGGCGATTTCGTCCCCCACGGCGGCGGCGCCCTCCAGCAGGTGGTACCCATGCCAGCCCTGTATCAGGGAAGGCAGCGACTCATCGCGTTGGGCGGGCGCGATTTCCTGAACGTCGAGCACCTCGTTGACGATGACGCCAATGAGCCGCCGGGAGGTTTCACAGATAACCACCGAATCCACTGTCCGCGCGGGGGCGCGCTGTCCCAGAAAAAACCCAAGGTCTATGACCGGGATCAGGGCGCCGCGCAGGTTGAACATTCCGGCCAGATACGGCGCCGCGTCCACCACGGGGGCAAGGTAGGGCAGAAGGGTGACTTCCTTTACCATGATGGCCCGGACGCAGAAGAGCGCGCCTAAGTGACGGAACAGCAGATAAGGCAGGGCATTCATACCGACCATGATCACCGTATGAATCGCTGTTACCATTTAATATAGAGAAATCATTGCTGCCGGTAAAGTCTGATTTATGCGACAGTGCGGTGCGGGGACCGCAATGAGTGTAAAGTAATGAATGAAAGTTTCGCCATGAAACGAACCGTTTCCGTTATGTATCAACGTGAACGTGCGCGGGACTAGGGCGGCGGCTGATTTCCATTTATGATCCGGATCAACTCGCCGGCGCTGATCCCTTCGAAGCCGTTTACGATGGAGTCCGGAGAAAGTTTTTCCAGCGCGCGAAGCGCCGCTTCACGCATTTTGCCAGCCCGCCTGGAATCATTCCCCGCGGAATAAATGTCCGCGAGCGAGAGGTAGGCTGGGACAAAGTCCTGGTCAAGATAAATGGCTTTTTTCAACCGCTCCTTGGCCGTCAGCAAGTCACCCTGTTCCATCGCCACGTGCGCCGCCATGAAGTGCGGCTCGGCGGCAAGCGGACAGGCTTTCTGGGCCAGATGGATGTAATGGCCGGCGCGGTCAAGCTCGCCCATGTTCGCGTACGGGCTTCATCAAGCGGCGCCGGTTGTGGTGTGGGCGATGGCGTTTTCGCGGGCGGAGCGGGGGCGTGAATGACGGCTTTATGTTCTCGCGGGACGGCAATTTGCGGCACGGCGGTAGCCTCCATCTCACCTTTGCCAGATACCGCGCGTTGGTAAATAACGGTGTCCGGGAGCGGTTTTGCCACCAGGCCGGGAGCGGGGATGAACGAGATTTCCGAGTGGGCCGTCAGCAGGTATCCGTCCGGCGCCAGCGTCGCGGCCAGTTTGCCAAGGATGAGTTCAACGGCGGCGGGCTGATAGTAAATGAACACGTTGCGGCAGAGGATAAGGTCCATCCCGTACAGGCCCCGCGCGGTATCCGGATAGCCGCCGCCGAACAGATCGTTCTGGACGAACGTGACCATGCGGCGGATGGAATCATGCAACTGGAACTGCTCGCCGCGCTGTGTAAAGTAGCGCTGGCGCAGCGGTTCGGGCATCGCGCGGAATGACCAGGGGCGGTACAACCCTTTTTCCGCTTTCGCCAGGAAATCGGGGTTAAGGTCGCTTCCGATGACGCTGACGCGCCAATCGGGCAGTTCGCCGAATGTTTCGCGCATGAGGATGGCCAATGAATACGGCTCCTCGCCGGTGGCGCAGCCCGCGCTCCATATCCGGATCGTTTTCACGCCGTTGCGGCGGCGCATGATGTCCGGCAGCGTGTGGTCGCGCAGGGCGGCGAACTGCCCCTCGTCGCGGAAGAAATAGCTTTCCCCCACCATCAACAGGGAAAGCAGCCGCTCGAATTCCTTCTCCGCGCCGGGAGAGTTGAGCAGCAGGTAGTACTCGTTGGGGTGGGAGAGCTTGAGCGCCTTCATGCGCCCGGCGACGGCGTGGCGCAGCGTGTTCCTGTCCTCGACATGCGATATTACGCCCGCGCGGCTGGAAATAAGCGTCGCGATGCGGTCAAGCGCCTCGGAATCCATACCTGCCTCCGGGATAATGATATTTTATCAAATCGGAATTATCCTGTTTGGGCGCCGCGCGGCGCGATTGGCCCCGGCTGGCGGGGAAGGGCTGGAGGCCGCACGCCGCGCGCCCTTCTTCGGGGATGGTGTACAATCGGGGCGGGAAGGTGGGAAGGATGTTCACTGTCGGCCAGAAAATCCAGCTTGAATGGGACCGCAAAAAGGCCATCAGCCGCATCCGTGGTTTCCGCAAGGGGCATTACGTCCTGGTGGACATGGACTATGGCGCGGACGACCCCGCCAAACTCGGTGGCGGCCAGAAGGTGGTGGCGCGGCTGACCCTGGAGGGCGCGCCGTGCGGGTTTGTCACGCGGCTGTCGCAGTTTTTATATCAGCACGGGATCGCCGCGCTGGATTATCCCGAAATCGTGGAGCGGCACATCCGGCCCGAACATGAATGGTTCCCCATGTCCGCCCCGGTGGAGGTGATGCGCACGGCGCAGGACAACGACCTGGAGGAATGGCGCGTCACCGCGCGGGAGGTGTGCCTGGGCGGATTGCGCGCGTTTTCCAAACGGGCCGTGGCGCAGGGCGACACCATGTTTCTCACCTTTACACTGCCGGCGGGAGGCAAGGTGGACAACGCGCAGGCCACCGTGGCGTCCGCCGCGAAGGGCAAGGGGGGATACGAGATCGAATTCTCCTTCGTGGCCCCCTCCGACGAGAACGCCCAGGCGCTGCTCAATTTCACGGACATGGCCACCACCCGCGGCGGGTTTCACCCATGACGCCGCTGATCCCCGGTGAAACCGCGCCTTTGGAAAACCTGGTTCCAATGGGGGAACACGCGCAAATGCAGGTCGAGGGCGCCAAGTATTCCACGTTGTTCCGCGGCGTGGCGCCGCCGCGCTGGATTTTTCTCGACATCCCCCAGTCCGGCGGCAAGCTGATCACGCTGGTCAAGCAGCAGCCGGTGCGGATGCGCTATGTCAGCCACGGGGTGGCCTACGGGTTCCGGTCAAAAATCAGCGGGACGTACGTCACGCCGCATCAGATACTGGTGATCGAGTTTCCGCGCGAGATCGAAAGCAGGAACCTGCGCCGCAGCGAGCGCATCCGCACACTGTTGCCCGCACGGCTGGCGTTGCCCGGCCACGGTGAGGTGGACGCCACGATGCTGGACCTGTCGCGCGAAGGGGCGCTGTTCTCCGTCGAGGCCCCGCACCCGCCGAAGGCCGGCGAGCCATTGCGCGCCTGGTTCACGCTTCCCGGCGCGGGCGACATCGCGGGGCTTGCCTGCGCGGCGCGCAACCACCGGCGGCATGGCCGCCTGTGGCTGGTGGGGGTGGAATTCTCCAACCTCGAGAGCAGCGCGGCGATGCGCGCGCGGGGTTATTACGACGCCTTGCTGGCGCCGGGCGATTAACGGTTAGCGTTTCTTGAATGTCTGAACGTACCGGAAAATGGCGTCCGTGTCCTCTTGAGTCACCTCAGGGCGCGGCGGCATGCTCTTGGTGCGGTAGCTCTGATGCTTGGCGGGTTTGCCCTCCCACTGCGAGCCGCTTTGCGCCTGCATTGTGAATTGCTCCAGGGTATAAGAGCTTTCCAGGAGATCCGGCGCCATTTTCGTTCCGCCCGCGCCGGGTACGCCGTGGCACGGCTTGCACTTGGCGTAGGCTACCGGCGCCGCCGCTTTGTCCGCGCAGGAAGCCAGAACCAGCGCCGCGGCCAGCGCCGCCAGACGCTTCATGGCCGCGCGCCCCTTTCTGGCCAGAAGGCGCGGATCATGAACACCACGAACGCCGCGCCGCCAAGCACCGCCATCAAACCTCCGATGCCCATGACGCCCATGCCGGCGTATTTGAGCGCCGTATCCAATTCCTGCGCCGCGCCGAAAGTTTTGCGCGGAAGCCCCGCCAGCCCGCCGATGAACAGTCCGATGGCGAACAGGCTCTGACCCACGCCGTACATCGTCGCCTGCATGGTCATCCAGCCTTCGCGGACCTTAAGCCAGCCCGCGTCGCGGGTGACGGCCAACGCCAGCGTCATGTTGGCCAGCGTCACCGCGCCGATGACGCCGTGGTAGTGCGCCGGAACGCGCGTGTCGGAGCCGTGGATGGTAAGCGAAATCAGCCCGCCGAGCGCGAAAAGGAACAGCGACAGCGCCAAGCCGCGCCGTACCGGGCCGCTTCCTCCGCCCTTCAGGCTGTACAACGCCCATGCGCCCGCGAAAATAGGCCCGGCCGCCAGGCCCCAGCGCTTGATCTCCAGAAACATCTGCCGGTTCTCCGGCGACAACGCGGGAAACTGGAAATAGACGAACGGCGCGAACAACACCGGCGCCGCCGTCACGGCGATAATCAGCCACGCCGCGGGGCCATCCGCCGCGCGCCCGCCGGGCAGCCGCAGCGACAACAGCGCCCACACCGCCATCACGCACAGCGTATTGGCGAACTGCATCACGTGCCCGCCGCCCCAGAACAGCGCCTCGTAGAAAATGGCGTCGCCGGCCACTTCGGGGATTTGCGAAAGCTCGCGCAGCGACAACAGCACGCAGAGGTCGCCACTGACCAGCCCCGCCGCCGCGGCCAGCAACGCGCCGGGGATAATCACCGGATAGGCTTTCGAGCGGGTGGCCACGCGGATCAGGGCCGGTATCCGCCACACGAAACCCAGCGTGGAGAAGGCGAAGAAGATTCCCAGCGCCGCGAAGTACAGCCCGCGGTCGAGCACCGGCACGTAGTTGTTGAGCACGGGCCGCGCCGGGCCGGTGAACGGGGTAACGATGATCAGCGCCACGCCCAGCATGGCGCCCGCGGCGGGGATCAACTCGCCGCGCGCCCACGGTTCATCGCGGGTGACATAGTGCGCGGTGAACAGAGTGAACGCCACGAACCAGATCACCAGCGACAGGGTGACGTGGGTGATCAGCGCCACGCGGAAAAAATCCTGGCTGGGGAACAGCGTGTTGAACACCGGGGCGCGGGAGAGCGCGATGAGGAACGCATAGGCGCCCATGAACGTCATGGCGGTGGCCGCGACGGCCAGCCATGCCGCCGCGGGCTGTGTTTTGTCTCGCATCGCGTCGCTACTCCCAAAAGGCGGCGGGGCCGCAGTGGATTATGATACACGCCGCGCGTGGGCCGGCGCGCTTTTTTTTCGTCCTTGTAAATGGCGCCCGCTTCACCAGATAATAAATGACATGGAAGAGAAAGAGTTTCTGCGCCGTCCCGCGCCCGCGAAAAGGGAAATTACCGAACGCACCGTGATCGGCGGGTTCACCTACCCCTTCGGCGCGTATCCGGAGGCGGAGTTTACCCAGCAGCCGGGGTTCGACAGCAAGTACATCAAGGAAGGCGGCTACTTCTACTATCAGGTGGCCGTCAGCCACCAGCGCGCGTTGGAGGTTTTTTACGATCTGGCCGCGCTGCTGCCCGCCAAGGTGTACCTGGTGGCGCAGGTGCACACCGACGACTACTACAAGGAGTCGGACACCTACATCACCGAAAACCCGGAGGATCGCGACGAGTTCCTCGGCTGGGTGCGCGACTGGGCCGACGTGGTGGGGGACGACGGCTTTTTCGGGTTGGGCATGTTCGCCGAGGATCCCACCGCCGAGGTGTTCCTGGACGAGCATAAAACCATACACGTGTACCATCACAACCCCGACCTGATCGAGGCGGCGCTTGAACGGCTGAACATCCCCTTCCTGATGGACATGAAAATGTTCTGGGATCAGCCGCACTACCACGAGCCGTTGCCGCTGGTGGACGAGTACAGCGAGGATTACCTTACCGCCTTTGAGGATCTGGCCGACCGGTACGAACTGATCCTCGAAGAGGACGAAGCCGAAAACCTCGACGAGCAGGGCGCCCCGCTGGGCATGACCTGCTGGAAGGTGGATGTGCGCGGCTACCGCCCCGTCAAGGAACCCGGCGACCGCGCCATGGGTTTCTATTCGACGGTGTACGTCAACGCGGAGTCGCGTTTCGAGGCCACCGACCTGATTGACTCCTACATGGAAGGGCGCAACGAATTCGCCGACCTGTACCTGCAGATGGCCCGCGTGCCCGGAGAACTGCTCACCACCGGCCTGCGCCGCCTTAATCCGGGCGAGGAACCGGGCGTGTGGTACGAAACCGAACGGGTGGAATTCGAGTGGGACGGCGCCCAGAACTGATCCGGCCCGTTGATCCTTTCTTCGACCAATTTTTCCGCGGCCCATTTTGCGTCGTGGACGTGGAAACCTGCGGCGCGGGCCAATCCCTGCGGCTGGTGGAAATGGCCGCCGTGCGGATCGAGGACCTTCGCATCACCGGCGTATTCGAAACGCTGGTTGACCCCTTGGTACGCATAGACAACGCCTTCATCCACGGCGTCACGGATTCCATGGCGTATGGCGCGCCAAAATTCGCCGAGGCGCTCCCCGCGCTGGCCGCGTTCGTGAAAGACGCGGTGTTCGTCGCCCATAACGCCCGGTTCGACATCGGCGTTCTGGCAGCGGAGCAGACCCGCGTGTATGGAACGCCGCCCGCGCGGCCCCAGCCGTTTGTCTGCTCCGTGCGGATGGCGCGCCTCGCCATGCCGGAGCTTGGCTCCCACCGGCTTTCGAACCTTGTCCGCGCGCTGGAGATCGGCAACGCCGCGCCGCATCAGGGCCTGGCCGACGCCTACGCCACCGCGCAGGTGTTCATTGATCTGGCGGCGCGGCTGCGGCGCCGGGGCGGCGTGGACGAAAAGCTCATGCGGAAAAGAATCATCGGCGAGCGGCCCATATTCATTGACTCCATCCCCGAAGCGCCCGATGGGGTGGCGCTTAAGCCCCGGAATGGATCAATGGGGAGCGAATATGCCGTGGGGTAGGGGATTGACGGAAAACTTGAACTGCGATCAGGCCGTCCAGCGGGTTTTGCGGTAGGGCATAATGATTTTCTCGTCCTCGCCGAGCTTTTGCGCGATCTTGTCGGCGATTTCCTGCGACTTGACCTCGTAGGTCTTGTCCTGTATCTGGCGGCGTATGCGCGCCACCAAATCCGCCCTTATTCCGCCAGTGCCATCCATGCCCGTGTCCTCGCGTCGTCCTGACGCGCCTTTACACCAGTAGTCCTTAATAGATGTATCGGAAACAAGCGGTCGCGGCATTAGCGCGTGACGGAAATTTTCAACCCGCCGCGCGCCTGATATTTCAATGTGTTAATATGAACAAAATCATTCGGGAAACGTAAAATGATCCGTCCGTGGCGGGGTATATGGCCCAAGGTGGACTCCACCGCGCATATCGAGCAAAGCGCGCAGGTGATCGGCGACGTGACCGTGGGGCCGGAGTCGAGCCTGTGGTTCAACGTGGTGGCGCGCGGCGACGTGCACTACATCCGCATCGGGGCGCGCAGCAACGTGCAGGACGGCAGCGTGCTGCACGTCACCCACGACACCTGGCCGCTGGAAATCGGCGACGAGGTGACGGTGGGGCATAGCGTCACGTTGCATGGCTGCGTGATCGAAGGCCCGGCGCTGATCGGCATGGGGGCGGTGATCCTGGACGGCGCGCGGCTGGCGCCCAATGTTATCGTCGCCGCCGGTTCCTTGGTGCCGGAACGGAGCCATGTGCCGCCGAACTCGCTGGTGATGGGCCTGCCCGCCAAGGTCAAGCGGGAGTTGACGGAGAAGGAAATCGCCTCGCTGAAAGTCTCCGCCGATAACTATGTGCGCTACCGGCTGGATTACATGGAGGGCGGCGCGGGAGCGTAAGCGCTTTTCGCGCGCCTCGAATTTACCGCTAGGTACTTATGGTCCGTAGGAGCGGACCCCGTAGCCGTCCGGAATCGTAGGGGCAAGGTTCGCCTTGCCCGATTGTAGGGGCGACTCGCGAGTCGCCCTATTCGAGCACGCCTCCGCCGCGCCCTCTACGGACGAATGAACGTGTGCAAATCTCGAAGCCCTGAGCAACGCGAAGGGCCTTGCAGCCGCTTATCTTCGCTTCCCCGTGGTCGCCTGACCACGGTTTTTACCTCCCCCTCACCCGGCGGCGGACCGCCACCCTCTCCCGCGAGGGGAGAGGGGCAAAGAGTTGGAGGCGGGGTGTTTGGTAGGGGCGGCCCCCCGTGGCCGCCCGTTTGAATGCGCGATTCATGAATCACCCTTCCGGCGGCAGGGGCTGGCCCCCGCGCCTGCCCACTGCGGGGGGCGCGCACGGGGCCAAATGTTAATTTACATACAAGATCTGACCCTGATTCATAAAATTCATGCGTGATTAGTTATTAGGGTGACTTTGGTAAATTATATTGGACATAAGCAAAACCATAGGAAGAGTTTAGATTGCATATATCCCTCATTGCAGAGAAAGCGTTGAATTGCAACTTTTTGGTATCCCCTTCTGTTAATGTAAAAGCATGCGACGATATTTTTCTTAAACCAATACTAGTTGAGAGATAAATTTCAAGGTGATAATCACCTGATATCCAAAATTCTCGCTGATCGAGGTTCTTTTTAATGCTTTGGGCGATTTCAGATTTTATGAATTCACTGAATGATCCTTCTAGTGCGGCCACTGCTACTTTGGCTGCTTGTTTGTCTGACAAATCTATGTTACGTGTATGAAATTCGGCAAATAACGGATTGGAGTATTCGTTATTCCACTTTTGTTGAAACACAAGCAACTTTTCACGAAGTTCTGCGGTTATTTCGCTGGCTGTAAACAACATGTTTAGTGTCTTTGGTTTCTGCGGATCAATTTGGAAGCTGTAGGCTGGCTCGGATATCAATTCACGTGTTGGTACCGATGGGGCATTTAGAGGGTGAGAGAGTTTTAGCGTTTCTTTTCGGTCAAAAAGACCTTGAAAATGATATTGGGATTTATCTATTTTCCGTGTCACCTTCAATTCAACTCGATGCACATAAACACTTCGCGCGTCAACGTTCAAGGTTCCATTGATTGTGATGGTAGGTCCAAATGTTGAAAAACTAATTTCGATAAAACCAAATGGAACAAAGGTAATTTTTGGATTGATGAAGTACTTTTTGTAAAGCGTAATTATCCAAGGTTGGAAAAAAGCTAAAAAAGCAATTATCTCAATAAAATGGGTTGAAACGAAATCGGTCATTGCAACTTGGCGGTTTGTTTCAGAGATTAGGTAGCATTATACTACTTCCCCACACATTGACATATCGAAGTTTCTGGCCTCGCGCCAGCTTACCTCCGTGTGATAAATAATAGTGTAGTCCGCAATGTCGCTCCCTCAATGCCCCACGGCGCCGCCGCCCATAAGTTTGGGCAACGCGCCGCTCCAGCGGGAATGCAACGCCGCGACGGTGGTGGACACCGTGGGCGCGTCGTTGATAGTAATTGAAGCCTCGCTGGTGGTGACGCGGCCGATCACTTCGCCCGGCAGGCCGGCGTCCGCGATGATCTCCACGATGCGTTCCAGTTTATCCGGCGGGCAGGAGATCAGCGCGCGGCCCTGGGATTCGGAAAACAGCGCCACATCGGGCCGCAGCCCGGTGTTCACCTTAACGTGGAACCCAAACCCGCCGCCGGAGGGGGGCAACGCGCTTTCCGCCAGCGCCACCGCCAACCCGCCGTCCGACAAGTCGTGCATGGATGACACGGCGCGCTCGTCCGCCAGCCGGATAAGGGTTTTTATCAACGCCGCTTCCGCTGTCAGGTTTGTTTTGGGCGGAGCGCCGCGTTCGATCCCGTGAATCACGGACAGATATTCCGACCCGCCGATTTCCGGGAACGTCTCCCCGATGAGGATGATTAAATCCCCTTCGTTCCGGTAAAACTGGCCCACCAGCTTGTCCACCTCGCGCAACAGGCCCACGGCGCCCACGGTGGGCGTGGGCCGGATGGGATCGTCGCCCGTCTGGTTATAGAAGCTCACATTCCCGCTGACCACCGGCGTATCCAGCGCGCGGCAGGCCTCCGACATGCCCTCGATGGCGCGGATGAAGCTCCACATCACATCGGGCCGCTCCGGGCTGCCAAAGTTCAGGCAGTCGGTGATGGCCAAGGGCGTGGCGCCGGAACAGGCCACGTTGCGCGCCGCTTCGGCCACCGCCTGTTTGCCCCCCTCGTAGGGGTCCAGCCAGCAGTAGCGCGCGTTGCAGTCCACGCTCATGGCCACGGCCTTGGTGGTTCCCTTGACGCGGATCACGGCGGCGTCGGAACCCGGCTTTTGAACGGTGTTGGTGCGTACCTGATGATCGTACTGGCGCCACACCCATTCCCTAAGGCACAGGTTCGGCGAACCGATCATTTCCAGCAGCGTGGCGGTAAGGTCCACCGGCTGATGAAGTTCGTCAAGGTCAAGCTCTTGGCGCACGGCCAGATCGGCGGGCGGCGCGGCGGGCCGGTCATACACCGGCGCCTGATCGGACAGAGGCGCGGCGGGGATATTGACCACCACCTTGCCGCCGTCGGAAATGCGCGCCATGCCGTCGCGGGTGACATGGCCCACCACGTCGGCGTTGAGGCCCCACTTGTGGAAAATGGCGGCGACTTTTTCTTCCGTCCCCTTGCGGGCGACCAGCAACATGCGCTCCTGCGATTCGGAGAGCATGATTTCGTAGGCCGTCATTCCCTTTTCGCGGCGCGGCACGCGGGCCAGGTCCATCTCTATGCCGGTGCCCGCGCGGCTGGCCATTTCCATCGAGGAGCTGGTCAACCCGGCGGCGCCCATATCCTGAATGCCCACCACGTAATCGGTCTTGAACAACTCCAGGCAGGCTTCCAGCAGGCGCTTTTCGGTGAAGGGATCGCCCACCTGCACGGTGGGGCGGCGCTGTTCGCTGGTTTCGTCGAACTCCTCGCTGGCCATGGTGGCGCCGTGGATGCCGTCGCGGCCCGTTTTGGCGCCCACGTACATGATGGGGTTGCCCGCGCCTTCCGCCTTGCCCTTGAAGATGGCGTCGCCGCGCGCCAGGCCCAGGTTGAACACGTTCACGAGGCAGTTGCTGTTGTAGCAACGGTCGAACACAAGCTCGCCGCCCACGGTGGGTACGCCCATGCAGTTGCCGTAGCCCGCCACGCCGGACACCACGCCGTCGAGCAGGTAGCGCGTTTTGTGGTGCGTGACGGCGCCGAACCGCAGCGAGTCCAGCGAGGCCACGGGCCGCGCGCCCATGGTGAAAATGTCGCGCAGGATGCCGCCCACGCCGGTGGCGGCGCCCTGGTAGGGCTCGATGTAGGAGGGGTGGTTGTGCGACTCCATCTTGAACACCACCACGTCGCCGTCGCCGATGTCCACCACGCCCGCGTTCTCGCCGGGTCCCTGGATCACCTGCGGGCCGGAGGTGGGGAAGAGCCGCAGATGCTTGCGGGAGCTTTTGTAGGAGCAATGTTCCGACCACATCACGGAGAACACGCCGAGTTCCACCAGGTTGGGCGCGCGGCCCAGGATGGAGCGGATGCGTTCGTATTCCTCCGGGGAAATGTTGTGGCGTTCGATGGTTTGCGTATCGGTAACGGGGGCCAGTTCGTCCATGTGCCGCACTATAGTTGTCATTAAGGTGGCGCGCGGCTTGTGTGATATAGTCGTACCCAACCGCGCCGCGCGGGAGCCGTTATTATAACCCTCCCCGGCGCCGGAAGTCGAAGGTGAGACAGGGGATGAACAGCCAAACTCAAACGGACGGCGGACGCCGCCCCCTTGTGGCGCTGGCGTTGCCGGAGCGGGATTTCGGGTTCGGCGCGGCGTACCGCGCCTTGTTCGAGCAGGCGGGCTGGGAAGTCCGTTCGCTGGCGGAGGGGGAGCGCCCCTCGCGGGACGATGCGCTGATTGTCATCGAGTTCCAGCGCGCCGCGCGCGACGAGGAGTTGATACGCTCGCTGCCGGCCCGGTCGGTGGTTCTCGACCTGTTCCATCGCCCCGAATACGCGGCGGAACCCTTCGGCCATCCCTTTCATCTGCTGGACAACTGCCAGGTCATCGTCCACGATTACGAAACCCGGCGGCTGATCAAGGAAAAAATCCGGCCCGTCAACTGCCGGGTGGTGATGGCGCCCTATCCTCTGGCGCCCGCCGTGAGCGTGGACGAAGGGAAGCCGCGCGCGATGTATTCACCCGCCGCCTTCCGGGGCCATCCATGGTTGGACGGGCTTGAGGTGACGTTCATCGAAGGCGATCCGCCCGGCGAGGCGCCCGTGGAATCGCTGGTGGTCTTCCCCGAATACCGGATGGAGATATGGCCGCTTTTCTCGTGGGCCGCGGCGGCGCGGACGCCCCTCGTGGCGCCGGGGATAGAAACATTCCTGCGCCCGGCGTTTTACGGCGCGGCGTTGTTCGCTCCCGGTTCGGAGATTGATTTCCGGCGCAAGGTGGCGCTGTTCGACCGGCCCGCGCCGCCCCGGTACGGCAATGGCCGGGCGCTGCGCGCGGCGGTGGTGGTCCCCCATTACCAGCGGCATACCGTGGGCGGGGCGGAAAACCACGCCGGAGGACTGGCGGAAGCGCTGGCGCGCGCGGGGCATCTTGTGGAGATTGTCACCACCCGCACCGACAGCATGCTCACATGGAGCCACAACCTGCCGGAGGGCCTGGACGAAAGCGGCCCCGTGCCGGTGCGAAGGTTCGCGCTGGACGGTTTGAACAGCGCCCCGCACCATTCCATCGGACACCAGATCAACACCCGGATGGACGTGCCTTTCGCCCGCCAGGTGGAGTGGCTGGAGTCCGGCGTGCGCTCCTCGGCGATGGAACGGTGGCTGCGGACGAACGCGGAAGAGTTCGACGCGCTGTTTTTTATCCCCTACCTGTACGGGACCACCTATTTCGGCGCGCAGCAGGCGCCGGAACGCAGTTTTTTAATCCCTTGCTACCATCGCGAGCCGCCCGCGTTCACCCAAGCGCTCAACCAAAGCGCGCAATTCATGGCCGGGATATTTTTCAACACCCTGGCCGAGAAAAAACTGGCGGAGAACGAACTGCGGATCCATAACGATTTCACCCGCGCGCCGGGCGAAGGGATTGATCTGGACGCGCGCGGCGACGCGGGGCGTTTCCGGGCGAAATATGGGATCAACGGCGACTTCATTCTTTACGTGGGCCGGTTCCAACGGGAGAAAAACCTGCCGCAACTGCTGGAATGTTTCGCGGCGTTCGAGGCCGCCCATCCGGGGCGCGTGACGCTGGCGGTGGCCGGCCGGGGCGATGTGGCGATTCCCAAATCGCCCGGCGTGCGCAACCTTGGCTTCTTGCCCGAGCAGGACAAGCTGGACGCCATGGCGGCGTGCGCGGCGCTGGCGTTGCCTTCCACTCGGGAGAGCTTTAGCATCGTGATGATGGAGGCATGGTTGCAGGGCCGCCCGGTGATGGCCGCCGCGCGGTGCGACGCCGCCCGTGAGCATATTTTCACCTGCGGCGGCGGATTGCTGTACGACGGCCCGGCTGAATTCGAACGCGCCGCGCTGAAGATCCTTGATGACCGTCCGGGCGCGGACGCCATGGGCGGGCGCGGCCAAAAGTACGCCGGGGAAAATTTCAGTTGGGAACGCATCGTCCAGCGGATTGTAACGTCCTTGGCGCAGACCGAGCCGCGGCCCTTGACCGCGCGCCTCGGCGATGCCCTTGCGGCGGCGGTGCGCCGGACACACGCGGAGCGTGCGTCCACATGGGGCGGATGGCTGCGCGACCTGGAAGCCGCCGCCTCCGAACCCACCCCCTCCACCGGCGCCAGCCTGCCGGCGCTGCTGGATTCCGTGGAGGATTTCGCCGACATCACCACCGAGTACCGCGAGTTTTCCCACCGCGCCATGCTGGGCGGCTGGTGGAGCCGCCTGCGCGGCGCCATGACGCGCCACCTGCGGGTGAACTATCTGGAAATTCTCGAAGGCAAGCAGCGCCGGTTCAACCATCAAGCCGCGCGGCTGCTGCGAAGCATTTACGAGCGGCTGGAAGGGCGCGGTGAATAACCATGGCTGAAGAAATAATCCTCGCGGCGGCCCAGGCGGCGCCGGTCATATTCAATCGCGACGCTTCCTGCGAAAAGGCCTGCCGGCTGATCCGCGAAGCGGGGGCGCAAGGGGCGCGTCTGGTGGTGTTTGGCGAGACGTGGCTGCCGGGTTACCCGTGGTTCAACGTGGCTTGGGCCACGCCCTTGGGCCAGCAGGCGGCGGTGGAATACCTCGCCAGCGGCGTCACCATTCCCGGCCCCTGCACGGACGCCTTGAGCGCGGCGGCCAAGGATGCAAACTGCGACGTGGCCATCGGCGTGGCGGAACTGGACGCCGCCAGCGCGGGCACGATTTACGCCACGCTGCTGTTCATCGGCGCCGAGGGAAAGATACTGGGCAAGCACCGCAAGATAAAACCCACCGCCACCGAGCGAATCATGTGGGGCGAAGGGGACGGCAAGAGCGTCACCGTGTATGACCGGCCCTATGGCAAACTGGGCGGCTTGAACTGCTGGGAGAACCAGATGGTGCTGCCCGGTTACGCCCTGATGATGCAGGGCATCCAGTTCCACGCCTCCGTGTGGCCGGGCGGCGAGCCGTTCACGCGCCAGACATTTCTTACCCAGGCCCTCTGCGCGCAAGCATCTTGTTATGGCATCCTTGCGGGCGGATTGATCCGCGAACAGGACATTCCGCCGAAATACCAATCCATGCTGCCATTGCGCGCCGTGCCGCGCACGGGGGATAGCTGTATCATCGGCCCCAAGGGGGACATCATCGCCGGGCCGCTGCATGGAAAGGAGGGGATTGTCACCGCCAAGGCCAGTCTGGATGATATCCGATCGGCCAAGGCGTGGGTGGACGTGTGCGGACATTACAGCCGGCCCGACATTTTCGAATTTTACATGCACGGCAAGCGGATGGTCCCCGGCCAGACGTTCCCCAGCGAGGAGGCGCCACCGGGGAAAAAAAAGGGCAAGGGGCGCCCGTCGCCGTTATAAAGCGCCGCCTTCCGCCGCGATAGTTTAGCTGTCGCCGTCGCCGGCGGAAACCCACGCCACCGCGACCACGATAACGCCGAGCAAACCCAGAAAACTTAATCCCGCCCCCGCCTGCGCCAACAGCTTGAGCGACTCCTTGGCGGCGTG
>JACQZB010000043.1:0-2532 GCA_016207925.1 Nitrospinota bacterium
GGGTCTTGGACGGCCCAAACTCGCCGGAGCCGGCGGCGAAGGGGCGAAGACGCTGGCGGGCGCGGCGGGCGGCGCAGGCGCCGCCGGCGGCGAGGGTGGCGCGGGCGCGGCGGGCGGTGAAAGCGGCGCCGGGGCGGAAGGCATGGCGGGCGGCGCGGGCGCGGGAGGCGCGGCGGGCGGCGAAGGCGACGGAGCCACCGTGACCATCACGCTGGAGGCCGTGTATTTCAAATTCAACTCCGCGACCCTTACCAAGGAGGCCGAGGCCATCCTTGACCGCAACGGCCAGAAGCTTGCGGACAACCCCTCCGCGCGGGCGATAATCGAGGGGCACACCTGCTGGCTGGGTCCTAACGGTTACAACCAGAAACTGGGGCAACGCCGCGCGCGCGCCGCGAAATTGTACCTGGTAAAGAAGTGGGGGCTGAATCCCGACCGGTTCTTTGTCATCAGTTATGGCGAGGACCGGCCCGCGCAGCCCAACGATACAAAAGAGGGACGGGCGAAAAACCGCCGGGCTGAATTCAACACCGGAGCGAAGTAGCCCGGGAACAGCAGGGCGGGCGGGGAACGCAGGCGCGGTTCGCGCCTGATGTATGTTAAGCCCGTGTGAATGAGGAGGGCCTGGTTTGGCATTCTGGCGGTCGTTCGCTGTCGCGCGGATGGCGGCGCTGGCCATGCCGGTTTTCGTGGTTCTGGCGGTTTCGCCGTGTTCAGCGGAATCCCCACAACCGGAAACCGGCGCCGGCGCCCAAGCGGCGAATATTCCCGAAAACTACAACTGTATCAACTGCCACCGGGATCTCGAAGACGAGCGGCTTACGCCGCCGGTCAACGACTGGATGGAGTCGGTGCATCGCGAGGTGGGCGTGCGGTGCGCGGACTGCCACGGCGGCGCGCCCTTCAACGATGACCTGGTGAAGGAGCCTTCCGAAGGGTTCATCGGCAAGCCCGCCGCCAAGGACATCCCCTCGCTGTGCGCCAAATGCCATTCGGACGCCGGGGCGATGCGGGCCTATAACCAGCGCTCGGACCAGTTCGCGTTGTATCAGGGGAGCGTCCACGGCAAGGCTTTGGAGCGGGGCGATTCCGCGGCCCCCACCTGCATAAGCTGCCACGGCAAGCACAAGATACTTAGGGTCAAGGATCCCAACGCCCTGGTCAACCGCCAGAATGTTCCGCAGACCTGCGGCGGCTGCCATTCCGGCCAAAAGCTGTTGGGGCGCAAGAAGATGCCGGCAAACCAACTGGCCTTGTACCAGCAAAGCTGGCATTACGAAAAATTCAAGGCGGGCGACCTTCTGGTACCCACCTGCGTGGACTGCCACAGCAACCACGGGATCATCAGGCCGTCATCGCAGCGGGTGCGGACGGTGTGTTTCAACTGCCACAACGCGCAGGCGGAAAATTACAAAGCCAGCGCCCATTGGAAGGCCTATAAGAATCAAGGTGAGCCTGTTTGCCTGCACTGCCACAGCTACCACGACATCTCCCGGCCCACGCTGGCCAAGTTCACCGGCCAGGGCGACGCCGATTGCGCCGCGTGCCACGCCGAGGACAGCCGCGCGTATCTGGTGGGAAAGGAAATCCAGACCGTGATGGCCTCCACCGTGGGCGCCGTGGAAGCCGCCGGGAACGCGCTTGATGATTTCCGGCGCAACGCGCACGGCGGATTCGAGATATCCGCCTTGACCGAGCGGATGCAAAAAACCGGCGAGCGGCTCAAGGAGCTTAATGCCCTGACCCACAAGCTTGATCCGGCGGCGGTGAAGAAGGAGTCCGAAGAAATGCTCAAGACCGCGCAGGCGGTGAGCGCGGAGGTTGATTCGATGTGGGCGGAGATCAAGACGCGCCAGATCGGCCTGGCGGTGGCGTGGGTAATATTCCTTGGATTCGGAGGCGCGCTGTGGATGAAGGCCAAGGCGCTGGATCGCCAGCGCCGGGATTGAACCAGGAAGAGGCGATCCGGCTGATTGACGAGCGCTCCGCGCAGAGGGCGCTGGGGGAAGGCGCGGGCAGCCCGCCCGGCCCATGGGCGCTGGCGATCTTGCCCGCGCTCCGGTTTTTCTCAAGCCTTGTCCGGCGCGCGCATGGCGGCGGCTTGGCCGGATTCGTCCGGGCGGTGAACGAGGGAGTCCTTGAGTTGACCGCCCAGGCCAAGATATACGAGCGCTGGCGGGCCGATCCCGAACGCGCGCGCCGTGACTCACGCGCCGCGTTCAGCCATGACGCCAACGAGCGGTCTTTTTGAAAGCCGCCTCGTGGTCCCTTCGCCTCAAAAAAAAATATAACGAAACCTCTATATACATATTGCTTTTTTTTTTCGGATGTGTAGAATATGCGCGTTGTCTGTCCGGGGGAGCGGACGTCGCCGCGTGTTTCGCGTTTCGCGTTCGAAATAACTCACCCCTGTTTGGCGGGTCATGGTGTTGTGAGCGCCATGAACCTTGATATGTGAGGAGGGAATCGCAGGATGAAGTCCGTTCTCTGGCCGTGGTGCGCCTTGGCGCGCATGATTCGCCTCGCTCCACC
>JACQZB010000043.1:2627-20999 GCA_016207925.1 Nitrospinota bacterium
CTTCGGCCCCAGCTCCCTGACCACACCTCAACCGGCGCAGCCTATCGCGTTTTCCCACCGCCTGCACGCTGTGGATAACCAGATACCCTGCTTATACTGCCATCCGCTGGCGCGGCGGGCGGAGATCGCCAGCGTCCCTTCGGCGCAGATTTGCATGAACTGCCACTTGTTCGTCAAGCCGGAGGCGCCCGAGGTGGTGAAAGCCGCCGCGCATTTTGAGAGTGGCAAGCCGGTGGAGTGGTTGAAGGTGTTCGACCTGCCGGATCATGTCTGGTTCAACCACAAACGCCACATCGCCAAGGGATTCGCCTGCCAGCAGTGCCACGGGCCGGTTGAAACGATGGATGTGGTGTACCGCGCCAACAACTTCCCGATGGGCTTCTGCCTGGATTGCCACCAGCGCAATGAAGCGCCCACGGATTGCTGGACGTGCCATACCTGACCATGATGAGGAACGATTGAGATGGATCGCCGCTCGTTCTTGAAACTAGGGGCGCTGTCGGCCACCGCCGGGGCGGCGGGCGCTTGCGGCCAGGTGGCCCAGAAGGTCATCCCCTACGTCACCATTCCCGATGACGGGGTGAATCCCGTTGACGGGTACTATTACGCCACCACCTGCCAGGAGTGCAACGCGGGGTGTGGCGTGATCGTGCGCACCGTGAACGGACGCGCGAAGAAAATCGAGGGGAACGCCGCGCACCCCATCAGCCGCGGATCGGCATGCGCGCGCGGGCAGGCGGCCGTCCAGCGGGTGTACCACCCCGAACGGCTTTCCAAACCGCTGGCGCTCAAAGGGCCCAAAGGCTCCGGCGCGTTCGAGCCGGTCAGTTGGGAAGAAGCGGTGGAAATCCTCGGCAAGAAACTGCTGGGGGCGGAGGGCCAGGTTTTTTACCTTAACAACGGCGCCAACGACCTTTGCTCCGGAATCGCCGCCGCCGTGTTTGGCGCCATGCCGGGGTTCATGATGGCGGGAAACCGGGATCCCGGCGTTGAATCGCAATTCGCGGGCGGGGCCGATTTGCGCGAGTATCCGCGCGTGCCCTATCCCGATCTTGAGAATGCGGAGTTTTCCCTGCTTTTTGGCGCGGACATTTTTGAGTCGGACCGCTCCCCGGTGTTTTTCGGGCGGGCGTTCGGGGCCAGCCGCCGCGACCGGGCTTCCATACGCGGCCGGCTGGTGTACGCCGGCTCGCGGCTTTCCTCCACCGCGGCCGCGTGCGACAAGTGGATTCCCACGCCGCCGGGGAGGCTGGGAATCCTGGCGCTTTCCGTGGCCCACGTGGTGGTGGAGACGGTGATTTCGCGCGGGCTGGCGCAATCCATCCCGCGCAACGCCATGGGCCGGTTCAGTGACGCCCTGGCCACGTACGCACCGGATAAGGTGGCGGCGGAGTTGGAAACGCAGCCGGACGTTATTCGCCGGCTGGCGCTTCCCTTTGTGGAGGAGGCGCCCGCGGTCGCCATCGCGGGCGATGATATGGCCGGCCACACCAACGGCGTGGCCGGGGTGGACGCAGTCGAATTCCTGAATATGATCTCCTACGAGATCGGCCGCGAGAAGCTGCGCATCAAGCCGCGCCTGACGCCCGAACCCGATTACGACCTCGCCGCGCGCATGGCGGGCTGGTTCGGCCTGGCGCCAGACCAGCAATCCTTCCGGCGCCTCAAGAAGCTAACCGACGATGCGCTGTCGGGGCGGTTCAAGGTGGGAATCATCTCCCACACCAACCCGGTGTTCGATACGCCCGCCCCGCTCAAGTTCGCCGACGCGCTTAAAGCCACGCCGTTCGTGGCGGTGTTCGCCAGCTTCATGGATGAAACGGCGGCGTTGGCCGACCTGATTCTTCCGGATTACCACTGGCTGGAGGGATGGTCGGCGGAGATGCCGGTGTTCGCGCCGGGAGTGCCGGTGCTCAACCTGCGCCAGCCGGTGGTCGCCGCGTACCGTGACGCGCGCGCCCAGGGCGACATTCTGCTGGCCGCGGCGCGGCGCGCGGGCATGGCCACCCCCGCGGATTCCGTGGACGGATACCTGCTTAAATTCATCGCCAAGTTCCGCGCCGAAATGCTGGACATTCCGCCGCTGCTCACCGACCGCGAGGCGCTGGAGTATTTACTGCGCCGCGGCGGATGGTGGCCCTCCACCACGGAGGCCGAGCCGGAACCGGCGCCCGGCCATGAGCGGTTATGGAAGTTCAAGGACCGCCTCGCGGCCAACCCGCCCCTGTTCGAAGGCGCGCAGGAGGGCGCGTTCCACCTGCATCCCTACCAGACGGCGCATCTGGGCCGCGGCGCGGGCGCCAATCAGGCGTGGTTGCAGGAAGCGCCCGACCCGATCACCACGCTCATGTGGCAGTCGTGGATTGAAATGAATCCGTCCTCCGCCGCGCGGCTAGGATTGGTGGAGGGCGACTTGGTGACGGTGACGTCACCGCACGGCTCGATAACCGCCCCGTTGTTCCCTTATCCGGGAATCAGGCCGGATGTGGTCGCTCTGCCGCTGGGATATGGCCATACCAACTATGGCGCGCTGGCCACGGGCCTTGGCGCGAATCCGATGGCGCTATTGGGCTTGGCCATGGACGACCGCAGCGGCGCCTTGGCGTGGCGTTCGCAAATGGTAACCGTGAAAAAGGCGGGCGGTTCGGTGAAAATGCTGCGCAACGCCCATCCCGAGGGAGAGTACAAGGGTGAAATCTTTCAACTATAAGCGGCAGAACAACTACAGCTGGGGCATGACCATTGACCTGGACCGCTGCAACGGCTGCGGCGCGTGCGTGGTCGCCTGCCAGGCGGAGAATAACGTCGCCAGCGTGGGCGCGGAACAGTCGGGGAAGGAACGCAACATGCACTGGCTGCGGATCGAGCGCTACATCGAGGGGACGTATCCCGACGTAAAGGTGCGCTTTTTGCCGATGATGTGCCAGCATTGCGAGCGGGCGCCGTGCGAGTCCGTGTGTCCCGTGTACGCCACGTACCATAATCCCGAAGGGCTGAACGTGCAAGTGTACAACCGCTGCATCGGCACACGCTTTTGCGGCAACAACTGCCCGTACTCGGTGCGGTTCTTCAACTGGTGGGATCCCGCGTGGGACGCCGATCAGGCCAACCAGCTCAACCCCGACGTATCGCTGCGCGAGCGCGGCATCATGGAAAAATGCAGCATGTGCATGCAGCGCATCCGCCGCGCCAAGGACCACGCCAAGGACGAGGGGCGCCCGGTGGCCGACGGCGAAATCCAGCCCGCGTGCGCGCAGACCTGCCCCACGCGGGCCATCACGTTTGGCGACCGCAACGACCCGGACAGCAAGGTTCATGAGCTGATGCACAGCGGCCGGGCGATCAACCTGTTTGAGGAGAAGGGGACGCACCCGGCCGTGAAATACCTCAAGGGAGGAGCCGCCCATGTCATCTGACCATCTGGCGCGCGCGCACGGCGCCGTGGCCGGCGGCGGCCATGGCGAGGTGATGGCCATGCCGGAGCTGGAAAGCTACCGCGACCCCGAAGCGGGCAAGCCGCGCGCGGACTATGGCGACGCGGACATTTACCGCGACGAAAAAAGCTTCAACGAACATACGTTGCGGCCGATGTTCACCACCACGCCGGCGTACTTCATCTTCGTGGGGGCGCTGGCGCTGGTGATGGCCAACGGTTTCGCGTGGTTCACCGTCCAGATGTTCGTGGGCATGGGCGTCACCGGCTTGCACGAGCCGGTGTTCTGGGGTTCGTACATCGCCACCTTCGTGTTCTGGGTGGGCATGAGCCATTCGGGCACCATCGTCTCCTCCATCCTGCGCCTTTCGCAGGCCAACTGGCGGCGGCCCATTCTGCGGGCGGCGGAAGCCATGACGGCGTTCTCGTTGCTGGTGGCGGGCCTGTTCCCGCTGATCCACGTGGGCCGCCAATGGCGCGTGTACTACATGTTCCCCTTCCCCAACCAGCGGATGCTGTGGCCCAACTTCAAAAGCCCGCTGATGTGGGACTTTTGCGCCATCGGCATTTACCTGACCGGTTCGATGACGTTCCTGTACATCGGCCTTCTGCCCGACCTGGCGGCGGCGCGCGACAAGGCCATCGCCGACGGCAACTGGCGCCAGCATTACCTCAAGGCGCTGGCGCTGGGCTGGCGCGGCAGCCATCGCGAATGGGCGGTGTACAACAAGTGTTCGCTGTTTCTGGCGGTGGTGATCCTGTGCATCGCCCCGTCGGTGCACACCATCGTGTCGTGGGATTTCGCCATGACCATGACCCCCGGCTGGCACACCACCATCTTCGGCCCTTACTTCGTGCTGGGCGCCATCTACTCCGGCGTGGCGGCGGTGATCACGCTGATGATCCTGCTGCGCTGGATATTCAAGCTCGACGACGTGATCCGCGAGATGCACATTGACTGTCTGGGCAAGTTGTTGATCGTCATCGCGATCCTATGGACCTACTTTTACTTCACCGAGTTCAACGTCACCTGGTACTCGCATAAGCCGGAGGAGTGGGAGATTTGGGAATGGCAGGGCCGCCGGTTCCCCCACCTGCTGTGGCTCATGGTGGGCGGCTCGGTGCTGACGATATTCCTGCTGGCCTGGAAGGACATCCGCCGCAGCATGAAGGCGATGTTCGCCATCTCGCTGTTGGTGAACGCGGGCATGTACACCGAGCGCTACCTGATCGTGGTGCCGGTGCTGACCCGCCGCGACAACGCCTTTATGTGGACCGACTACTTCCCGTCGTTCACGGAGCTATCCGTGATCGCCGCCTCGTTCGCCTACTTTGTGTTCCTGTACGCGGTGTTCATCAAGCTGTTCCCCATCGTCACCATGGCCGACGTGAAAGAGGGCGTGCTCATTTCCGGCGACATGCGGCTGGGCCGCCATGTGGCGCGGGTGCAGGTGAAGGAGTAACCGATGATCAGCCACTACACCGTACTGGGCTTGTACCGCAAGGTGGATACCTTTGTGCGCGCCGCCGAACAGGTGCGCGACGAGTTGAGCTTGGGCAACGGAGAAATCGAAGCCCTCACCTCCGCCGCGTTCCCCGATGGGGCGTTGCTGGAGGATGCCACGCTTGCCCATCAGGTGGATAAGAAACAATTTCTTTTCCCATTCCTGCTGGGCATCACGGGCCTGCTGCTTGGCTCCAGCCTGGCGGGAGGCACGGGCTACATTATGAATCTCGACGTGGGCGGCAAGGATCCCTTTTCCTACGCGCCGACGGGGATTATTACCTACGAGTTCACCTTGCTGTTCGCGGTGATCGGGTCGGTGCTGTCGCTGCTGTACTACACGGGCCTTCCCAACTGGAAACAGCGCGCCTATGACCCGGAGATCACCTGCGGGGCGTTGGGGCTGCTTATCAAGGTGCGCTCGCGGGAGGAGCAGGAACGGGCCGCGTCGCTGATGGCGCGGCTGGGAGCGTACAAAATCCGCAAAGGTGAGAACGATTTCTGATGATACGCCGCCAACTAACCTCCGCCGCGCTGGCCGCGCTTGTGGCGCTGGCCGGATGCGAGAATTACGACCTGGACCTGCATGACCAAGCGCTCCACCGCGTTCAGGAAGCGCCGCGTTTCCTGCCGCCCCAGGGTTCGGTCACTGTCAGTGAGAAACGGGTAAATTACGCCGCCGTGGACGGCGCGACGCTGATCAATCCGCTTGAAGGCGACGCGCAACGGGTTGAAAAAGGAAAAAAACTGTACGAGATATTCTGTATCGCCTGCCACGGCCCCGCCGGCGACACCAAGAACACGCCGGTGGCCGACAAGTTCGATCCGCGCCCCGCGAACCTGTTGGGGGACGTGGTCATGGCGCTCACCGAGGGCGAGATATTCCAGCGTGTGCTCGATGGCGGCGGGGTGATGCCCGGCTACAGGTACGAGGTGTCCGACGAGGAAGCGTGGCAGATCACCTCGTACGTGCTTAAACTGCAGAACCGGTAACGGGAGAGGGGATATGGCTATACACAAAACCGCGGCTATCATCGCGCTGGCGTTCGCGCTGGCGTTTTCCGCCGGAGAGGCGCGCGCGCAGGAGGGGCATGATAAGACCAACCTGCTGGTCGGCAAGCGCCTTTTTAACGCCTATTGTTCGCTGTGCCACGGGGAGAATGGCAGGGGCCATGGCCCTCTGGCGGGCAAGCTGGCGCTCAAAAGGCCGGTGGCCAATCTGACCGCCGACAAGTATCAAAGCATGAGCGCGGATGACCTCACCCGCCTCATCCAGGGCTATAGCCGCGAGAATTCGCAAATGCCCAAGTGGGAGAACGCCATTCCGGAACGCAACCTGCGCCAGGTGGCCGCCTATGTGCTGGCGCTCACCCAGACCGATATTCGCCTGCGCGGCGACGCGCGGCGCGGCAAGGAAATCTTTCGCCAGTCGTGCGTCGCCTGCCACGGGCCGGGCGGGCAGGGCAACGGTGTGCTGGCGCAATTGATGGCGGTGAAGATGATTGACTACACCACCAAGACGCTTTCCCAGGTATCCGACCAGGAGTTGATAGACACCGTCACCAAGGGCAAGGGCCAGTTCATGCCGGCGTGGACGGGGACGTTGAGTTCCGAAGAGATCAAGGACGTGGCCGCCTACGTGCGGACCTTGTACCAACAGTAGCGCCGGGGCGTCACACCGCCAACGCCGCCAGCGCCGCGCGCACCAGGTCTTCCAGACCGCCTTTTACGCGTCGGCGCGCCTTGGCCACGGCCTCGCGCGCCTCGCCGCGCTTGTAGCCCAGCGCCATCAGCGCTTCCACCGCTTCGGCCTCTTCTCCGGTTACACCCGCGCCGCCTTCCGGCTGGCGCTCCGCCGCCAACGCGTCAAGCTTGCCGGTAAGTTCCAGGATCAAACGTTCGGCGGTTTTCTTCCCCACGCCGGGGATGGCGGCCAGCCGCGTGACGTCGCGCGCCGCCACCGCCGCCGCCAATTCCGCCACGGGGATGCCCGACAATACGTTCATCGCCAGCTTGGGGCCGACCTTGCTGACGGCGATGAGCTGGTGAAACGCCGCCAGTTCCCCCGCCGTCAAAAAACCGAACAACCGTATGTCATCGTCCGTGACGTGGGTGTGTATGCTCAACTGCGCGGCGCCCCCCTCCGCGGGAAGGGCGTAATAGGTGGGCAGGGTGATATGGATCAGGTAGCCCACGCCGCCAGTTTCGATGATCACGCTGCCCGGTTTTTTCCCGCGCACGGTTCCCGAAAGCCAGGCGATCATCGCGCCATCCTCCGTTCGGCCCGCATCAAGGTCAGGCAGGTGACGGCGATGGCCAGCGCGTCGGAGGCGTCGTGCGGGGCCGGGGTTTGCTTGAGCGCGAGGATATGGCGCACCATAAGCCCCAGTTGATCCTTTCCGGCGTGGCCATAGCCGGCCACGGTTTTTTTCACCAGCAGGGCCGCGTATTCGCGCATCGCCAGCCCTGCTTCGGCCCCCACCAGCATTACCGCGCCGCGCGCCATGCCCAGGATCAGCGCGGTCCGCGGATTGGCGGCGAGAAAGCTTTCCTCGATGGCCAACGTATCGGGGTGATGCGCGCTGATCACCGCGCGAAGCCCCACGGCGATCTTCTTGAGCCGTTCGCCCACCGGAGCCTGGCGCGGCGCGCGGATCGCCCCCCAAGCCAAGGCGCGCAATGTGCCGCCCGCGCCGCTTTCCACCACGCCGTACCCCGTCACATGCGAGCCGGGATCCACCCCCAGGACGATCACGCGCCTTTAACCGCTGATCTTTTCCATGATGGCATCCGGGATGTCGAAGTTGGCGTACACCCGCTGCACATCGTCATGGTCATCCAGCGCGTCCATCAGTTTGAGCATCTTGCGCGCCGCCTCCTCGTCGAGGCGGGCCGTGGATTGCGGAATCATCGTGACCTCCGCTTCCGCCACCGCCACCCCGGCCCCGGCGATCGCCTGGCGCACCGCCTCGAGCTTGTCCAGCGGGGTGATGACGGTGAACTGATCCCCTTCTTGCCGCAGGTCCTCGGCGCCCGCGTCGAGGGCAAGCTCCATAAGCCTGTCTTCGGCCACTTGCTGCGCGGGCACGGTGATGGCGCCGCGTTTGTGGAACATCCAAGCCACGCAGCCGCTTTCGCCCATGGCCCCGCCGGCCTTGCCGAATATGGAGCGTATCTCCGCCACGGTGCGGTTGCGGTTGTCGGTCATGGTTTCCACCAGCACCGCCACGCCCCCCACGCCATACCCTTCGTAAGCGACCTCCTCGTAGGAAACGCCGGGCAACTCCCCCGTGCCTTTCTTGATGGCGCGGTCAATGTTGTCCGCGGGCATGTTCACCGCCTTGGCCTTGCCGATAGCCAGGCGGAGCCGCGGATTGGAACCCGCGTCGCCGCCGTCACCACTCGAACAGGCGCGCCAGCGTCATCGTGCCGGATTTTACCTCCTTGCGGTCCACTGGCAGCATGATCAGCCCGTTGGCCCTTGTGAGCGCGGCGAAATGGCCGGAGCCATGGTATCCCACGCCGCGGGCCAGGTACTCGCCATTGGAGGTGGTGACGTTCACGGGCAGATACTCCTGCCGTCCCGCGTTCTTGCGTGAAAAATCGAATCCCACCACCACATCCACCATGTTCACCAAGCGGCCGGGGACGCGGCAGTAGCGGCGCAGCGCCGGCCCCGCGAACAACTCGAACGCCACCATGGATGACACCGGGTTGCCCGGCAGCCCGAACACGAAGCGTCCATCATCCGAGGCGCCGAATACCAGCGGTTTGCCCGGTTTGACGCGGACTTTATGCACCAGCAGCCGGTAGCCCTGCGCCTCCAGCGCGGCGGGGACCAGGTCGCGGTCGCCCTCGGAAACGCCGCCGGTGACGATCAGAAAGTCATACGCGGCGCCCTGCGCCAGCTTTTCCGTGAGCGAATGGTCGTTGTCGCGCCCGACGCCCAACAGGTCCGGTTTGATTCCCAAGGCCTGCAACTGGCCCAGTATCGCGTAGGTGTTCGTGTTGCGTATCTGTCCCAGGCCGGGCTTTTGCGTGGGATCAACCAGTTCGTCGCCGGTGGCCAGCATCGCCACGCGCGGCAGGCGGTACACGGGGACGGGGTCGCATCCCACGCTGGCCAGCAGCGCCATTTCCGGCGGGCGGATGAAAGTTCCCGCCGCCAGCACGGTGTCCCCCATTTTCACATCCTCACCTTGGGCGGCGAAGTTTTTCCCGGTCCCAACCGGTTTTTTGATGTCAGCCTTCTGCCCTACGCGCACATACCCGCCGGTATCCTCCACGGGGACCACCGCGTCGGCCCCTTCGGGCAAGGGCGCGCCGGTCATCACCTTGGCCACCTTGCCGGGCGTCAGGCGCACGCGGGGAAAAACCCCCGCGGGCACATCTTCCACCACTTCAAACGCGCCCGCGCCGTCGGCGGCGATAACGGCATACCCGTCCATCGTTACGCGCCGGAAGGGGGGAATCTCCACATCGGACACCGCATCGGCGGCCAACACGCGGCCCCGGCTTTCCAGCAGCGGCACGGTCTCGGTCCGCTCCGTGGGGCGCACGGCGTCCTGGATGATGCGGACGGCTTCCTCAACAGGGATCATCGTAAATTCCTCAATGCGCTCAAAAGAACATATTATAATCAATTTTCATGGCGGCAAGAGCGTTCATTGGCCAGGGATAGCGGCAATATGCGGATCATCGCGGTCGCGGCGGTCATCGTATGGCTCGCGCTTCCGGCGCGGGCGATGGACGAGGTGGAAATGCGCGCGGAATGGGCGCGCGCCATTGGCGAAACGAAACGCGGCCCCTGCGCCGGCGAGGAAGGCCGTGCCGTCCTCAAACGGCTCGACTATGCGGGGGCGCTGGTGATGCACAACGAAATCGAGGAAGCGCTCATGGTACTTGACAACGCGGCGCGGGCCGCGCGGGGCGAAGAATGCCGCACAGCCATCGGGGAGCGGCGCGCGCCGCCCGGCGGGCGGCCGTAACGGCCGGGGTCTATAAGGTTGTGAACATACCCAACACGTCCATGTCGCCCGCCGTGGAGCTTACGGACGTCACCAAGCGGTTTGGCAGGCTTACGGCGGTTGACTATGTGAGCCTGACGCTGGCGCAGGGCGAGTTTCTCACCATCTTCGGCCCCAACGGCGCGCGCAAGACCCTCCGTGATGCTGCTTGACGAGCCGTTCACCGGCCTGGATCAGCACGCCGCTGAGATATTGCGCCGCGAATTGGCCCGCCTGCACAGCGAAAAGCGCACCATCGTGATGATCACCCACAACCTGTCGGTGGGGCTGAAAATGAGCACGCGCGTGGCCTTCATGGCCGCCGGGCGCGTGCGGCTCGACGCGCCCGCCAGCGGCCTGGACCCCGCCCATGTGGAGGAGCTTTACTTTTCCACCATCGGCGGGGCGCACTACTGACCATGGGCTTTTTCCACACGGTTTGGGCCGTCGCCCGCAAGGATCTGCTGATGGAACTACGCGGCAAGGAGATGGTCTCCTCGATTTTTATTTTCGCCACGCTCACGCTTCTGATCCTCAACTTCGCGCTGGACATGAACCGCATAGACGCGCGCGCCGCCGCCGCGGGGGCCATGTGGGTGGCTTTTCTCTTCGCCGGTTCGGTGACCATGAACCGCTCGTTCATGAGCGAGAAGGAGAACGACTGCCTGGCGGCGCTCACGCTGGCGCCGGTGGACCACGCCGCCATATTTTTCGGCAAGCTGGCCGCCAATTTCATCCTGATGACCGTGGCCGAGGCGGTGATCGTGCCCACGCTGATCACCCTGTTCAACGTCAACGTCATGGAGCGGCCGGGGTGGCAGGCGCTGGTGATTCTGCTGGGCACATTGGGATTTCTCACCGTGGGCACGCTGGTGGCCGCCATGGCGGTGAACCTGCGGGCGCGCGAGCTGTTGGGGCCGTTGCTGATGCTGCCGGTGGTGTCACCGGTGATCATCGCCGCGGCCCAAGCCTCGGCGGGGCTGGTGGGCGGCGCGCCCATCGGCGAGCTTGCCGTGTGGTTCCAGATTCTCGCCACCTTTGACGTGATATACTTGGTGGTGGCCTGGATGGTTTTCGAGCGGCTGATCGAAGACTGACTGCCCGGGCGCCTACCTGAACCTGCGGAGCATGCTATGGATTTTGTCGTCGCCGCCTATGCCGTGATCTGGGTCATTTTCTTCGCCTATGTCTTCGTCCTGGCGCGCCGCCTTTCGGCGCTGGAGGGCGACGTGTCGCGGCTGAAGGAGAAGCAGTGATGGAGCGGCTGCGTTCGCTGGCCGCTCCCGCCACGCCGGCGCTTGCCGCGCTGGGCGCGGTGGCCGTGGCGGCGGCGGTGTGGCTGGTTTTTTCGTTCGCGCCCATGGAAAAGGTCATGGGTATGCCGCAGAAGATATTCTACTTCCACGTGCCGCTGGCCATTCTCAGCTACGTGGGGTTCTTCATCACCTTTGTCGGCTCCGCGGCCTACCTGTGGAAAGGATCGCGCGAAATGGATCACCTGGCGGTGGCGGGGGCCGAGGTGGGCCTGCTGTGCGCCACGCTGACGCTGATCACCGGCATGTTGTGGGGCCGGCCCATCTGGGGCGCCTACTGGACCTGGGACCCGCGCCTGACCACCACGTTCATCCTGTGGCTGATCTACGCCGCCTACCTTATCCTGCGCTCGCAGGTGGAGGACGAGACGCTGCGCGCCAAGTACGCCGCCGTCATGGGCATCGTGGGGTTCGCCGACGTGCCGCTGGTGCACTTTAGCGTGAAACTGTGGTCGCGCGGCATCCACCCGGTGATCGAGCGCGGCCCGGGCGACCCTGGAATGCATCCGGACATGTTCACCGCGTTCAAGGTCAGCCTGGCCGCCATGGCGGTTTTGTTCGCGGTGGTGTTTATCCTGCGCGCGCGGGTGGAGTTCTTGCGGGCGGAGGTCGAACGCCTGAAGTCCGCGCGCCGGCCGTAGCGGCGCCGCGCGCCGGCCATGCCAAAATCCGGTTTTGTCACCATCGCCGGGCGGCCCAGCGTGGGCAAGTCCACGCTTATCAACCGTCTGGTGGGCAGCAAGATCGCCATTACCACGCCGCGCCCCCAAACCACCCGCAGCCGCATCGTGGGCGTGGTGACCCGGCCCCAGGCGCAGATCGTGTTCGTGGACACGCCGGGAGTGGATCAGCGCGGCTCGGCGCTGGCCAAGAGCGTGGCCCAGGTCGCCCGCCACGCCGCCGCCGAGGGCGACCTGACGCTGTTCCTTACCGACGCCAGCCGGCCTGACCCGGACGCCGACCATTTCGCGTTGCGCCACCTGCGCCTGACCGGCGGGCGGCCCATGTTCCTGGTGATCAACAAGATTGACGCCGTTTCCAAAGAGCGCCTTATGGAGACCGTCGCGCGGCTGTCGGCCCTGGCGCCGTTCAAGGAGACCGTCCCCATAAGCGCGCTTACCGGCGAAAACGTGGACACGCTGCTTGACCTGGTGGAACAGGCGTTGCCCGAAGGGCCGCAGTTCTATCCCGGCGATATGGTCTCCGACCAGCCGGAACGCTTCGTCATCGGCGAGATCATCCGCGAGAAGGCGATGCTCCGGCTGCAGCAGGAACTGCCCTACGCGCTGGCGGTGGCCATGGACGAAGTGGTGGAGCGCGAGGACGGGATGCTGATGGTGGCCGCCACGCTGTACGTGGAGCGCGAATCGCAAAAAGGCATCGTCATCGGCAAGGGGGGCGCCATGATCCGCGAGATCGGCTCCGCCGCCCGGCGCGAGCTGGAAGCGCGGCTGGGGGCCAGAATATTTCTCGATCTCGTGGTAAAGGTGCGCGAGAAGTGGACCCATGACCCGCGCAGCGTGCGCGACTTTGGCTACGGCGCGCCGAAGGAATAACGCCATGCCGCTGTACGAATCCCCCGCCGTGGCGCTGCGCTCCCGCCGCCTGGGCGAAGCCGACAAGATCGTCACCTTTTTCACCCTGCGTTTCGGAAAGATCAGGGCCGTGGCCAAGGGCGCCTTCAAGCCCAAGAGCCGTTTCGGCGGCCGGCTGGAACCGTTCGTCCACAGCAACGTCATAGCGTTCGGTAAGGAAAAGGCCGATCTGCTGCGGTTGAACTCCTGCGATGTGCTGACCCACTTTTCGGCCCTGCGCGACGACTTCGCAAGGCTCAACCGCGCCTTTGTCGCCGCCGAACTGCTGGATGTCTGCCAGAAGGAGCGCGATGTGAATGAGGAGGGGTACGCGCTGGCGCTGGCGTTCTTGAAGACCCTGGCGCAGGAAACCCACCCGGACCGGCAGGACATGCTCCTGCGGCTTTTTGAAATCAAGTACCTCGCGCAGATCGGCTTCAGGCCATCGTTGAGCCGGTGCGTGATCTGCCGCAAACCCGCCACCGGTACCCGGCTGGGATTCAACGCCGCCCGCGGCGGCGTGGTATGCGCGCCGTGCCTGGCGGGCGACCCGTGGGCCGTGGCGGCGCCCGCGGGCGCCGTGCGGCTGCTTGAGCGGGGGCTTGACACCCCCTTGGAACGGGCGGGGCGGCTTACGGCCGCGGGGGGGTTGATGGCAAGCGTGGAACGGCTGGTGGGGGAGATGGTGAAAGCCCATGTCAGCCGCGAACTGCGCTCGGAGCGTTTCATCCGTCTTTAGCGCCAAAACGGCGAAAAAATCTTGACTGCCCGGCCTTTCGCGTCTAATGTGCGGGGGTGGTGGTGATGGTACCGCGGGGTATTCCTCCTGTGAATTAGGGGACTATGAACATAGACAGGCTCAATTCATTTTTTGGCGAAGGCACCGTACTCAAGGGCACGCTCCGGTTCAAGGGGTTGTTGCGTTTTGACGGGGACTTCGAGGGAGACATCATTTCCGATGACACCTTTATCGTGGGCGATCCGGGCAAGGTTAAAGCCACTATCCATACGGGCAACCTGTACAACTTCGGGGTGATTCTGGGCGATGTGAAGGCGTCCAGCAAGGTGTCGCTGCACGCCAACAGCGAACTGCGCGGCAACATACAGACCCCCGCCCTGGTGGCCGAGGAACGGGCGTTTTTCGTGGGATCGTGCGCGATGCCCGAACCGCCCGCGCGCGTTCTTGCCCAATCCGCTTCCAGCCCCGCCGAGAGCCAGACGCCAAAACCGCCGCCCCCGCCCGCGCTGGAAGAACTGACCGGCGGGACGAATGACTGGTGGAAAGGATTTCCGGCGGGAAAAGCCGCGGCGGGCGCCGCGGCGGCGCTGGTGGCGTTGTGGCTGGTGTTTGGCGGCGGCCAGCCCGGCGAGCAGGCTCCGCAGCCGGAAGCGGCCAGCGTGAGCGCGGAAGAGATCGAGGCGCTGCGCGCCCAGGGGCAGGAAGCGTTTGGGCGCGGCGACTACGAACAGGCCATGGAGAAATACAGCCAGTTGATCAACTACGTTGACAATGATCTGGCTGCGCTCAAAATGCTGGGCGAAGCCGCGTTGCGGGCGAATAATCAGGGACGCGCCATCCAGGCCTATGAAAAGCTGGCCAGCCACGGCCAATCAATGGAGACGCTCACCGCGCTCGCGGATCTTTACCAATCAGCCGGCAGGAAGGACGATCTGCTCCAGACGCTGCAAAAGATGAGCGTGATGGCGCCGGAGGACGAGGATATCAAGCGGCGGATGGCCGACTTGTCCATGGCGCAAAAGGAGCGTGAAGGGGTTATCGAGGAGCTTGAGGCGCGCGTCAAACGCGAGCCGGAGAATGAAAAGCTGCGCCTTGAGCTGGCGCAGCGCTACCTGGAAAAGCGCGGCTACACCAAGGCCATTGAAACGCTTCAGGGCGCGTTGAAAAGTTTCCCCCGTTCGCAGGACCTGCGGCTGGCCCTGGCGCAAACGCTGCACCGGGCGGGGCGTGAGCGCGACGCGCTGGAGCATTTCGTGGTGATCGCCTCCGCCAACCCCGCCCACCCCGAAGCGCGCAACAACCTGGCTTTCTCCCAGATCAACAAGGGGGCGCTCAAGGAGGCCGAGGACAACTTTAACGCCACCCTGCGCGAGGATCCCCGCAATTACCGCGCGCGGCTGGGGCTGGCGCTGGTGTTGAGCAAGCGTAACGACGACGACCGGGCCGCCGCCGAGTGCCAGAAGATACTCGACGAGGCCCCCGACTACGCCCCGGCCATGAACCGCCTGGCATGGATTCTTGCCAAGCAGGGGGTGAATATCAAGCAAGCCGAGGATCTTTCCCGCCGCTCGCTTTCAGCGTTCCCCAACATTCCCGAGTACATGGACACACTCTCGGAGATCAGCTTCCGCAAGGGGGATTACGACGAGGCGATCCGCCTGGCTTCCAAGACGGTGGAACTGGCGCCGGATGATCCGTATTACAAGCGGCAGTTATTCAAGTTCCAGCGGGCGCAGGAACAGCGCGCGCAGTGATGCCGTCACCGCGCCGCGCCGCGCCCGGTGAGCGGCGCCTGTGAGAGGACGCCCTCCACGCCGATATTGGCGAGCGTGGCTGCGCGCTGCCACACCATGCCGCCCTTGAAGAAGGTGCGGAAGTCCAGAAGGTTGGTGAACAGTGGTTTCTGGGTTTTCTCGAATTTGGCTTTCCACAGCAGTTCACCCTTGGCGTTCACCAACACCGCCGAAAAGGCCACCGAGGCGGGCCGGTCGGCGGAAATTTTCGTCCCCTGCAATTCTTCGAAGCGAATGACCACGCCCATCAGCGCGGCCTGCGCTCCGGCGGCCATCGCCGTCCGCGCGCCCAGCGCCAGACGGGAACCCGCAACTCATAAAAATCGAGCGCCGCCACCTGGCCGATGGGGCCGGAAGATTCCGCGCCGCCCGATGGGACGATGGTGACGCTGGCGGGTTCGCGCATCTGGCCGCCCTCGGTGGCGCAGGAGACACTGGCAAGCAATGCCGCAAACGCCAGAAGCGCCAGACGCCCGGTGGAACGCAGAGAGCCGCTGGAGGGATGGTATGCCATGCTGGACTGCCGGAAAATGGGTTATTCCGCCGCGGACAAACGGCCCGGTTTAAGATAATGGCCGCTTTTGCCGCCACTTTTTTCCAAGAGTTCAATTTCCCCGATGACCATGCCCTTGTCAACCGCCTTGAGCATGTCGTACACCGTAAGCGCCGCCACCGATACGGCGGTAAGCGCCTCCATCTCCACGCCGGTTTTCCCCGTTGTGGTGACGGTGGCCCGGATGTCCACGCAACTAGCGGCTTCGTCCGGCGTAAGCGTTACGCGCACGCTTTCCAGCGCCAGGGGGTGGCACAGGGGGATTAAATCACCCGTGCGCTTGGCCGCCATCACTCCGGCGAGCTGGGCCGTGGCCAAGGCGTCGCCCTTGGCGGCGCGCCGCTCGACCACCAGGCGGAGCGTTTCGGGCTTCATCCACACCCTCCCGCCCGCGGTGGCCACGCGGACCGTGGCGGACTTGGCGCTGACGTCCACCATGCGCGCGTCGCCGCGCTCGTCGAAATGGGTCAGTTTCATTCAGGGGTCTTTTTCTTGTCCAGCGCCGCGGGTTGGTCAGGCTCGTCATCGCCTTTCAGGCCGTCACGGAACGAACGGATCATACCGCCCAGGCCGGAGCCAATGGCCGGCAGCCGCGTGGCGCCGAACAGCAACAGGACGATAAGCAACAGCAACAAAAGCTTGGGGAAACTGATCATTGGTTTCGTATCCCTTAAAGAAAAATCCTGATAATCACTTCCGCGATGGCGTCCACCTGATCCCTCTGGTAAACGCCCGCTTCATGATCCGGTTCCATTGAGGATACGGTAATGTACCCCATTACGCCATCTTCGAGCCGCCCCGCCGGGCCGTGGGTAAACACAAACCGCGGGACCATCTCCTCCTTGAAACCTTCAACAATAATAATATCAGCTTTTCCCATGAAACGCTTCTGCAACGCTTCGAGGGTGGCGGATTCGGCGTTTTTTTCCATCCAGCCGACGAAATCGCCGTCGGTGACCACCACAGGGTTGGCCCCCGCCCCCCGGAAGCGGTGGGAGTCCTTCCCCTCGCGGTCAATGTCAATCCTGTGATGCGAGCGCTTGATGGCGCCCACGCGCACACCACGCGCGGCGAGCAACGGGATGAGTTTTTCGATGAGCGTGGTTTTTCCGCTGCCGGAAGGGCCGCTAAAGGCGATAACCGGTGGCGTGAGTTTCATCAGGTGCGCTAGTATATTCTTTAGCCGGGTATTCTAACCCAGCGGGTATCCAGGAGGTGAAAAATAGAAATGGCGCGGCTGCAACGCGAGGACTTTGACATCGGCGTGGAAATCCGCGGTCTTGCGGACCGGTATCCGGGGGCCGGGGCGGTGGTCTCGTTCCTGGGGACGGTGCGCGACTTTTCCAAGGGCGAGGACATCCAAAAACTCGTTTTCGAAAGCTACGAGGGCATGGCGGAGAAGGAACTGGACCGGCTGGAGCGCGACGCGCGCGGTCAATTCGACATACTCGACTGCCTGGTCATCCACCGGTTCGGCGAGGTGGGCGTGGGGGATAACATCGTGTTGATCGTGGTGGCCAGCGCGCACCGCCCCGCGGGGTTCGAGGCATGCCGGTGGATGATAGAGGAACTCAAGCGCCGTGTGCCAATCTGGAAAAACGAGTTCACCACCACCGGGCGGCATTGGGTGGAGGAGCATCCCTGACCGCCCCGGAGGGCGGCCTTGTAGCCGCCGTGCTTGCGGGGGGCCAAAGCCGCCGCATGGGCCGCGACAAGTCGTTGATCCCCGTCGAGGGCGTTCCCATGATCGAGCGCGTGGTCCGCGCCCTGCGGCCCGCGGTGGAACGGATCATCATTATCGCCAACGGCGACCTTTCGCGTTTTGAATTTCTTGGCCTGCCCGTCTATCCCGACCTTATCCCCGGCATGGGGCCGCTGTCGGGCCTTTACACCGCGTTTGAACGCACGGGGGCGGACGAGGTTCTGCTGGCCGCGTGCGACATGCCATGGATCAGCGAAACCACGGCGCGCCTGATCGCCGGCCGCCGTAAACTTCCCGGCGAGGCGGTGATCCCAAGGGTGGGCGGGCGCGAGCAGGGCCTGTTCGCCCTTTACCGCCGGAGGGCGCTCGAAAAGTTCCATGAAAGAGTCCTGCGGGCGGATATTCAGTTCGATGAATTTCGCCGTGGATTGGATCGCATTTATATAGAGGAAGAGGAGTTTCTCAAAGCTGGCGCCCCACTGGCGGCATTCGAAAATGTCAACTCCCCTGAGGATTTAAACTCCGCCAAGCGATAGCCGTCAGCGCGTAACGGCGCCCGCCGGTGTCTTTAGTCTATCCCAAGTTCAATGATTAAGTGCAACGCTCTGGCTAGGATGGAGGTAAGGAGGCCAGAGTGGGATGAGCAAGAAGGGATACAAGCATTTATCCTCTATGGAGCGGGATAGGGTCGCCGTCATGAGTGCGCAAGGGGCGTCGTTGGGCGAGATCGGCGCGCGGCTGGGCCGCGACAAGTC
>JACQZB010000040.1 GCA_016207925.1 Nitrospinota bacterium
CTCTTCAGGGTACGCCCGGATCACCGGGTTCTTGATCCGCTCTTTCTGATGGCTCCCCGTCCAGCGCGCTCGCGCCCGTTCGTCCGCCGCCTGGCTGAAGTACGCCCCGCGCCGGCCGGGCGGACGGTTCCGCCGCAGTTCCCGCGAGATGGTGGACTTGTCGCGGCCCAGCCGCGCGCCGATTTCGCTCAACGGCGCCCCCTGCGCTCTCATGACGGCGATCCTATCACGCTCCATAGAGGATAAATGCTTGTATCCTTGCTTGCTCATCGCGCTCCGGCCTCCCTACTTCCATCCTAGCCAGAGCGTTGCACTTAATCATTGAACTTGGGAACATAAGGAAGGATATGGCCGTTCTTGTCAGTAATGGAATCCGCAACCAATTGGGGTTCTTCAACAGTCGCAGCCAAAGGATAGGCATACCTGTAATAAATCTTGTAGATTATTTTTTCGGTTGTTGCGCCACCGGGAGCCTGAAACACCTGTATGGTGGGCTGAATATCGCCTTGCGGAATAAGATTCTCCGCCTTTTCAAGAGAAATACCAAAAGCTTCGTCGAAAAAAGCGTGCCAGATATGAATTGAGATATTCCGCCTTTCTTGCCACTTGCGTAATGGCGAACGGTCCTCCTCCTTGATTATGATCGTTGGAAGCACTGCGTTTTTCTTCAAACCAAGCCGTCCCCCCAAGCGCCTCTGCGGTTTTAGCGGTGTGTTGTAATCCGGCATTTGCTTGGCTCGCCAAAGACTGTTTTCACATTCAACAGCAATAAGGGCATGTTCAAGGATACGTTGTATTCTTGCGTCTTCTTCCGGAATAAATGGCAATTCACTTACACCTCCACATTGTTCAACTGCCGAATAAACATCGGTTTTTGCTTGGATGCGACAAAGTAATAAGTCTGGCCGTTTGATATTACCTAAACCGGCCTTTTCAAGTCTTTCAAAATACAACTCAAATTCGCGGACATCATTGTCAGGAGCAGTTCCACTTGGGCCGTATGGAAGAGCAAAATATCGTCCTGTTGCGTTGACTGCTTGTGTAAGCCGTTCTTCGCTCCACACTCCCTGCGACCAACGCATCAAAAAGTCACTTCCACGTAAGCGGCGGGGATTGAGAATGAAATCAGCCCAAGGCGCTTTGCCAAGGCACCGAAGCGTAATGGCAAGTTCCTCCATCGAAACTGACAATACATTTTCAAAAGGGTGTTGTGATTTCATGTTTCTTTTTCGTGTCTGAATCAATAACTGATAATCCCCAAGGCGCCGGGGCCGGTGTGGGCGCCGATTACGGGCGAAATCTGGCCCACCACCAATTTGTTCACCGTCAGGCGTTTGTTCATCTGCTCGATCAGCCGTTCGCGCTCGTCGGGGTTGTTGGACCACGCCACCGCGTACATCCCCTCGAACCCTTCCCGCGCCTCGTCGCGCGCGGCGATGTCCAGCAATTTGGAAATCGTCCGCTTTTTCCCGAACGCTTTCGAGTACGGCGCCACGTGGCCCCGCGCGCAGGTCAGCACCGGCTTGATCCCCAGCGTCTCGCCCATGAACCGCTTGGCCGCGCCGATCCGCCCGTTCTTCGCCAAGAACTCCAGCGTATCCACGGAAAAATAGACGCGCGTTTTTCCCCTGATGCCGTCCAGCCGGGCGAGGATCGCCTTTATCTCCGCGCCGTCACGCGCCATGCGGGCCGCCTCCAGCGCCATCAGCCCCGCGCCCAGCGAGGCGGAGGTGGAGTCGTAGGCGGTCACCTTGCCGGGCGAGAACTCGTCGCCCCATTTTTTCCCCGCCTGCCACGTGCCGGAAAGCTGCGAACTGATGAAGATGCCCAGAATCGCGTCGCAATGGGGCGCCATGCGCTCGTAGGCGGCCACGAAGTCGGACCCCTTGGGCAGGCTGGTGCGCGGCAGCGGCCCGCCGCGGGCCAGCCGGTGGTAGAACTCGTCGGCGGACAATTCCACCCGGTCGCGGAACGTCTCCTCGCCGATGATGACCTGCAACGGCGCCGTCTCGATCTCCCATTCCTCCAGCAGCGCGTGGTCCAGGTCGGCGGTGGAGTCCACCATCACGCGCACGGGTTGGTGGCGGGCGGTTTCGGCCTTGCGGGCGTGCTGCTCGCGCATGTCGTCGGCCTTGGTCTTGATGACCTCGCCGAGGGTTTTCATGTGGGCGAACAACGCCTCCGGCTCGTTGGTGTGCACATGAATCTTGAGCAACTCCCGGTCGCCGGTGACGATTAACGAGTCGCCCATGGCCGACAGGCGCTCCACCAGCTTGGCGCGGTCCGTGGTGACGCCGCGGGCGAGGACCTCCGTGCAGTAGCGGAACTTGATCTTCTCCGCCTGTTCGGCCTTGAACACCCTTTGCACGGGTTTGAGGATGGCGTGGTCAATCTCGTTCTTCATGTAGGCCAGCGCGCCTTCCCAGAACAACAAAAAGCCGTGCGCGCCGGAGTCCACCACGTTGTTCTCGCGCAGTTGCGGCATCATGTCCCTGGTGCTCTCCAGCGCGCGGCGCTGGCTTTCCACCATATGCTGGAGCGCATGGGTCATGTTCTCGATTTCGGCCTTGACGGTGTTGAGGCGTTCCACGGCCTGGCTGATGACGGTGAGGATGGTGCCCTCGCGCGGGTCGGCGATGGCGGCGTAGGCGGCTTTCCTGCCGGACTCGATGGCCTCCACGAACGCCTCCGGGGTGATGCGCTCCTCGCCCTTGATGCGCGAGAACATGCCATGGAAAAATTCGGACAGGATCACGCCGGAATTGCCGCGGGCCTCCATGCGAAGGCGCAGGGCGATGGTTTCCAGTACGTTTTTGAGCGTGGCGTCTTCCAACTCGTGCAAGGCGTCCACGGCGGCGGACATGGTACCGGCCATATTGGCGCCGGTGTCGGCGTCGGGCACGGGGAACACGTTGATACTGTTAAGGTACTCGCGCGACTCCTCCAGCCTGCGCGACCCCGCGATGAACAGCCCCTTGAACTTCGCCCCGTCCAGAACCGTGTTTGGCATCCTCCCCCCCATGAAGTCGCGCCCCGTTGGGCGCCCGGCGTCAGTTCTTTTTTGTCTTCTCCGCCAGCAATGCGTCAATCACGCGCGTGATGTCCTCCACGCCCCGCGCCCCCCGCAGCAGCGTGCCGTTGGCGTAAAACGTGGGAGTGCCCTGCACGCCCGACTTCATCCCCAACGCCATTTCGTCGTCAATCCGCTTGTCGTATTCGGGCCGCGCCATATCCTTCTTGAACCGCTCCACGTCCAGCCCAAGGGACTTGGCGTATTCGGCGAACTTCGCCTGCGCGTCGCCCTGCGCCCACTCGTTCTGCTTGGCCATTAACAGGTCGTGGTATTCCCAGAACTTGCCCTGCGCCTGCGCCGCCATGGAGGCGCGCGCCGCGGGCCGCGCCTGCGGGTGGATGCGCTCCAGCGGGAACTGCTTGAACACGAACTTGACTCGTCCCTGGTACTTGGCCTCCAGGTGGCGCAGCATGTCCACCGCCCGCGCGCAATAAGGGCATTGGAAATCGGAAAATTCCGTGAACACCACAGGCGCCTCGCGCGGGCCTTTCACGGGGGAGTCGCCCAAGGGCAACTCGAACCGCGTCTTGAGCGATTCCTGAAACACGCGCTCCTGCTCATCCGCGCGCTTTTTCATATAGTAGTTCTGCATCGTCTCATCGAGCACTTCAGGATGGGAACGGATGTACTGCTCGATGATTTTTTCGATCTCTTTTTTATCCTGGGCAAAGGCGGGCGCCGCCAGAGTGACGGCGATAAGCGACGCAAAAATAAGCCGGATCATGTACATTATACTCCCGTGTGGCTGTGAAAATAGTTTATTGTACCCCCCCCTGCCCCAAGTGGCAATGAAAGCCCCGATTTGGTAGTGTCTCAATTTGAAATCCGAACCGCAAGGCCCTTCGCTCCGCTCAGGGCGCCGGTAAAGGCATCTCACGCTTATTGTTGAAGTCCTGAGGCAAAGCCGAAGGACCTTGCCGCACGCTTTTCCAAAAATAATTCAAACTGACGCACTACCCCCGATTTTTTATCGTCATTCAACCGCAATACATCGCGCCGGAAAAGCCGCGGCAACCCACCCTCCCGTAAAACTAACAAAAATCCGGCTTTGACCTTTGACCCGCATGGGATATAATTGGAAACCTTTCTACCAATTTTGGAATTTCTGGATGTTACGGCGGGTAAGTGTTCTGGTAGTTGACGATTCGGGATCCGTTAGAACCTATGTGACCAAGGTTCTGCGCGAACACCTCAACTGTCACGACGTGGTACAGGCCAAAACCGCCGACGAGGCGTGGGCGCTGATCCAGAATGGCCGCAAGGTGGATTGGGTTATCAGTGATTGGGAAATGCCGGGCATGACCGGCGACGAGTTCTTGCTGAAAATCCGGCAAAACCCCAAGACCTCCGCGATTCCGTTCATGATAATGACCGCGCGGCAGGATCGCGATTCGTTTATCACCGCCGCGCAGGCGGGGGTATCCGATTATCTGCTCAAACCGTTTTCCGCCGACGTGCTGATCCAGAAAATCCGCAAGGTGTTCCTCTCGTGCGAGCGGCGGCTGCTGGAACGGTTCAAGGCCACCACCACGGCGCCGGTGAAACTGGTGTTCCCGGACGGCAAACCCATGCTGGCCTCGCTGGTGGACATTTCGGAGGGCGGGCTGTTGACCCGCGTGCCGCACACCAGCGGCGGACCGCGGCTGACGATATACGACTGCGCGGACATCACCATCTCCGCGCCGGTAGGTGAAATCCATGGGCGGGGCGAGTTGATCCGCGTTGAACGCGACCGGGACAACCCCGAGAACCGCAACTTCGTAATGCTTGCGTTCGAGTTCCAGCAAGTGGAAGGCGAGAATCGTAAAATCCTCGCCAAGCTTCTTGAAAACCTGCGCTCCGAACTGCCCTCCGCCGTGGGTTGACCTTCTCGTTCCCACCCCCTCCCCATTCGTTCCCGCCGTGGCGTATTATGTCCTGATGCGATTGAGGGAACGGTTTGCCCATGCGGCGCGCGGGGCGCTGGGGCTGATATTCCACGAAGCGTGCGCCGGATGCGGCGCGGCGGGAAGCGGCCCGCTGTGCGTGGCGTGCATGGGCGATGTCCGCCTCCGTCCGCGCAACCTGTGCGCCATGTGCGCGCGTCCGCTGGATTTTGACTACGCCATAGAGACGGGGGCGGAGTACGAGTGCGGCGCGTGCCGGGCCGATCCCCCGCCCTATGACGCCGCTTGCTGGGCGCTGTACTACGAGGGCGCGGCGCGCGAGCTTGTGCACGCCTTCAAATTCAGCGGGCGCCGGGGTCTGGCGAAGCCGTTGGCGCTGCTGGCGGGGGAAGTGTTGGAACCGTGGCTTTTGGCGCGCCCCGGCGCGGTGATCGTGCCCGCGCCCCTTTCATGGCGGCGCTTGTACGCGCGGGGCTATAACCACGCATATCTTTTGGCGCGCGCGCTGGCCCGGCGCACCGGGCATGAGGTGATCGAGGACGCCGTCCGCCGCGTCCGGCACACGCCGCCGCAGTTCGGGCTGAACATAAAGGAGCGCGCGGCGAACGTGAAGGGGGCGTTTTGCGTGGTCAAACCCGCCGCGCTGGAAGGCCGCGACGTGATCGTCTTCGACGACATCCTGACCACCGGCGCCACGGTGACGGAGTTGGCCAAGGTGATCCGCAAGATAAAGCCGGCGTCGGTGGCCGTTGCGGCGGCGCTGCGCGCGGGTGAGGTTTAATCAGGCCGCGTCTTCCTCGATGCGGCCGTCGCGAATGTGCAGCGTTCGGCGCGCATGGGCGGCCACGTCCGCCTCGTGGGTGACCATGACCAGGGTCACGCCGGTACTTACCAACTCGGCGAAAATAGCGAGTATTTCGCCGCTGGTGCGGCTGTCCAGGTTGCCGGTCGGCTCGTCGGCCAGGATCACGCGCGGTTCGGTGACGATGGCGCGGGCGATGGCCACCCGCTGCGACTCGCCGCCGGAAAGCTGGCTGGGAAAGTGATCC
>JACQZB010000041.1 GCA_016207925.1 Nitrospinota bacterium
AATAGGGGCGCCATGGAACCCTCCGCCGCCGCGGCTTGAACCATGTAACGCTTTTAATTATAATTAAAAGCGTTACATGGTTCAAGCCGCGGCGGCGGAGGGTTCCATGGCGCCCCTATTTTCTTTTGTTCACCGCGCGGCGCAGGACGCGGAACATGCCGGCCAGCAAGGCCGCGTCGCGCGTGTCGAGGCTGGCGCGGTTGAAAATGTCTTCCATGTCGGCCAGCGTCCGGCGGCTGCCCTGTTTTACGAAATACCCGGCGCCCTCCAGCGCCTCGGCCATCAGTTGGAAAAGCGCGCGGCGTTGGGCGGCTCCGGCGGCGGGGCGGCGGCGCGCTTTCTTGCGGGGCGGCTCGATGGAGGCGTGGGCGCGGGCGGCGTGGTACATGACCACGGCGGCGGCCTGGGCCAGGTTGAGTGACGGGTTTTCGCCGCAGGTGGGGATGGCGATGGAGGCGTCGCATTGACGCACCTGTTCGGTGGACAGGCCCCACTTTTCAGACCCGAACACAAGGCCCACACGCCCTTGCGCGGTGGCGATCCGCCCGGCGGCGGTTTCGGGGGTGAGTATTTCCTTGCGGATGGTCCGCGGGTGGCGCGTGACGGCATAGGCGGCCTCAAGCGGGGCGAGGGCTTCCTCCAGCGTTCCGGCCACGGCGCACGTTTCAAGCAGGTCCAGGGCGCCTTGGGCCATGCGGACGGCCTCCAGGTGCGCGCGGGGGGTGGGGTTGACCAGCGTCAGGCGGCGCAGGCCGAAGTTTTTCATCAGGCGGCACACGGCGCCGATGTTGCCCGCGTGGCGCGTGTCCACCAGCACGATTTCCACCGGCGCGCAGGGGGCGGGCACGGCGCTACTTTTTATGGAAGAACGACATCACCTTGCGGGTAAGCCCGCCCACCTCCTCGCTGGCGGGAGGCGGCGGTTCATCGGCGGACCGCGTGGGGTCGAACACGCGCAGGGTGAAGGGGCCGATTTTTATTTCGTCGGCGGGGCCGACCTCCAGCTTGTCCACTTTTTTCCCGTTGACGAACGTGCCGTTGTTGCTTTTCTTGTCCTCGATGTACACCTTGTCGCCGGTCATATAGATTTTGGCGTGCATCCGGCTTACGGCGGGGTTGGAGAGGTGGATGTGGTTTTCGGCCATGCGCCCGATGTCCAGCGGCGTTTCCGAAAGGTCGTGGCGCGCCACTTCGGCGCCCGCCTCGGTGACCACCACCTGCAGCAGCTTGCCCAGCCGCAGCATGACGGTGGCTTCGGCGTCCGGTTCGGGCGCGGGGGCCTGCGACTCGAAGCGCAGCTTCACCGAACCGATGATGAACTCGTCGCCGTTGGCCATTTCGCGTTTCTTGATTTTCGCGCCGCGGAACAGCGTGCCGGTGTTGCTTTGCATATCTTCGATGTAGAACAGCCCCCCCTCCTTGACCACGCGGGCGTGCTTGCGGGAGACGTAGGTTTCGGGCAGGTGGATGTGGGCGCTTTGCGAGCGGCCAATGATGATCTCCTCGCCGGTGAGGGGGAACTTTAGCGGCGCGCCGCCGGAGCCTTCCACCACCAGGCAGGCGGTGGGGGCGGTTTCGATAACCTGGGTCTTGGCGGGGGCGCCGAAATCCTCCACTACCACCATGTCGCCGGTCATGGCGCCGTCGCTGAACGCTTTTGGCTCCATCATTTTTTGCGGCGAGGCGCGGTAGGTGAGAATGTCGTTTTCATCCCACAGCACCTTGTACACCTTCTGCGGCCCGGCTTTGCCCTTGAGGTTGGCCTCCTTGAGGAAAAACACGCAGATGTCGCCGCTGTCCTTGACCTTGGTGAAGGTGTCGTCGGAAATGTAAATCTCCTGCGGCGAGGCGAGCGATTCGTAGCGCTGGGCCACGTTGACCACATCGCCGTACACATCGGTTTTTTCCACAATGCCCATGCCGGTGTTAAGCCCGCACCGGATCAAGAAGGGCGGATCCACCTTGGTCAGGTTATGGGCGCGGATGGCGAGTTGGATGTCCACGGCGGCGCGCACGGCGTCGGGGGCCTCGTCGAAATACGACATGGTGCCGTCGCCCATGGTTTTGACCAGGTTGCCGTGGTGCTTTTCGATGATGGGGAACAGGATGTCGTTGTGGCGGCGCAACGCGGCGCGCCAGACCAGGTCACCTAGCTCCTCGGAAAGACGGGTGGAGCCGGAAAGGTCCGTGAACATCACGGTGATGATTTTGGTGAACTTGCGGCGGATGATCGAGTCGAGTTTCTCCTTTTGGCGGAGAAGCTCTTCCAGGTCAATGTTGTCTGACTTGGCCTCGGGTGTATCGCTTTGATCGTTCATCTGGCGCCTGATGGTACGGAGGACGCCGCGGCGCCCCCTGAATAGGTAAGTATACTGGTCATCCACTATCGGCGCAATCCGTTGATTGTGGATGATTTTTCCCCGGCGCGGCGCATGTTCCCTGTATCCTATGCGCCATGAATATGACGGCGGATGAACTGGCGCGGGTGACGGCGGAACTCTCCGCCCTCTTGCCGGGGCGCCACGTGGGAAAAATCCGGCAGGTGGCCGATGACGAGCTTGTGATGGAGTTCCGCCGGGGCGAAGTGCGTCATTGGTTGACACTATGCGTCCATCCCCGTGTAGGCCGTATTCATTTATCCGGAGAGCCGGACGCGCAAGGCCCGGAGCTTGGCTCCTTCGCCCGGCTGGTGAAAAAAACATTGGAACGGCGGGCGCTGGGCGGCGTGACGCAGCCCAATGGGGACCGTGTGCTGACGCTTTTTTTCCCCTCGCCGGAGGGGGAGTGGCGCCTGACCGCCGAAATTTTCGGGACCACGGGGAATATCTACCTCGTGGCGCCTTCGGGAATCATCCTGGCCCGCGCGCTGGACCGCGCCGGACGCAACGCCGCGGGCGCCGCGTATGCCCCGCCGCCTCCTCCCGCCCACGCGGCGTCCCTCGCGCCGCCGGACGCCTCGCTGCCGGCCAACCGGGCCATGGAAGAACGCTACGCGGGCATGGCGCGCGCGATCCGGATAGAGGAGTCCCGGCGCGCGGCGCTTGGCGTGGTCAACGCGGAACGCAAACGCCTGCTCAAACGGCTTGAAAGCGTCCGGGCGGAGATGGGCGCACTGGAGCGGTGGACCGGCCAGGGGCGGTTGGGCGACCTGCTGAAGGCCAACTTTGGCCATATACCCCGTGGCGCCGCGTCGGTGGAGGTGGTGGATTTGTTCGATCCGCAGCAAGGAAAGGTGGCCATCGCGCTCGATCCGGCGCTGTCGCCGGAAGAAAACGTGGCGGCGTATTATAAGCGTCAGCGTAAATATGACAAGGGCCTTTCGCGCCTGGGGGCGGACATCGCCGCCATGGAAGATAAACTGCGCGAGCTTGACGGGCGCGCCGCGGCGATTGAGGCGGAAGGCGATGCGGCGGCGCTGGCGGCCAAGGCGCCATCGCGCAAGGCCAAAGGCCCCGCCCCGCGCCAACGGGCGCCGCAAAAACCCTCCGGCCCCCGGCGCTTCACCTCGTCCGACGGGTACCCCATATTCGTGGGGCGCAGCGACGCGGAGAATGACGAGTTGACGTTCCGCGCCGCCAACGGGCGCGACCTGTGGCTGCACGCGCGGGATTATCCCGGTTCGCACGTGGTGGTGCGGCTGCCCAAGGGGGTGGAGGCGCCGCGCGCGACGCTGCTCGACGCGGCGATGCTGGCGCTGCACTACTCCAAGGCGGCCAAGGGGGGCAAGGGCGAGGTGACCTGGGCGCACGTAAAGGACCTTAAAAAACCCAAGGGCGCGCCGCCGGGCAAGGTTATGGTGATGCGCCCCAAGTCGGTAATGGTGACGATCAACCGGGAGCGGATCGAGTCCATGAAGGCCGGCGGGGGAACGGAAGGGTAGCGCGCCGCGCCCCGCCGCGATCAGCGCGCCAGGGCGACGCCCTTGACCATGGCGTAGAGATGACGGCCCGGCGCCAGCGCGAGGGCGTCCACGGATTTGCGCGTCACCCGGGACAGCAGCACGGCGCCATCCCCCACGGCCACGCTGACCAGCGCCGACGAAGGCCCCACGGGGGCCACGCCCTTCACCACGCCGGGGAACACGTTGAGCAGGCTGATCCCCTCCGGCCTTGAAAGCGCCAGGCTTACGTCGCGCGCGTGTATGCCCACCCGCGCCGGCGAACCGGGCGGCAGGCGCCAGCGCGGCGCCGTGATGATCCCGCCGGGGAACGCAAGATAGGTCAAGCCATAGGCGTCGTCGTGCGACTCCACCACGGCGCTGACTATCGCCAGCGCGCCCTCGTCGCGCGCCAGCGGCAGGTCCAGGCGCGTGGCGATTTCCCCGGCGGGGCCGCAGGCCGTTACGCGCCCCTCGCTGATCAGCGCGATGGTGTCCGCCAGCCGCCCTACCTCCTCCACCGAATGGCTGACGTAGATGGCGGGTATTTCCAGCCGGTCATGCAGCCGTTCGAGGACCGCGAGGATTTCCCGCTTGCCCTCGTCGTCCAACGAGGCCAACGGCTCGTCGAACAGCATCAGCTCCGGGCTGCTCAACAATGCCCGCGCGATGCCCACCCGCTGCTTTTGCCCGCCGGAAAGCTGCGCGGGGTAACGCTCCAAAAGCTCGCCGAGATCCAACTGCCCGATTACCTGATCCGGCGCCAGACGGCGCTCGCGGGCGCGGCGGTAGCCGTAGTCAAGGTTGCCGCGGACGGTGAGATGGCCAAACAGGCGCGAGTCCTGGAACACGTAACCGATGCGCCGCCGGTGAGGAGGGACGAATATTCCCGGCGTTTCGTCCTGCCACACGTGTCCGTTGACTTCGAAATACCCATCCGGCGCGCGGATCAGGCCAGCGATAAGGCGCAGCGCCGTGGTTTTGCCCGACCCCGACGGGCCGAACAACGCGGTGAAGCCTTTATCCGGCGCGGTAAAGGCGGCGTCGAGGGTGAACTTCCCGGCGTGATAGGTAAAAGCGGCTTTCATGGCCGCCACGGGCTCCCGGCGCGGCTGGCCAGCGACACCGCCAGCAGCGTAAGGAACGAGAACACCACCAGCCCCAATGAAAGGATGTGCGCCGCGCCGTAATCAAGCGCGGCTACGTGGTTGTAAATGGCGATGGAGACCACCTGCGTCTTGCCGGGAATGTTGCCGCCGATCATCAGCGCCACGCCGAACTCCCCCACCGTGTGCGCGAAGCCCATCACCGCCCCGGCGATGATCCCCGGTTTGGCGATGGGCAGGATGATGGAAAAAAAACGGTCCACTGGCCCCGCGCCCAGGGTCTGCGCCGCTTCGATGACGCCGGCGTCCACGGCCTCGAACGAGCTTTGCAGCGGCTTGACCACGAAAGGGAGCGAAAAAAGCACGGAGCCGGCCACAAGCCCCGTGAAGGAGAACGCGAAACTTTCAATCCCCAGGGCGGCCAGCGGCCCGCCGATGATCCCTTGCGGACCCAGCGCCACCAGCAAGTAGAAGCCCAACACCGTGGGCGGCAGCACCAGCGGCAGCGCCACCAGCGCCTCCACCGGCGCGCGGAGCCTGCCGCGCGTACGCGCCAGCCACCAGGCCAACGGCGCGCCGATGAACAAAAGGATGATGGTGGAGACAGCCGCCAGCTTGAGCGTCAGCCAGACGGGAGTAAAATCGGGCGGCGCCATGGCGTCAGCGTTCCTCCGGGAGCGTAAAGCCGTATGCGCGGAAAATCCCGCGCGCGGCGGGCGTTTGCAAGTAGCGGTAAAACGCTCCGGCGGCAGGCCCCGCGTTTTTCATCACGACCATCCGCTGCCGCAAGGGGGCGTGCCACCCGGCGGGCAGCGCGGCGAACGATCCGAGCCTTGAAACCGTGGGCGCCATCGCCAGCGACAGGGGGATGATTCCTCCGTCCGTGGCGCCGGAACTGGCGAACTGCGCCGCTTGCGAGGCGTTCTCGCCAAACACAAGCCGGGACTGGACGCCGTCCCATACGCCCGCGTGTACCAGCGCCTCGCGGGCCGCGCGCCCATAGGGGGCGTGTGAAGGGTCGGCTATGGCCAGGCGCGACAGCTTGCCGGCTCCCAACAGGGCGCGCAGGCCGTTCAACCGCTCGTCCACGGTCAGCGCGGAGCCGTGGGGCGCGAACAGGGCGATGCGCCCGATGGCGTACAGCGTTCCCTTGTCACGGGTCAGCCCCGCGTCCGCCAGCCGGAATACATACTCCTCGTCGGCGGACATGAACAGCTCGAACGGGGCGCCCTGCGTAAGCTGCGTGTAGAAATTGCCGGATGATCCGTAGGAAAGCCGGACGGCGCCGCCTGTCTCCGCCTTATACCGCGCCGCCACTTCCTCCATGGCGAACCGCAGATCAGCCGCGGCGGCAATGAGCGGTCCGGCCTGCGCGGCCCGCGCGGACGGCGTGGAGGCCAGCAACGCCGTGACGGATAGTATCGCCGCCAGCAGGGAACGATTCATGATTTTCCCCGTGAAGGCCGGCGCGGCGCGAGTTTTTTGCCGCGTGTTTCCAAAAACCGCTGGAAATCCTTGTAAGCCGACCAGAACATCGTAATGGCGCGCTCCCCCCCAGCGGTCAAGCGCGCGCCGCCGCCGCCACGGCCTCCGGCGCTCATTTCCACCACCGGCGCGGCGCTTTGGCGGTTCATGGACGCCACCAAATCCCACGCATGGCGGTAGGACATGGACATGGAGCGCGCGGCGGCGCTGATGGAATGGTGTTCACGTATCCGCTCGAGCAGGACCACGCGCCCGTAGCCGAGGAACGTGCCTTCCGGCCCCTCGATCCATATCCGCCCCCGCAGGCGGGGTTCCGAAAACGTGCGCGCGCGCGGCATTACCGTTATATACAACAAAACATAACGAAAACGCAAGCGAAAAAAACCGGGGCCGGGGGCGGGCGGCCTTTCTTGACGGCGCGAAGCGGCCTATACTTAAGGAAAAGGCGGGATATTCCGCCCGGTGGCTATTCCCTTTATGGAGGATCCTATGCGAATGACGATTATCGCGCTGATGGCGGCGGCGGCGCTGGCGAACTCCGCGGGCGCGGCGGCGGCGGCCGACCAGCAGGGCAAGGGCATGATGGGCGGCATGGGCATGATGGGTGGTCAAGGCATGATGGGCGATCACTCGATGATGGAGGGCATGATGCAGGAAGGGATGCAGATTCACCTGGATTCCATCCTGTTGATGAAGGACCTGGCCATGACGCCGGACCAGAAAAAGCGCGCGGAGGATTTGGAAAAACGGTTTCGCGCGCACATGAAGCAGCACGACGAGATGCATAAACAGATGATGGGCGGCAAAAAAGGAGGCGCGCCCATGATGAATCCCTGCGGCAAGGGCCACTGAAAGCCATGCGCGGCCGGAGCGCGTACTCCGGCCGCGCGGTTTTCCTCCGTTCATGATCCCCATCGGCGACACGATCCCCGGGCGGTTCCCCGCGCTGGCGTTGTGGCTCCTAATCGCGCTCAACGCGGCGGTGTTCATGGTGGAGTTGGGCGCTCCGCCGGAGGCGCTCAAGCGCACCTTCTACTGGTGGGGCGTGGTGCCCGCGCTGTACACCCAGCAGGGCGCGGCGGCGTATCTTGCGCATCCGTGGCCGTTCGCCGCCGGCATATTCCTCCATGTCGGCTGGGCGCACCTGCTCATGAACCTGTGGACGTTCTGGATTTTCGGCGATAACGTGGAAGATGTGATGGGCCCGGTCCGCTTCACGTTGTTCTTCCTGTTCTGCGGCGTGATGGCGGCGGGGGCGCATGTGTGGGCGCATCCGGGCTCCACCGTGCCCGCGGTGGGCGCGTCGGGGGCCATCGCGGGGGTGATGGGGGCGTATTTCGTGATGTATCCGCGGGCGAGCGTGGTGATGCTGTTCCCTCTGGTGTTCATCCCGGTTTTTTTCCGCATCCCCGCGGTGATTTACATCGGATTGTGGGGGGCCGGCCAGGCGCTGTCGGGGCTGGCGGCCCTTGGCGCGCCGGCGGACGCGGGCGGGGTGGCGTTTTGGGCGCACCTGGGCGGCTTCGCGGCGGGGATGGTGGGGTACCGGTTTTTCGTGGCGCGCACGGGGCCGCGGGCGCGGCTGTTCCGGGACGAAATAAGCCTGGGCGGCGTATGGCGGAGGCGAAAGTAACAAAATTCTTCTTGCGCGAGGCGGGGCTTGGTGGCAAAATTTCACGCTTGCCGCCGCGAACCGGCGGCCCGGCGCCTTTTGGCGCGATAACGATGATGCGAAGGCGGCGAGAGGAGGCGCCTTGCATGGCTGTGGAAGATGACGCAAGCAGCCGAGGGGCTTGTCCCCCGGCGCCGTTCCGTTCGTGTTTCCCTCCCTCTCTCCCTGTCCACCTCTCATGCGATAAACCCATAGTGACGTTCCGGCGCGGATTCACGCGCGGTTAGGGGTAGTAGTGGAACTGTTTCTCCTGGCCTTGGCGGTCATTTTCGGCGGCGGCGCGCTGGCGTTGCTGTCCGGCGGCGGCGCCCGGCTAACGGCGGCCTTGGGCGCGGGCGGCGCCATCGCGGGGTGCGCGCTGGGGCTGATCCCGGCGGTGTCGTCGCTGGTGCGCGGCGAGCGGTACGAATGGTCAGCGCCGTGGAGCGCGCCCTACGGATCATTGTCGCTGGCCATAGATCCGCTTTCGGCGGTGTTTTTGATCATCGTGTTCGGGCTGTCGCTGACGGCCGCGGTGTACGGCGCGGGGTACCTGGCCCACCTGGGCGGCGCCCGGCGGCTGGGAAGCCCCTGGTTTTTTTTCAACACGCTGGTGGTTTCCATGGCCGCGGTGACGGTGGCACAGAACGCCGTGCTGTTCTTGGTGGCGTGGGAGACGATGTCGCTGGCGTCGTTTTTCCTGGTCATGTTCGACCATGCGGACGAGGAGACGCGCACGGCGGGGTTCGTGTACCTGGCCGCCACGCATTTGGGCGCGGCGTTCCTGTTCGCCATGTTCGTGATCTTGGCGCAGGGGGCGGGATCGCTGGAGTTCCGTGATTTTTCGGCGCCGGGCGCGCTGGCGGGGGTGGTGTTCGCGCTGGCGGTAGTGGGATTCGGCTCCAAGGCGGGACTGGTACCCTTCCATGTATGGTTGCCGGTGGCGCACCCGGCGGCGCCCAGCCATGTCTCCGCGCTGATGTCGGGCGCCATGATAAAGATGGGCGTGTACGGCCTGCTGCGCACGATGACGTTTCTTGAGTATCCCCAACTGTGGTGGGGGCTTGCGCTTATCGGGCTGGGCGCGCTGTCGGCGGTGTGCGGCGCCCTGTGGGCGCTGGGCCAGGACGACCTGAAAAAAGCGCTGGCCTACTCCACGGTGGAGAACGCCGGGATCATCACCATGGGGATCGGGCTGGGCGCGCTGGGCGCCAGCCAGGACGCCCCCGCGGTGGCGGCGCTGGGATTTGGCGGGGCGCTGTTCCATGCGTTCAATCATGCGCTGTTCAAGGGGCTGCTGTTCATGAACGCCGGAGCGGTGGCGCACGCCACGGGGACGCGCCGGATGAGCCTGTTGGGCGGACTGATGAAAAAAACGCCCCTCACCGGCTCTTTGTTCATTTTCGGGGGCGCGGCCATCTGCGGCCTGCCGCCGCTCAACGGGTTTATCAGCGAGTTTCTCATTTACCTGGCGGCGTTCGCAGGAGCGGTGGACGGCGGGCCGGTGACCGCGGGCGCGGGGCTGGCGGTGATCGTGTTCATGGCGGTTACCGGAACCTTGGCGGCGGCGGGGGTGGCGCGGGCGGGGGGCGCGGTGTTTTTGGGCGCGGCGCGGTCGGCGGCGGTTGAAAAGGCCCATGAGCCCGGCCCCTCGATGCTGGCGGCGATGCTCGCGCTGGCGGTCATGATGACGCTGGCGGCGGCGCTGGCCCCGGCCGTGGCGGGGTTGCTGACGGCCCCGGTGGTGGAATTGGCCGCCAGCGATCCGGCGGCGGTGGAGGAATCGGTGACCTGGGATTGCGGATACGCGGCCCCTTCGGCGCGGATGCAATATACGCCGTCGTCCTTCGCCCAGCCGGTGAGCGATTTTTTCCACATCATCCTGCGGCCCCGCGCGGCGCTGGCCATGGAGGATGGATTGTTTCCGAAGCGCACGGTGTTCAGCCATGAAACGGACGATCCGGTGGAGAGCGAGTTCTACCGGCGGCTGTTCGCCGCGGCGGCGCGGGGGATCGGGAAATTGCAGGCGTTCCGGGCGGCGCGGGCCAACGTTTATATTTTCTACACCGCGGGGGCGTTGCTGGCGCTGCTGGTGTGGGGGTTGATATTGTCGTGATGGGCGCGCTGCATCCGCTTTCCCTGGTATTCCCGCTCATGGCGCTGGCGTTGTCGCCGCTGCTGATGGGGGTGATCAACCGAACCAAGGCGGCTTGGGCGGGCCGCACAGGCCAGCCGCTTACGCAGATGTATTACGATCTGGCCCGTCTGTGGCGCAAGGGCGCCGTGTACAGCCGGACCACCACCTGGGTGTTCCGCATGGGGCCGGTGGCGGGTTTGGCGTCGCTGTTGGCGGCGCTGGCGCTGACGCCGTTCGGCGGCTTGCCCGCGCCGCTTTTTTTCGACGGTGATCTGCTGGTCCTTATCTACCTGTTCGGCGCGGGGCGGTTTTTCACCATATTGGCCGCGCTGGACACCGGCTCGGCGTTCGAGGGGATGGGCGCCAGCCGCGAGGCGTTTTTCGCCGTGTTCGCCGAGGTGATCTTCATCCTGGGGCTGGCGGCGCTGGCGATGCAGACTGGGTCGCTTTCGCTGTCCGGCATGTTGGCCACCGGCGAGAAGTACGATTTCGCGGCGTCGGCGATGGTGGCGGCGGCGTTGTTCGTGGCGCTGCTGGCGGAGAACGCGCGCATTCCCGTGGACGACCCCAACACGCACCTGGAACTGACAATGATCCATGAGGTGATGGTTCTCGACCACGGCGGCCCGGACCTGGCCCTGATCGAATACGGGCGGGCGCTCAAGCTGTGGCTATTCTCCTCCATCCTGGCGCAGGCGCTTACCCCCTTGCCGGGCGGGCCGGGGCTGGCGGTGGTGTACATGCTGACGATGATGACGGCCATCGCCATCGCCGTGGGGGTGGTGGAGTCCACCATGGCGCGGCTGCGCCTGACGTTCGTGCCGCAGTTTTTGATGGGCGCCGGAGCGCTGTCCGCGCTGGCGGTGATCCTGTTCCTGAGGTGAGGCGAAATGGCTGACATGGCGCTGGCGCTCGTGCCCCAATTGCTGAACCTGATTTTCATGGCGCTGCTGATCACGAACCTGTACCTGCTCGGCTCCTCGCGCTTGGGGTCGCTGATCTGGACGGCGGGGGCGCAAGGGGCGCTGCTGGCCGCGCTGCCCCTGTTCCCGCAGGTGGGCGAGTTCTCCACGCACGCGGTGATCCTGGCGGCGGGGTCGGGAATGCTCAAGGGGGCGGTGATCCCGTGGCTGTTGCTGTGGGCGCTGCGCGACGCCAACATCCGGCGCGACGTGGAGCCGCTGGTGGGCTACTCGCTGTCGCTGACGTTCGGCGTGGCGGTGACGGGCCTGTCGTTCTGGTTCGCGGAGAAGATCGCGGGCGGGTTGCACGCCGGCGAGGGGGCGCCATTCGTGGCGGTGGGGGTGTCCATGGCGCTGTGCGGCATGTTCCTTATCGCCAGCCGGACCAAGGCGCTCACCCAGGTGATCGGTTACCTGACGCTGGAGAACGGCATTTACGTGTTCGGCGTGTCGCTGGCGGCGCGCCAGCCGTTCGTGGTGGAGATGGGGATATTCCTCGACATCTTCGTATTCATTTTCGTGGGCGGCATCGTGATGTTCCGCATCAACCGCACCTTCGACCGGATTGAAAAGGGGCGCGCCCCCACGGAGGACGCGCCATGAACGCCAGTCTGGCGCTTATCTGCGTCCCGGCGCTGGCCGGCGCGGCGTGTTTTTTCATCGCCCCGGACAGGGCGCGGCGCGCGCTGTTGGTTGGGGTGGCGCTGTTCCACACCGCCGTGGCGGCGTATCTGTGGAGCGCGCCGGACGCGCGCGGGAGCGCGTCGGCCTACTTCGGTTTCGACGAGGCGGGGTTGTATTTTCTCTCCATCACGTCGGCGCTGTTTCTTGCCGTGTCGGTGTATGCGGCGCAATTTTTGGCGCATGAAAGCACGGACGCGCTGCAAAGCGGCGACAGCGGCCCGCTGTTCCTCAACCAGCCGGAGCGGTTTTTCACGGCCTTCCTGCTGTTCTTCCTCGCGGCGATGACGGCGGTGGCGGCCAGCCGCCACCTGGGCCTTTTGTGGATCGCGGTGGAGAGCACCACCCTGGTCTCCGCGCCGCTGATCTACTTCCACCGGCGCCCCAGCGCGCTGGAGGCGATGTGGAAATACCTTCTGATCTGCTCGGTGGGCATCGCGCTGGCGCTCTTGGGGGTGTTCTCCTTCGCCACGGCGGCCACCCAGGCGGCGGGCGGCGAAGGCTCGCTCACCCTCGACGGCCTGATCGCGCTGGCCCCGATGATGGATCGCAACTGGCTGATAATGGCCTTTGTGTTCCTGTTCGTGGGCTACGGCACGAAAATGGGCTTGGCGCCGTTCCACATGTGGCTGCCGGAAGCGCACGGCGAATCGCCCTCGGCGGTCTCCGCGCTGTTGTCCGGCGCGCTATTGAAC
>JACQZB010000024.1 GCA_016207925.1 Nitrospinota bacterium
GCCAGCGCGCGGCAAGCTCCGCGACTATTTCCGCGTAGCGGCGGGTGTCGCAGGTGGTCTGGGCCACCACGCAGACCTTGTCCATCGGCGGCAACGCGCGCGCTTCCTCCAGTGAGCCGATCACGTGGCCGCGTCCCGCGGCGTAGCCGAGCAGCCCCGCCACCTCCGCGTGGCCCCGGTCACCTATGATGACCGTGTGGCAGCCCTGATGGGCGTGTTTTTTTATGATCCCCTGCACGCGCGCCACCAACGGGCAGGTGGCGTCAATGACGGCCAATCCACGCTCCTTGAGGGCGCGGCGCGTCTCCGGCGTCACCCCATGGGTGCGAATGATCACCGTACCGCTTGCCAGCGCGGTGGCGTCCTCCACCGCGAACACCTTTTTCTCCTCCAGCATCCCGATGACCTGGGGATTGTGGATCAGCGGGCCGTGGGTGTACACGGGGCCTGTGGCGGACGCGGCGGTTTGCAGCGTCATGTCCATGGCCCGTTTCACCCCCCAGCAGAAACCGGCGGTGCGGGCGAGCGTGATTCCGTTTTTATCATCCATCTTTTCATTGTGCCACAGGCGGGAAAACGGCGCGCGGCGGGGTGTGGGCGGATCAGCCGCGCAGCGCCTTTTCGGCTTCCAGCTTCAACTCACGCTTCAACACCTTGCCGATGATGGTGCGGGGCAGTTTTTCGAGGAACACCACGCGCTTGGGGAGCTTGTACGAGGCCAGGTTCCCGCGCAGCTTTTCGAGGCGGCCACCACCATCTCGCCGAACCGCTCGTCCCGCGCGCCCACCACCCCGGCCTCCGCCACGCCCTCGATCTCCATGAGCAAGTCCTCGATCTCGCGCGGATAGACGTTGCAGCCGCCGGTGATGATCATGTCCTTCTTGCGGTCCATCAAAAACACGAAGCCGTCATCGTCACGGTAGGCCATGTCGCCGGTGAACAGCCACCCGTTGCGGATGACGCGGGCGGTTTCCTCCGGGCTGCCCTTGTAGCCGCGCATCACCTGCGGCCCGCGCAGAATAAGCTCCCCCACCTCGCCCACGGGCAATTCCGCGCCCTCTTCGTTGACGATGCGGCTTTGGGTCCCCGGAAGGTCCATGCCGATGGAGCCGTTCTTGGCGCCGCCGGGAAGCGGATTGCAATGCGTCACGGGGCTGGCCTCGGTCAGCCCGTAGCCTTCCACCAGTTTGCCGCCGGTAAGCCGCTCGAACGCGGCGCGGGTCTCCGGCGCCAGCGAGGCGGCGCCGCTGATGCAATAGCGCACGGATGAAATGTCGCGCTTGAGCGCGGCGGGGTGGTTGATGATCGAAACGTACATCGCCGGCACGCCGGGGAACATGGTCACGCGCTGGCGCTCGATCAGGCCCATCACCTGCGCCGCGTCGAACTTGGGGATCAGCGCCAGCTTGCCCGCCAGCGCCCACGCCAGGTTCATCCCCACCGTCATGCCAAAGGCGTGGAACATCGGCAGCGCCAGCAGGATGACCTCCTTGCCCTCCTGCGCGTCCACGAACCACCTGCGCGCCTGAAGGGTGTTGGCCACCAGGTTGCGGTGCGTCAATTCCACCCCTTTCGCGTCGCCGGTGGTGCCGCCGGTGTACTGGTACAACGCCAGATCGCCGGGGGAGACAGGCGGCGCCTCGATTTCAGCGGACGCGGCGGGGAACACGCTGTTCCACCACACCACGCCCTCGTGTTGGGGCACGCGCGGCAAACGTTTTTGCATCAGGAGTTTGACCGGAAACAGCCACGACACAGGCCATGCCATGTAATCGCGCAGGCTGAATACCAGAACGGATTTGACCTGCGTCCGGTCCATGACGTTGATGACCCGCTCCGCCACCAGGTCCAGCGCCAGCGCCGCCTTCGCGCCGGAATCGTTGAGCTGACGCTCCACCTCGCGTTCCACGTACAGCGGGTTGACTTGGGTAAGGATCGCGCCAAGCCGCAACACCGCCTGATAGGCCATCAGCGCCTGCGGGCAGTTGGCCGTCATCAACGCCACCACGTCGCCACGGCCCACGCCAAGGGAGCGTAGGACGTTCATCAATTTGCGGATGGATTGGTCGAACTGGCGGTAGGTAAGCTGCGTCCCGAAGTAGTGGATGGCGGGGTTGTCCGGGAATTTTTCCGCGGCGCGCGCGACGAACCCTGTCACCGGCATGTCCGGAACGTTTAACTCGCGCGGCAGGGTGGAGTAGTCGTACCCGCTCATTACATGCCGTTATTTCTGTCATTGCGAGCGAAGCGAAGCAATCTCATAACCCCAATTACCTGAGAATTTGAGATTGCTTCGTCGCTTAAGCTCCTCGCAATGACGGCTATCAATAGTCTTTGGTCAATTAATCTAGCCGCCGCAAATTTTTTCCTTATGCACGGCGCCCGCGGCGGCGCTTTCCACCACCTGCGCGTAGCGGACCAGATACCCCGACCGGATTTTCGGCGCGGGCGGTTTCCAACATTTGGCGCGCCGTTTCAACTCGGCCTCGGCCACCTTAAGCGTCATGGCGCGCTTGGGAATATCTATCTCGATTAAATCGCCGTCCTTGACCAGCGCGATGGGGCCGCCTTCCATCGCCTCCGGCGAGACGTGGCCGATGCACGGCCCGCGCGTGCCGCCGGAGAACCGCCCGTCGGTGATCAGCGCCACCGACTTGGCCAGCCCCATGCCCGCGATGGCGGACGTGGGCGCCAGCATCTCCCGCATTCCCGGCCCGCCCTTGGGGCCTTCGTACCGCACCACCACCACCTGGCCCGCCTTGACCTTGCCGGCCATGATCTGTTTCATGGCAAGCTCCTCGGAATCAAAACAGACCGCTTTTCCCGTGAAGCGCATCATCTCCGGCGACACGGCGCCTTGCTTGACCACCGCGCCCCGCGGCGCCAGGTTGCCCTTAAGCACCGCGATGCCGCCTTCCGCCTTGTACGGTTTGCTCACCGGACGGATCACCTCCGGATTGGCGTTGAGCGCCTTGCGGATGATGCCATGCGTGGTCAGCCCGCTTATGGTGGGCAGGTCGTGGATCCCCGCGCGCAATTCCTTCATCACCGCGGGGATGCCCCCGGCGTATTCGAGGTCTTCCATGTAGTCGTCACCCGCCGGCTCCAACGAGCATAACTGCGGGGTCAAGCGCGCCAGTTTGTCGAACACGGTCAGCGGCAGGTTCACCCGCGCGTCGTGGGCGATGGCCGGGATGTGCAGGGCGGTGTTGGTGGAGCCGCCCAGGGCCAGGTCCACGCGGATGGCGTTTTCAAAGGCCTTGCGCGTCATGATCTTGCGCGCGGTGATGTTATTGGCGATCAGTTCCATCACCGTCATGCCGCTGTCAAACGCGATGCGCCGCTTCTTGCCGGACACCGCTAGCGCGGAAGCGCAGCCCGGCAGGCTCATCCCCAACGATTCGGTGACGCAGGCCATGGTGTTGGCCGTGTACATCCCCGCGCACGAGCCGGGTCCGGGGCACGCCTCCATTTCCAGCTCCGTCAACTCGCCCAGGGACATGGTCCCCGCGCGGGCGCAGCCCACCGCCTCGAACGTGTCGCGCACCAGCGAGCGGCGCTTCTGGTGCTAGCGGCCGGAGAGCATCGGCCCCGCGGTGACCACCACCGTGAGGATGTTCAGCCGCGCGGCGGCCATCAGCATCCCCGGCGTGATCTTGTCGCAGTTGGTGAGCATCACCATGCCGTCGAAGGCGTGCGCTTCCACGACGCATTCGATCAAGTCCGCGATCAAGTCCCGCGTGGGCAGGCTGTAGTGCATCCCCTTGTGGCCCATGGCGATGCCGTCGCACACGCCCGGCACGGAGGAGAGGAACGCCTGCCCGCCGCCGGAGTGGATGCCGCGCTCGATGGCGCGCTCCAGGTCCCTAAAGCCGATGTGGCCGGGGATGATGTCGGTGAAACTGGAGATAATAGCCACAAAGGGGCGCTTCATCGCTTTTTCGGTGACGCCCGTGGCGTACAACAGCGAGCGGCTGGGCGCGCGCTCGATGCCTTTTTTGATCCGGTCGCTTCTCATGCGTACATCCTGAATTAGGTTGCCGTGGAATGGCGTTATGGTATCACCCTTTCCACTCGTTATAAATCCGCTCAAGCTCACCCTCGTGGAACAAGGCGTCCCACGCCTCGATAAGCCGCGGGTCGAAGTGCGTCCCCGCGCAGCGGCGCATCTCCTCGATGGAGCGCTCGAACCCCCACGCCTCCTTGTAGGCGCGCCTGTTGGTGAGCGCGTCCCATACGTCCACCACCGCCACCACCCGCGCGGACAGGGGGATGGCTTCGCCGCCGGTTCCGTCCGGATAGCCCGTGCCGTTCCACTTTTCATGATGGTGGCGCGCCACCTCCCGCGCCACGCGGAAAAAGGGCTTGGCCGAAAGGATGCGCCAGCCGGCCAAGGAGTGTCCCTTCATCACCTCGAACTCCTCCGGCGTCAGCTTGCCGGGTTTTTTAAGGATGTGGTCGGGGATGGAGATTTTCCCCACGTCGTGCATGATGGACGAATAGCTGATCTCCTCCGCCGTCTCCTGCGGCAGGCCCAGGCGGCGCGCCAGAGTCAAGGAATAGCGCTCCATGCGGCGCACATGGTCGCCCGTGTCGTCGTCGCGCGTTTCCGCCGCCATTGCCAGCGAGTGGATGGAGTCCAGGTTGGCCTCGCGCAGCATCTCCGCGCGAAGGCGCGTCTCTTCCAGCAGGCGCACGTTGGATATGGCCACCGCCGCGTAGCTGGCCATGGCGCGGATCAACTCCTCATATTTTTTTTCGAACGGGATAACTTCATGGGTGATCCGGTCAATGGCGTTGACCAGTTGCATCACGCCGATGACCTTGCCCTCGTAGTTGGTGAGCGGGGCCACCAGCATGGACTTGCTGCGATAGCGGTTCGTGGCGTCGTACTTCTTGGGGCCTTCGAAATTGAATTCATGCGACTGGTACACGTCCTCGATATTCACCAGCCGGTTGTTAAGCGCGGAGTAGGCCGACACAAACGTAGGATCCATCGGTACCGGAGTGAACGCGGCGGCGCCGGAGGTAGCTTCGCTCAAATGCAGCCGCATGGACTTGTTCTTGCTGACCTTGAAGTGCAGTTGCCCGTCGTCATCCAGAAGGTACAGCGTGGCGCCGTCGGCGTTGGTGACCAGCAACAGCTCGTCCACAATGCGCTCCAGCAGCCGGTCGGGGTTGATCTCCGACGACAGGGATATGCCCAACTCCACCAGGAACTGCGTGAAGTGCAGGTTCGTGTCGGGCGAGTCTATCGTGTAGCGGGCGAACGGCCCTTCCTCGTGTCGTTGATAGTCCTCCATAGGCTTTGCCTCCCCTTCTTCGCCATGTGGTTATGCTTCCCCAAAGCGATCGCCAACCCGCGCCGCATGGCCCCGCGTGACCGCGAAAGCCGGCATGGCGGGTTACCCCTCCGG
>JACQZB010000059.1:0-2089 GCA_016207925.1 Nitrospinota bacterium
GAAACGAAACGAAACGCCGGATTCATTTCGTTTCCAAGCGCTCCCCTAGGAAATGAAACGAAACGAAACGCGGAAATTATGTTTTTCCCTAACGTAACTTTTGGTCGCCCACACGCCCCTCGCCCATGCGCCTTCATCTTGCCCTTCGCCCCGGAAAAACGCCAAAACAAATTAATACGGCATAACTTTATGAATCGTAAGTGCTTACTTGAAACCGAAAAAAGCGGGGAGGCGTTTCTACCTATGTTTTCGTACTTGAATAGGTAGGTTATGGACGCTAACAAACGCCTCGAAGCTCGCCGGATGCGGCATATTTACGCCGCCCTTGCGCTTGATGGACGTTGCCGCAAGGCGAAGTACTTCGCGGCGCGCTGGCGCGTGCTTTCGCCGAAGCTTGGCGGTGATCCGGTCAAGGAGGCGCTTCTTGTACGCGCGTTGAAATTCGAGGTTGATAACCCCGCGATGACCGGTCACGAATTGGATTTTCTATTTCGGTCATACGCGAAGCTTGGGCTGCTTGGCAATGCCGCCGGTGACGATGACGAAACCTTCGATAATTATCTGCAAGGAAAACGGTAGATGAACAGAAAAGAATTGCGCCGGGCTTACCGGCGCGCGGGCATTGATGGGCGCACGCCTGAAGGCCGCGCCTTCCGCCGCGCGTGGTGGAGGCTAGGCGAATGCCGCTTGCGGCGCGGGCCGAAGCAGGAAGCTGCCTTGTTACACGCGGTCGCGTATCAAGTCAAGTCCGGGCGCGCGTTTGGCGCTTACGAACTCGTGACCGTCACGCGCGCGTTTCGAAAGTTGAATCCCTCACATGACCATCATACCGTCCGAAATGAGCTTGAGCGCATTCTTGACGAGGTATCACGATGAACATCATCGAAGCGCTTGACGACAAAAAGCTGCTCGGCGCGTGTATCAAGAAGCCCGAAACATTTTCGGCGTGGCGCGCGTTCCTTAAAGGATTATTCGCGCTCCCCATGACAAAGGCGGAGCTTTCAGTCTATCGGCAGCACACCGGACGCGCGGAGCCGCCTTCCGCGCCGCGCAAGGAGGCTTGGATCGTGGCCGGACGCCGTTCGGGAAAATCGTTTATCAGCGCATTGATTGCGGTGTACCTGGCCTCGTTCAAGAGGTACGCCGACGTGCTTGCTCCCGGTGAAATTGGCACGGTCATGTTGATTGCCAATGACCGAAAACAGGCGCGCGTGCTTATGCGTTACGTCACGGGCATATTCAACGCTTCCAAAATCCTTCGCAAGCTTGTTAAGAAGCAGGGCGAACAAGAACTTTTACTAACTAATGGAATCAGCATTGAAATTCACACCAGCAGCTACCGTTCCGTTCGCGGCTACTCCGTCATCGCCTGCTTGGCCGATGAACTCGCTTTCTGGCGTTCCGACGAAAGCGCGAATCCCGACAAGGAAATCCTCGCCGCGATTCGCCCGGCGCTCGCCACCACCGGCGGCTTGCTACTTGGATTCAGCACGCCCTACGCGCGGCGCGGCGTCTTGTGGGAGCAGGTGCGCGATTATCATGGCAGGGAATCGGATCGTCTGATATGGCAAGCGGCGACGCGCGAAATGAACCCGACGATTCCGCAGCGCGTGATTGACGATGCGATGCGCGATGATCCGCTGGCCGCCGCCGCCGAATGGCTGGGCGAATTTCGTAACGATGTTGACGCCTTCTTGCGTAATGAGTGGATTGACTCCGCCCTGCTGGAAAACGTCCACGAAATTGAGCCGCGCGCGGGTTGTCACTATCACGCTTTCGCCGACCCGTCAGGTGGCGGCTCCGACAGCTTCACGCTGGGCATTTGCCACGAGGAGGAAGGATCATTCCACCTTGACTTGATTCGCGGCTGGAAGCCACCATTCAGTCCTGAAAGCGTGACTCATGAAATAGCCGCCATTCTCCGGCGTTATGGCGCAACTTCCGTTTTCGGCGACAGGTACGCCGGACAATGGGTAAGCGAATCTTTTCTCAAGGCAGGTATCAGCTACCATCATGCCGTTGATAAAAGTACATTATACCTTGAGGCCGAACCCCTGTTCGCCACCGGCAGGGTGCGCCTCATTGAAAA
>JACQZB010000059.1:2106-13936 GCA_016207925.1 Nitrospinota bacterium
CGAGCTTCGCCAGCTTGAGCGCCGCGCCTCACCCGGCGGGCGCGACAAGGTGGATCATCCGCCGCGCGGGCATGATGACTTGGCGAACGCCGCGTGTGGGGCGTTGTGGCTCGCAAGCCGCTCCGCCCGGTATGCGTGCGTTGGTGACGGCGAGCTTCATGTAAACACGTTCCCCGTCATGCGCGGGGAACGTCCAGCGCTCGCGCCCGTGGAGCAGGGCGATGATGAAGTTGCGATTTTTACAAGTGGGTTCGAGGCGAACCGCTTTTGACTTTAAACCTGTTTTGGAGAAACATCATGGTTGCGAGTTTTAAGGAAATTCGAAAAATGGAGGCCACGCCCCTTCAGGTGGCGGGCGCGCGGCAAGCGGGCTTGTCCGCGCCGGGCGAAAAAATGACTCCTGCTCAAAAAACACGGCATGTTGACAAACGGATCAGGGAGTACATGGCGGAGAACAACATCAAGGATTACCGCGAGGGCATGACGCGCCTGTTCGCGGCTGATCCGCTGCTGAAAACTTTCTACGCCAGCGCGCATAGCGGAGAGTAGCCATGGCGAAAACACGTTTCCCCGGCTTGCTGTCCGCCGCGCTTGAGGCCGCCGATGCGTTCGAAAAGGTCAACGGCGGCCAAAAGCTGTCGGCGAAGGGTTTTTTCAAGGCCGCTTGCGCGGCGGCCCACGCCGCCCCCGATGACGTGCGCGCGCTGGCGCACACTATCGCAAACGACGAACGGCTGGCCGCTTGCCGCGCGTTTGTCAACACCACCGCGAGGTGGATTGCCGAAGGCACGGTCAAAAACTGCCCTACCGACGCGCGGCGCATCCGGCATCTGGCGCGCCCGGAGCTTGACGCCGAACTGCCGATTTTAGGCGCTGATCTGTTCCAGCTTTTCGCCGTGGGCGTTCTGCTCGGTGGTCAACGATTCTCCGAACGTTTTGGGGAGATTGATGATTGGGGCGATTACCAGAGGCGCGTCAAGGAACTCGAACGCCGCCGCGATGAAGCTTTCGAGGCGCTGGAAAAGGGCTATGAGCTTCCTGACCTGGACTTCGGCGAACCCGACGCCAACGGGAACGCGCGCGTGAGCTTCAAGCTGACCGGCGGCGCGGTGCATGTCGGAGTTGACGTAGCGCCCCGGCTGGTGGCTTGGGCCAGAAATAACCCTTCGGCGAAGTGGTGACTTACCCCCATGGCGCGTATGTTTTTTCCTCCGTCCTCCACGGGGTTTTTTTCGCTCATGGCGCGCCATGGGGCTTTTTTAACATAGGAAAAAACTGTTTACTTGCATAAAGAAAAAGAGCTATATTATTTATCGAACAACAGGAATCGGCGCATGGAAAAAATGCTGGTCATAAGCAATTGGCCCGTGCCCGTGGGCGTGGCGCTGAAAAAGCAGGCCGCTCTCAAGGGTGTGACTCTCCGTAAACTGGTTATTGACACCTTGGCCGCCAGCGTCGGCATGAAGTACCGGGAAAAATCCAAGCGCCTTGGACGGCCACCCTTGAAAAAGAAACAATCCATCAAGAGGGGGAAGAAATGAGAGCCGCAATTTACGCGAGATACTCCACGGATGAACAACGGGTAGAATCCATTGCGGGGCAAGTCCGCGCTTGCGAAGCTTTCCTTGAGCGGGAAGGTTTTGAGCGCGTTGGAATTTACAAGGATGAAGGTATCAGCGGCGGAAACCCGTTCCGCCCCGACTACCAAAACCTGCTCAAGGGCGCGGCGGAAAAACGATTTGATCTTATCGTGGCGGAAGACGTGAGCCGCCTATGGCGCGATTCGGTGGAGCAGACGCAGCGCTTCCGCGATTTCGAGTTTCTGGGCGTCCACGTCATCGGTATTAACGACGGTGTGGATACGCGGCGCGAAGGCTACCAGTACAATGCGGCCTTGCGCGGCGTGATGAATGAGGAATACCGGCGCGAGATAGGCAAGCGCACACGGCGAGGCCTTAAGGAGAATGTTCTTAACGGCCTTTCCGCTGGAGGGCGAATATTCGGCTATGACAATATCCCGATTGAAGACACCAGCCGGAAAGACCAGTATGGCCGCCCCGCCGTCAAGGGTGTGAAGTGGCGGATAAACGAAAAGCAAGCCGCCATTGTTCGGCGCATTTTCACGCTGTACGCCGACGGCCATTCGCCCAAGGCGATTGCGGTAATCCTGATCAAGGAAGGGATTCCCTCGCCGCGCGGCGGGCAATGGAGCTTCACGTCCATATACGGCCACCTGCTCAAGGGGCGCGGCATCCTTGCAAACAGGATTTATATCGGCGAATTGACATGGAACCGGACATACATCATCGAGGAACCCAAGACGCGGCGCAGGATCGAACGCCTCAAGGATCGGAAGGAATGGATCGTCATCAAGCGCCCGGAGCTTCGGATCATTGATGACGCGCTTTGGGCGCGTGTGGAAGCGCGCCAAGAGCAGACCCATCACGCCACCAGCGCCGTTAGGGCGCGGCTTCACAAGAACGCCCGCACGGGCGCGGGGCCGAAGTATCTTTTCTCCGGCTTGCTCAAGTGCGGAGAATGCGGCGGGAATTTCGTCATCATTGACCAGGCGCGCTACGGATGCGCCAATCACCGGAACCGGGGCGAAAGCGTATGCGGAAACGATATTAGGGTAAGCCGGGAACTGGTGGAAGCGCGCCTTCTGGAAACCTTGAAAACGGACTTGTTCAAGCCGGAGGCCATTGACCTGTTCAAGAAGGAAACCGCCCGCCTGCTCCGGCAAGCGCGAATGAAGCGGGAGCCGGGAAACGTCAAGGAACGCGCCGCCAAGCTGGAGAAGCAGGTTGCCTCGCTGGTTTCGGCTATCAAGGACGGCGGCTATTCGGCGGCGTTGCGCCGGGAGCTTGAGAAGGCCGAAGCGGAACTCACCGGCTTGAACAAGCGGTTGAGCGTTGACGCGGCGCAGGTGGAGCGGATAAGCGCGTTCCTCCCTGACGCCGTGGGGCGCTACGAGGCGCTTATAACGCGCTTGGACGGGGTTCTGCAAACGGACATAGCCAAGGCGCGAACGAGCCTGAAAACGCTTCTGGGGGCCGATATAGCGCTTTACGCGCGCCCGGATGGCGCGTTAGAAGCCGAATTGCGGGGCAATTACGCTGGCCTCGCGGCCTTGGCGAGCAACGGTAAAATAAGTTTGGCGGAGAGGGGGGGATTCGAACCCCCGGTAGGGTTTTACCCCTACACGCGCTTAGCAGGCGCGCACCTTCGGCCTCTCGGTCACCTCTCCGCGCGGGAAAGCCGGGCGGATAACGCCCGAATGTGCGATTATAACACCGGCGTCCGCCGCATGAAAGGCTGTTGCGCCCCGCGGTGGTTTAACCGGCTTGCTCCCGATTCGCCCGCGCGCCAGGAGCGAGGAAGCCGGTAAGCCCATCGCTCCGTGAACATGGATGGAGGGCAGTATGACGGAGTCAACATTCGAGGAGTCGTTCAAGAAGCTGGTCAGCGAAAAAGGCGCGCAAGCCGTGCGCGAGACAATGGAGAGGATAACTCAGCTTTATGGCAGTCCGCCGCTGGTCACAAAAGTCCTTGCGGAGGATCCGGAGTATTTCATCACCTGCACGCTGAAGAACAAATCCATCCTCCATAAGGAAAACTCGCCGCTGACCGAGCGGGAAGTGGAGATCGCCGCCATCGCCGCAGCCACCGCGCTGCGGTGCGAGCATTGCCTTGACGTGCACATCAAACGCGCCCTTGAACTTGGCGTCCCGCGCGAGGCGGCGCTGCAAACCATTATGGTCGCCGCGGCCATCACCGAATCGTCCAGTTGGAGCACGGCTTTCCGCAAGTACCGCCAGGCCACCGCCCGGGGCGAGCGCGACGCATAGTCCCTGTCCGCCATGCGGCTGTTCATTTTTGAATATTTCACCGGCGGGCTTGGGGGCGAATCCGTCCACTCGCCGGTGGAGGAGGGCGCCGCCATGCTGCGCGCCGCCCTGCGCGATTTCGCCGCGCTGCCCGGCGTGGAGCCGTTTACTTTCGTTGATGAACGCTTCGCGCCGCTTGTGGAGGATATTTCCGGCGTACGCTACTTTGCATCGCGTCACGAGGAGCGTTTCGCCGCCGTCATGGACGAGTGCGATGCGGCGCTGGTCATCGCGCCGGAAACCAGGGGTGAATTGGCCCGGCTGGCCGCGGCGGCGCTGCACCGAGGCAAACTATGGCTTGGTTGCGGTATGGAGGCTATCATCCTGTGCGGCGACAAGCTGGACTTCGCCGCCCGCATGAAACAGGCGGGCATCCCTCATCCCGCCACATGGCCCATCGCCTGCTTTTTCGAGCCGCGCGCCGCGTTTGGCGCCAAACCGTGGATCACCAAACCCCGCGATGGCGCTGGATGCGATGGTGTTACGCTCCGGGCCGCCGGCCAACGGCTGGATTGCGCCCGTGGCCCGGCGCTCGTGGCGCAGGAGTATGTTGAGGGCGAGGCGATGAGCGCAAGCGTAGTCTCGTCGGATCGCGAGGTCCTCGTCCTTTCCGTCAACCGCCAGCGTATTGGGCGCGAGGGCGGCCGGCTGACCTACAACGGCGGCGAAATCCTGCCCCTTGAACCGGCGGGGGAAGTCATAAGGATGGCGGAAGCCGTCTGGCGCGCCGTTCCCGGACTTTGCGGCTATTGGGGGATAGACTACATCGCCACGCCGCGCGGCCCCGTGGTGATCGAAGTCAATCCCAGGCTTACCACCAGCTACACCGCGCTTGCCGCCGCGCTGGAGATCAATCCCGCCCGCGCGATTCACGCCGCCGCGCAAGGCGAGCCGTTGCCCCGCGTCACGCGCCGCCGCGCCGTTGTTTACTCGCTTTCCGGCGTCCCCGCATGATCCGCGTGTTGGGAGTGGATGCCGGAGGAGCGCATATCAAGACCGCGTTGGCGCTCCACGGAAAAACGCTTCGCCTGACGCCGCGCAGGACATATCCCTACGAGATATTCCGCGATCCGGGCCGGCTGGAAACGATCCTGGCCGCCATCGCCCGGCGTGAACGGCCCGGCGCCATCGCCTTGACCATGACCGCCGAGCTTTCCGACGTGTTCGCCAGCCGCCGCGAGGGTGTCCGTTACATCCTGCGCGCCGCCGCGAAAACGTTCGCGGGAATACCCTGGCGCGTGGTGGATGTCAGCGGAGAACTGGTTCCGCCCGCGCGGGCGCGCCGCTGGCCAATGCGCGTGGCCTCCGCCAACTGGTCCGCCACCGGCCGCTGGCTGGCCCCGCGCGTTGGGGCCGCCATCATGGTGGACATCGGCTCCACTACCACCGACATCATCCCCCTGCGCGGCGGGAGAATGGCGGCGCGCGGCGCCACCGACCACGAACGTCTGCGCCATGGCGAACTGTTATACATGGGATACCTTCGCACGCATCCCGCCTCGATTCTTCCCCGCGTCACGCTGCGCGGCGCGGAGTATCCGCTGTGCCCCGAACACTTCGCCCTTATGGGCGACGCCTATTTGGCGTTGGGCGTCATTCACTCGCGCCGTTACTCCGCCCCCACGCCCGACGGACGCGCAAAAACCCCGCGCGCCGCCGCCTCCCGCTTGGCGCGGCTGGTCATGAGCGATTACGGGGACCTTGGCAAGGACCAAACACGCCAACTGGCCCGCGCGCTTATTACAAAGCAGGTTGACCTGATCGCCCAAGCCATCCGCCGCGTGGCCCGGCGCGAACGGTTGACCCGCGCGCCGCTCATAGTCATTGGCCCGATGGCGGAATGGTTCGGGACGGCGCTGGCGCCCAAGGTGACGAATCCCTTGACGGACACGGTTGATGGCGTTCCCGCCGCAATGGTGGATCCCGCCTCATGCGCCGCGGCGTTGATGGCGGAAGGGGAAATGTTTAAGGGGGAATCCTGAACAGGCCCTAAGCGTTCAAGCGCCGCCATGCGGGCGGAACGTCGCGCGGAGCCGCCAGCATCCGGTCGAGCGCGCGCTTGGCGCGCTGGCGAATATTCTCCGGCACGGTGATGACATTCTTCATCCCGGTCAGCGCCTCGCGCACGTCTTCGAGCGTGGTGACTTTCATGTTGGGGCAGATAAGGTTTTCGTCCGCGAGGATGAATTCCTTGTCCGGATTCTCCTTGCGGAGCCGGTGCAGGATGCCCTCCTCGGTGCAGATGATGAACCGGCGCGCGGGGGATTTCCTCGCGTACTCGTACATGCCCGAGGTGGAGCAGACATGGTCGGCCAGGTCCAGCGCTTCCGGTAGGCATTCAGGATGCGCGGCCACCATCGCGTCCGGGTAGCGCTGTCGCATCGCGGCCACCGTCTCCGGCTTGAGCAGGTGATGGGTGGGGCAGAAACCTTTCCAATACTCCACCCTTTTCGCGGTGAACCGCTGCGCGTACTTGGCCAGGTTCATGTCCGGCGCGCACAGGACGCGCTCCGCCGCAAGCGAGTTGACGACCGACACCACGTTGGATGAGGTGCAGCAGATGTCCGATTCCGCCTTGACCTCCGCGGTGGAGTTGACGTAGGTGACCACGGGGACATCGGGGCCAAGCTCGGCCTTTTTCGCGCGCAGACGGTCCGCGGTGATCATGTCGGCCATGGGGCAGCCGGCTTCAAGCCGGGGCAGCAGCACGGTTTTGTTGGGGGAGAGGATCGCGGCGGACTCCGCCATGAAATGCACGCCGCAGAAAACGATCAGCTCCGCGTCCGTCTGCGCGGCCTGCTGGGACAGCGCCAGCGAGTCGCCGCCGAAGTCCGCGATGTCCTGTATTTCGCCCCGCTGGTAATTATGGGCGAGCAGAATCGCCTTGCGGGTCTTAAGCAGTTGGCGTATCTCGCCCTGCAGTTCGCGGGTTTCGTCCAATACTGCGCTCATGCCTTATTGTAGGGCTTGTCAGCGGCGGGAGGCGAGGTAAAAGGCGATGGCCGCGGCGGCCGAGACGTTTATTGAGCCGACGCCGCCTTGCATGGGGATACGCGCCGTTTCCCCCGCGCGTTTGATCACCAGCGGGCGCGCGCCCTCGCCCTCTCCGCCGAGCACCAGCGCCAGCGGGCCGGGCGCCGGCGCGAACTCATTCGCCGCCTCGCCGTCGAGCGCAACCACGCGCCAGCCTTCGTCCTTGAGCGTACGCACGGTTTCGGCTACATTCACCACACGGCATAGCCGCGCGCGCTCACCCGCGCCCGCGCTGGATTTCGCGGCCACGGGAGTGTACTGCGCCGCGCGCCGGTCGGGGAAAATCACCCCCGCCACGCCGAACGCCTCGGCGGCGGCGGCCATGCGCGCCACCGTGTCAATGTCCTCGAACTTTACCGGGATGCCGCGGCGCGAGGCGATCTCCAGAATCTCCGCCACGGCGCCCGCCTGCTTGATTCCGCTTTTTAGCGTGAGACCGTAAAACTTTCGCCGCGCCACCTTGAGCGCCTCGTGGATGGGGTTGACGCCGAACAGTATCTCGCGCCCGCGTTCGGGCTTGCCTTTTTTCATGGGTCAATCGAAACTCACGGACCACGCGGCGCCGCCGGGCGTGTCTTGCAGCAGGATGCCCTTGGCGGCCAAATCCGCGCGGATGCGGTCGGACTCCTCATAGTCCTTGCGGGCGCGCGCGGCGGCGCGTTGGGCGATGACGGTGTCCAGCGCTTCGCGGGACATGCCCGCTCCGGCGAGGCGCTCGTTCTTGAACCGTTCCATGAATTCGCCCGGCGCGCGGGTGAACAGCCCCAATACGCCGCCCGCCTCGCGCAACGCCGCGATGCCCCGCGCCAGTTGGACGCGCGCGGCTTTGTACGAATCGGAGGAGCGTTTCATGCGCGCCGACTCCGCCTTGGTCTGGTTGAGATGCCGCAACGCCGTGTTCAGCACCCCCAGCGCGGATGCGGTGTTAAAGTCGTCATCCATGGCGGCGGCGAATCCGGCGATCAGGACTTCGTCGCTTTTCAAGGCGCGTTCGTCATTACTTAATGGCTCGTCGAGCAGATCGTAGAACCGCGCCAGATTTTTTGTGGCGTCGCCCAGTGACTGCTCGGTGAAATCTATCGGGCTGCGGTAATGGCTGGAGAGCAGGAACAGCCGCAGCGCCTCCGGATGGACCTGTTCAAGCGCGTCCTTGATGGTCCAGAAGTTGCCTAGATTTCGTTTTCATGATGCGGGAACACCAGATCCTTGCCGCCGCCGTGGATGGCGAAGGTGACGCCCAGGTACGTGCGGCCCATGGCGGAACTTTCGATGTGCCAGCCGGGGCGGCCTTTGCCCCATGGGCTGTCCCACATCGGCTCGCCCGGCTTGGAGGCTTTCCACAACGCGAAGTCCAGCGGGTCGCGCTTTTCCTCGTCCACTTCAACCCGCGCGCCGGCCATAAGGTCGTCAATGTTTTTTTTCGACAGCCGCCCGTATTCCGGAAAACTTTTCACAGAGAAATAAACCGAACCTTTAAGCTCATACGCCAAACCGCGCGCGATGAGCGACTGGATCATCTCCAGCATTTCGGCGATGTGTTCGGTGGCTTTCGGCTCGATTATGGGCCTCTCCAACCCCAGCGCATCCATGTCGCGGTAAAAGGCGGCGATGTAGCGCTCCGCCAACTGGTTCCAGGGCACGCCAAGTTCATTGGCGCGGTTGATGATCTTGTCGTCAATGTCGGTGAAGTTGCGCACGTAGGTGACGTCGTAACCGCGGCAGCGCAGATAGCGGTAGATAACGTCGAACACCACGCCGGAACGCGCGTGGCCGATGTGGCAGTCGTCGTACACCGTGACGCCGCAGACGTACATACCCACCTTGGGCGGGTTGAGCGGCGTGAATTCTTCCTTGGCCCCGGTGAGGGTGTTGTAAATGCGAAGACCCATGAACGGCTCCAACATTGGCTTTGGGCGCGAATGGCCGCGCGGAATGCGGCATTGTAACACAGGGGCCGCGGCAGGCGCGGAGCGCGGATTACTTTTCAACCAACGCCACGGCCCAGGCGGCGATGCCCTCGCGCCGGCCGGTGAAGCCCAATCCCTCGGTGGTGGTGGCCTTTACGGAAACGGCGCCCGTATCCATGCCCAGCGCGCCCGCCAGCGCATGGCGCATCGCCTCGCGATGCGGCGCCACGCGCGGTTCCTGCGCGGCGATGGTCACGTCCACGTTCGCCACGCGCCAACCCTCCCGCGCCAGCCGTTCCGCCACGCGAGCGAGCAGCGTGACGCTGGAGACGCCCTTATAGGCGGCGTCGCTGTCCGGGAACATCTGGCCGATGTCGCCCAGCGACGCGGCGCCCAACAGCGCGTCGCATACGGCGTGCAGCGCCACGTCGGCGTCGGAATGGCCCTCAAGGCCGCGCGGATGCTCCAGCCGGACACCGCACAGCCACAGGGGGCGGCCTTCGGCGAAGCGGTGGACGTCGAATCCGTGACCCACGCGCATGGTCATACGCCTTCCTCGGTGATCTTTTTCACCAATGCGAAGACCCGTCTTTGTTCCATGGCGTCAGGCTCAACAATGTGCGTTTCCCACGCGATCACCATTTCCGGCGTCACGCCCACTTTCTGGGCGAAGGCGGCCTCGTCCAGCCCGGTGGCCTCGCGCAGTTTTTTCCAGTCAATACGCATGGTATCAGATGCGCCTCTTGCGTTGAGTTTCCGCATTGCAGTATTCCCTGGGTTCCGTGCCTTCAACAAACGCCTCCTCGATGGTATCGGCGCATAACGGCGTGGCCAATTTGCCCGAAGTCCGGTCAATCAGCCTTGTCACCACGCGGGAGGGTTTGGGAAAATCGCGCGCCGGGGCGCCCTCCGGGGCGGCGCGCATGAAGTCAAGCCAGATGGGCGCCGCCGCCTGTCCGCCGGTGAATCCCCTGCCGGCAGGATGGTTGTCATCGTACCCAAGCCACACGCCCGCCACAAGTCCGGGAGTGTACCCCACGAACCAGGCGTCGCGATAGTCGTTGGTGGTGCCCGTTTTACCCGCGGCGGGACGGTCCAGGGCCGCGGCGGGTTTTCCCGTGCCCCGTTCGATGACCCCGCGCAGCATGGTGGTGAGCGTGTAGGCGATTTCCGGGCGGATGGCGTCGGCGACTTTGGGCGGCGCCTCCTCCAGAAGTTCCCCGTCAGCCGCGCGTACCGAAAGGATGAATCCCGGTTCCACCCTCAGTCCGCCGTTGGCCAGGGGCGCGTACGCCGCGGTCAATTCCAGCGGCGAGACCACCGCGACGCCCAGCGCCAGCGACAACGAGTTTTCGAGCGGCGAGTGGATACCCATCCTGCGCGCCATCGCCGTCACCGCGCCGGTCCCCACGCGATCCATCAGCTTTATGGTGGCGACGTTGAGCGATTGCTCCAGGGCGGCGCGCAGCGTGACGGGGCCGTGGAACCGCTCGTTGTAGTTGGTGGGCGTCCACGGCGCGCCGCCCGCGCGGCCGGGATAGGTGACCGGCGAGTCCACCACGATGTCCGCGGGTGAGAAACCCGCGTCGAGCGCGGCAAGGTACACGAAAGGCTTAAACGCGCTGCCCGGCTGGCGGCGCGCCTGTGTGACGCGGTTGAATTGGGAACGGGAAAAATCGCGCCCGCCCACCAGGGCCAGAATCGAGCCGTCCATGGGGCCAAGCGCCACCAGCGCGGCCTCCATCGGTCCGGATGCGCCGCGATCCTTACGCGCGGCAAGCCCCTTGGCCACGGCGGATTCCGCCGCGCGCTGAAGATCAAGGTCAAGCGAGGTGGTCACTTCAAACCCGTCGCGGTACAGCCGGTCCTCGCCATACCTATCCGCCAGATCTTGGCGGACCATTTCCACAAAATGCGGCGCCAGCCTTTGCCCGTCGCGTGGCGGCGCCAAGGCGATGGGCGAGGCGGACTCGCGTACGGCGGCTTGATCCGAGATGTATCCGGCCGCGGCCATGCGCTTGAGAACGGTGGCGCGGCGTTTGAGCGCCAGATCCGCCGCCGCCTCCACCCCATAGGCGCCGGAACCGAGGTTGATCTGGTTAAGGTAAAGTTCGAGGATTTCCTCCTTGGTATAGGCGCGCTCGATCTGGATGGCAAGGAGCGCCTCCTTGATCTTGCGCGCCACGCTTTTTTCCGGAGTGAGGAACAAAAGTTTGGCGAGTTGCTGGGTGATGGTGGAGCCGCCCTGCGCGCGGCGCCCCGCGCGGATATCGGCGAGCAGCGCCCGCGCCACGCTTAACAGCCGCAGTCCGCGATGCTCGCAGAAGCGCGCGTCCTCCGTGGCCACCACGGCCTGCACCAGCGTTTTGGGCATGGCGGCATAAGGGAGCCAGATGCGCCGTTCCTGATATATCTCAGCCACGGGCCGCCCGTGCCGGTCCAGCACGGCGGTCACCACGCTTGGGCGGTACCGGCCCAGGTTGTTGATCTCCGGCAGATCGTGGTAGAGCGTCAGCGCAAGCCCCGCCGCGGCGCCAATGAGCGCGGAGAGCGCGCCCAGCCATACGGCCACGGCGCGGCGCGGTCCGCCGCGCGTGTCAGTCATCGCGCCGGGACGGGGCGCGTTCCATGCCCCATTTCTTGCGCCGCTCCCACAGCGACTTGCGGCTGATGCCCAGCATCCGGGCGATGTCCTTCTCCTTGTACACCCGCTCGTAGCGCTGGATGAAGCTTTGAATGTAGCGGTCAATGGAAAGTTTGCTCTCCACGGCTTGCGTCTGGGAGCCGTCGCCGGGATACACCAGCTTTTCGGGCAGCGATTCCGGGGTGATTTCTGCGGTTTCCTCCAGGATCAAGGCCCGCTCGACGATGTTCTCCAACTCCCGCACGTTGCCCGGCCAGTCATAGAGGATAAGCTTTTTCATGGCTTCGGGAGCCACACCCTTTACCTCTTTCTTCATTTGCTTGCTGAATTTCTTTATAAAATGCTCGATGAGCGGCTGG
>JACQZB010000060.1 GCA_016207925.1 Nitrospinota bacterium
AGAGACATCTTTTTCTCGAAGCCTCTTAAATCAGAAATCTTAAAAAAATTAAGATAAGAGAAAGATAGGCTAAAAGAAAAACGTATAATAAGCGCGGGCAATCCCCTAATTGTCTTTTACGGACTTTTAAATGCTACCCCATCGCTACCCCGTAGCTCCAAAACGGCCTATACTGGAATCAATAACTCATTGAATAAATGGTGCCCCCGGCGGGATTTGAACCCACGGCCTACGGATTAGGAATCCGGCGCTCTATCCATCTGAGCTACGGGGGCGCGAATGGCGCCTTCTACTTCTAATTGAAGTCGCCGCCGGAATCAAGCGGTCTTATGCCGCGCCTCACGCCGGTTCGACCACCTGCTCGCGGGTGAATACCGCGCCTTTGTTATCCTTCCATGTCAGCCTCAGCCGTCCCGGCTTGTCCACCGCCAGGCTGAATTCAATGTACGGATCCTTGCTCAGCGAGGGGCCAAGGTTCATTGCGTACACCACCTCTCCCTCGAACTCCACCGTGAGCGCTTCGATGAAGTACGCGGGTGGGATGGCGCCGGTTTCGTCCTTGGCGAAGCCGCTGTCGTTGGGATGGACGATGATCGTTTGCGCTTGGGCGGATTTGCCCTTGGCCATTTTCGGCAATCGCAGTTTCGCGGTCCCTATTTCCGCCATGATCTGGTCTCCTTTATCGCGCGCTTAGCCGCAGCCGCCCAGGGTTACGGTGACGTTCTTGCCCGCTCCGTGGAGCTTCCCCTTTTCGTCATACGCGTAGGCCCGCACCAACGATGACCGTTTCATTTTGATGCGGACGGCGATTTTGGCGTCGCCCGCGTACTTGGGCGATATGGCGGCGTCCAGCGCCGTGGGGACGGGGTTATGATCCACCACCAGCGCCACGCGGACGGGCTTGACGCCTTTCATGGAAATCGCCACGGGTACCTGCGCGCCATTTTCCGCGACATCGGGCGCCTCCAGAATCAATGAACCCTGGGCGGCCTCCTTGCCTCCGGTGAATGCTTTCACCGCCGCCTCGGCTTTTGCTTTCTGCTCCGCGGCTTCGTCGGCAAAGGCCAAACCGGGCAATCCCACGGTCAAGGCGGCGTTGGCCGCTCCAAGAAGGAGCAGAAAATCCCTCCGGTTAAGTATTTTCATCGGTATCTCCAGCGATGGGCTAATAGCCCCACATTTTTTCGCGCAGCCATAACGCCAGCCACGAGCCAAGGATGATGGACGCCACGGTGATAACGCTGCCCAGCCCCAGCGCCGAGCAGCCCGTGAGGCCCTGACCGATGTTGCAGCCCAAGGACAGAATCGCGCCATACCCCATCAACAGGCCGCCCACAAGGTGGGCCAGGAACGTTTTCTTGTCCGGCGGAATGATCCAGAAAAATGATTTGGAGACCAACGCCGCCATCAGCGACCCCAACAGTACGCCAAAAACCGTGGCGACCCCGAAATCCATGGAGCTGCCCGTGGCGGTGGCAAGGTAATCGAACGCATCCGCATTGGGCTTGGCGAAGGTGATGCTGGAGGGCCGGAACTGATTCATCAGGGACGTGTCCATGGCCATAAACTCGTCGGCGGCGATTTTCACCGCCGCGTCGCCGGTGACGTACCAGCCCGCCACCACCAAGGCGCCCAGCGCCACGCCGGTGAGCGGCCATTTGACGCCCAGGAAATCATCCTCTTTCGCCGACATGATGAACCATACCGCCAAGAACAGCGTGAATGCGCCGATGAGTATCCACGGGTTGACGCCCAGCAGGCCATGGAGCGACGACGGCTGGCCGAAATCCACGGTGTACTTGCGGAAAAAGTATTCGTTGGTATAGGCCAAGTGGCCCCCCAGCGTGGATGCGGCGGCGAGGTTAAAGGCGAACATGCTTACCAGCGCGCCCAGATTCCCCTCGCCCACACGCACCAGAATGCGCGTGGCGCATCCTCCGGCGAACACGATCCCCACGCCAAACAGCAAACCGCCCGCGATAAAGCCGAGCAGCGGAAAGTTGGAGGGAAGGTAAATAGAACGCGCCGGATCCAGCGCGCCGGAGCTGACAAGCGCCTGGACGCCCGCCATGGCTACAGCAAGCGCCACCATATACGCCTTGAATTGAAGGAATGAACCGTAGATGCGGATACTGGTGAAGCAGTTGGCCATGCAGAAGTTCGTCCGCTGGATCAGCGCGCCCAGTAAAACGCCGATGATCAGCCCCGCCCAGACCAACTGGAATTGAAGCTGCGCGGCCAAGTCCTGTTCCATAACATCACCCTCCTCTCAATACGCCCTCTGCGGGGGTGGCGCGATTCCCCGCGCCTTCAAGTGATGGCGCCCCCGCTCGATGAATAAACGGGGGCGCCCAAAGTATCGCGGCGTCAGTTCATCGTGTCATGAACCCATTTGAGCTTGATAGTCTTAAGCCCCATGGTCTCCTTACGCGCGGGTGAGCCTGCCTCAAGCTCGGTGGCTTTGCCGCCCACGCCCACCCACAGATCCGTCTCCGCCGGGGCCATGTACTTGGGAAAGGAGACATGGTGAATATCCGTAGTCCGGTACGGCTTGTCATCCCCGTTGAACTGGCTGGGCACATCATAGTTGATCCGCTGGTAGCAGTAGTTCACCGAACCCTTGGCCAGCGTCACACCGGCGGGAAGGTTGAAAAACCAGCCCGCCACCTTGCCCTTGGGGTCCTGGTCCTTCAGACCTACGACCACATGCAACTCGGTGGTTTCGCCTGGCTTCCAGGGGATTTCTGCGGTGTCCGCGCCGGTCATCAGGCTGGCGCCAGAACGGTCGCGCACGTCAATGAAGACATTGTTCTCAAAAGCCGGGTTGCTTTTGTGGCACCCCGCGCAGGGAACGGGGCCATAGGGCGAACCCAGCTTCTCGTTGGGATAGGTCGAGGATCCGGGCAACGCCCAGGCCGCGGAGGCCAGGGCGACGGCGGCAGCGATCGCGAAAATCTGCTTTCTCATGGTTATTCCCCCTCCACCGGAACGAATTTCAGCTTGATGGTGTGCCCGGTCAGCTTAACGGCCCCGGCGCCATCCTGCCCCAATGAGACGCGCAACTCGCCGGTCATGGGCATGTTGGCGACCTGGCCGTTAAAAAAGAACGTCTGGCCCGCGACGGTGTGATAGGCGATGTTCTTTTCGCCGTCCACGTCGTTGTATTTGGTCCAGGGTTGCCCCTGCTCAAGTTTGCGTACGCAATTGGGCAGTTCCGTTTCCACCCCCGCAGGCAACCGCCACAACCAACCCACGGTTTTGGCCTTGCCCGGCTCCTTGTGGCCGAGCACCAAGGTGTACTTAACCTTGCCGCCGGGCTTTACGGGAATGGAGATGGTGTTGTCGGAGGCATTGTAGTCATTCACGATGCTCTTGCCATCCTTCACGCGCAGCATTTTGACCACAAGCTGCCCCTTAAAATCAGGACTGGTATGGCATGACCGGCAGCCATCGGCTGGCTCCGCCCCGCGGGAAGGATACGCCGCCGCCATGTTCGAGAACACGAACAGCCCCGCTAAAAGAAGAATCGCTGATATCCCTCTCATCATAAACCCCCTTGTTGATGATGCTCCGGGCAAATCGCCCTTAAGGAAGGGATGGTATCGTGCCAAACGTTGAAATATCCAATACCAAAGAAGTAATGTAGATATACATGATTATCAATACCCGCATTCAACCGGCAAGCGCAACGCTCATCCCGTTAAAGACTTCCAGCGGCGTTTTGTAGCCAAGGCATTTCCTCGGACGGTTATTGAGCCAACGCTCGACCTCCACGATCTTATCGTCACTCAC
>JACQZB010000018.1:0-13129 GCA_016207925.1 Nitrospinota bacterium
CGCCGGAAATATTCGTCCAACTGCGCTTTGCGGACGGCGTCTTCCCGCAGGATGGAGCGTTCCACCATCTTGGTGATTTTTTCTCTGAAGATTTCGAAGGAGACGGGGAACAATAAAAACGAGTCAACGCCCAAATCTTTAATCTTCAGCAGGTTATCGAAATCCGTCGTATGGTTGAACATGACGATAGGGATAGAGGCCAGTTTCTCATCGGTTCTCAAGTAACTGGCCAACTGGATGCCGGTGATCCCCTTGGTGACCTGCGCGGTGATAATCAGGTCCAACGGCGAGGTCGCGGCGGCGGCTTGCACCGTTTTGAAAGCGGTGACACCATCGTCGGCGGCGAGAGTTTCCAACCGGAAGCCGGGCGCGTATTCTCCATAGGGCAACCGGCGCAACTAGGTTTTGAATACCTCGCGGTGGGTATTGTTGGGGGTAACGATCAGGACGCGCATGAATTTAATATACTACACCGGAGCGGATCGAAGTAAAAGTTTGGGGCGGCCCGAGTAGTGTCTCAATTTGAAATTTGAACCGCAAGGCCCTTCGCTCCGCTCAGGGCGCCGGTAAAGGCATCTCACGCTTATTGTTGAAGTCCTGAGGCAAAGCCGAAGGACCTTGCAGCACGCTTTTCTAAAAATAATTCAAACTGACGCACTACCGCGGCCCGCCACGGGATTTTGGTTTGGGCGCCCATGGCGCATCCCCATTATGGACAGGGCAACCCCGCCCCTAGAACAATTGTATCCCCTTCACCCGGCGTCTCTGGCCGCTCACTCTTCAATCATGGTGAACTGATCCTTGCCGACGCCGCATTCGGGGCAGACCCAATCGTCCGGCAGGTCCTCGAAGGATGTGCCGGGAGGAATATCCGCTTCGGGATCGCCCACGTCGGGATCGTAGATATAGCCGCAGATATTGCATACATATTTGTTCACGGTACGGACTCCTTATGAGCGGGCGCTATGGTTTATGTATCAGGGTTTCCTCAAGCTGACGCTGAGTGTCGGCAAGGATGCGTTCGAGCGCGTCGCGGTGCGCCAGTTCCTGCCGGGCGAGGAACATGAACATTTCCTTGGAGGCGTCATCCTCGTATTGGGAGGCGAGTTCCACATAATACTCATACGCTTCAAGCTCCCGGGGGATGGCGATGACCAGCGCCTCAATTTTGGCTTTGAGGTCCCGTACTTTTTCCTTGTCCGTCATGGAACGAATCCTTATATCAAATAAACTTGCTGCCCAGGTGGCCCAGATACACCGCCATGGCCGTAGCGAGATACACCGCCAGCAGATACGCGGCGAACCCGTTACCCGCCGCCACCGACTCCGGCCATAGCGTCCGGATGGCCACAAGCCCGGCCGAGAACAGCACCAGCGCGACGCCCACCACAAGTTTGTGGTCGAATATGGTGGTGTGGCGCGCCTGGAACCGCGTGCGCCAGTCGTAGGCGCCGGAGGCGTACACCATGGGCGCGGCGAAAGTGGCGAACACGATGCAGTAGTACGCCGCGGCCTCGAAGCGCTCCGAAGCCCCCAGCGCGTGCATGGTGAGCATCAGCGACGCGGCGGGGAACATGGCGCTGGTGAAATGGCTGGTGATGTGGTGAACGTGGATAGGCGCTTTTTTCAGGTTCACGGCGTTGTCACCCTACCTGTTGATCCAAGCCCAAGCGCGGTGGAGCGGATCACCGCAGCAGTACGCTGAGGGGGTCGGAGCGTTCTCCCTCGAGGTTGTCGCCGTCCACGGCGGAAACGGCGTAGTCGCTGGAGTCGGATCCGAGTTTAAGGTCTTCTAGAATGAAAAAAGTTTCCCTGCTGACGCCCGCCTTGGCCCAGCCGAAAAAGCTCTTTTTATACACAACGTATTCCCGGATGTCCGTTTCGGGATTCCTGGCCCATTGGAGCACCGCCTTGGCCCCTTCTTTCTGCCACCTGATACCCATAACCTTGGCGGGCAGTTTCTTGGTCATGGCGCTGACAATGGGGGAGAACTCGCCTTCGAGGTTGTCCTTGTCCACGGCGCGTACCTGATAGTAATAGGTGGCGCCGTCGGCGAGTTTCTCGTCCACGTAATGAGGTCCTGCTTGGGCCGTCCGCTGGTGGCGGATAATTTTTCAGGGGCCAGCGGCGCTGGCTTGGTCATCACGGCGATGGCCTCGGACATGGCGGAAGTGGCGCCTACCCAGTTGAAAGCCTGAACTTTGTAGAAGTATAGTTGCGAGTCCTTCAACCCCTCTCCCGTGGAGAAAAATCCGGAACCCTTGCCGTCGGTGAACGCGGTTTTGTCGCGCCCCTTGATTTCGCCGACTTTCTGGTACGGGCCTTCGTCCTGGTTGGCCCGGTAGATGTAATAGCCCTGAACGTTTTCATCCTTATGCATGATCCAGGTCAGCGGCACGGCGCGCGCCTGCATCCCCTTCCCTTCAAACCCTTCGGGAACCGCGGGCGGGTCGGCGGTGCGGGCGGTGACCGGAGCGCTTTTCGGCCCTTCATCGCCATAGGGGCTGTACGCGGAAATGGTATAGACATAGGAAGTTGAATCTTCGAGGCGAGGCGCGGTGGTAGAACCGCCGTCCCGGTCATGGTAACTTGTTTCGCGGCGGTTCTTGATGTCCGCGATGAGCATGAACTCCCTGTCCTTTTCCTTCTTGCGGTAGATACGGTACCCGAACGTATCATGCCGGGCTGGGTCTGGAACCCTTCGGGCGGCGGTGGCGCGCCTTGGGTGGTGGCGCGCGCCGTTTCGGAGGGGGCGCTATTGACGCCAAAACCGTTGAAGACCACCACCCGGTAATAGTACGCGGTGTTGTCCGCCAAGGGGTTGGACGAGGAGTGCTCGTCGGTATAGGAGACGGCGTCGCGCTTGGTGATCTTGGCGATCTGCGTCCAGGCGTCCTCCTTGCCGGTGGCGGAGCGGAATACCAGGAAGCCTTCGGCTTCCGGTTCCGGCTGAAGTTTCCAGATCACTTCATTCTTGCGGAATCCAACGGCGCGCGCTTCGATCCCGGAAGGCGCGGAGGTGCGGCGGCGCACGAAGTCCCCCTTGGCTATGGCCGCGGCGTTCTTGGTGAGCTTCACATCCGATACGGTTTCCTCCGTGGAGAATATCTCGATTTCGCCGATCAGGTTATGCTTGATGCGGACGAACGCGCCGGTGGCGGGGTCAACGATTTTCTCCGGGCGCACCACCGCCAACCGGTCGCCCTTGTTAAGGCCCTGGGCCTTGCCGATGTTGATGATGCCGGTTTTCTGGTTCGGATCGGCGGAAAGCACCAGCCCTTCGCTTAGAAAGTCGCTGTCGCCGCTTTTCCTTTGTTCCGCGCGGCTGGACACGAAGCGCACCTCGTCGCCGTTGGCCACGCCGCCGCCTTCGAGCACCTGGCAACTGGAGATGTCCTTAAGCGTTTCCACCACCACCAGCAGGGCTTTGCGCGAACCGGGGATGACGTGGGTTTTGCCCTTGGGGTCCTTGACGGACTTGCTGGGTTCCACGACCTCGAACATGTCCCCCAGCTTGACGCCGCCCGCCGTACCGGAGTTGAACCACACGTCGCCGTTGGCCCGCACATCTATGACGTAGCCTTTCCACTCCGGCGTGATGGGTTTTTGCGCCCACGCGGGCGCGGACGCGCAGAACATGCCGGCGGCCATCATGGCGATGGCGCTCAAACTGAACCAGTGCCTCACATCCCCTCCCTTGCCCTTATCTTGTCAGTACGCAACTAACGCCGGTTTGGCCGCGCCGCCCGGAACGCCGTGAACGGGTCAGCTATCGAGCTTGCCGAAATCGCTGGGTTTCACGTCGTTAAGCCACCGTTTGAACTGATCCTCCTCTTCGGCCGGATCGCGTTTGATGTTTAGTTCTATGTCCTTGGCGCTTTCGAGCACCTTGTTGCTCACGAAGATGGGCGCCTTGAGCCGCAACGCCACCGCAATGGCGTCCGAGGGGCGCGAATCCACCTCCACCACGCCGCCGCCGGTGTTGATGGAGATTACGGCGTAAAAAGTGTTGTCCTTGAGGTCGTTGACCAGGATGTAATCCACCTGGTGGTTCACGCTGGTCAGGATGTTCTTGATAAGGTCGTGGGTCATGGGCCGGGGGGTGGACACGGACTCTATCTGCAGCGCGATGGCGGTCGCTTCCGGGTAGCCGACCCAGATCGGCAGCGATTTTTCGCCGTTAAGCTCCTTGAGGATGATGATGGGCGTGTTGGTCAAGGGATCGAACACAAGGCCGTCCACCTTCATTTCGGTAACATCGCCGCCCAGACTCATGGCCTATTGCGCCTTCCCCACATTGTCCAGCAGTGTACCTGACAGGCTGTACTGGCCCGCGGTCATGATCTTAACACGAATGAATTGCCCGGTGTAGCCGGTACCGGCGGAGAAATGGGCCAGGATGTTCTGGGGCAGCCGGCCCGTGTATTTTGCCGGATCGCGCTTGCTTGTCCCTTCGACCAGCAGTTCCACTTCCCGCCCGATAAAGCGCGCGTACCGGCGGCGCGTGATGGCTTTCTGCGCCTGGGATATGCGCTCGAACCGCTCCTGGGCAACGGAGGGATTGGGATACCGTTGATCCATCGCCGCGGCCGGCGTGCCCTGGCGGGGTGAAAACTTGAACAGGAATATGTTGTCGTATTCCGCGCGCTCCACGGCGCGTAGCGTGTCCAGAAAATCGGCGTCCGTCTCGCCGGGGAACCCCACCATAACGTCCGCCGTCAACGACAGATCCGGGACCCTCTCCTTGAGCCGTTCCACCCGGTCAAAGTAGTGCGCCACGGTGTAACCGCGCTTCATGAGCGGCAGGATGCGGTCGCTCCCCGACTGGATGGGCAGATGCAGCGCAGGACACACATGGGGGTGGGCGCCCATCACCTCGATGAGCCGGTCTGAAAGATCCTTCGGGTGGCTGGTGACGAACCGGACGCGGCGGATGCCGGGGGTGGAGGCCACCCGTTCGAGCAGCGCGGGAAAATCCGTTTCCGGGTCAAGGCCCCGGCCGTAACTGTTGACGTTCTGCCCCAGCAGGATGATTTCGCGGTATCCTTGCTCCGCCAATGCGCTTACTTCCCGCAAGACGCTTTCAATGGGCCGGCTGCGCTCCGGGCCGCGGGTGTGGGGGACGATGCAGTAGGAGCAATGGTTGTCGCACCCTTGCATGATGGACACCCACGCGCTGGCGGCGGACTGGCGCGTCATGGGGTACTCGTCAAAGGCGGACGTATCGGCGGTGTTCACCTGGGGCTGGCCGGTTTCCGCGAAACGGGCCAGCATTTCCGGCACGCTGGCTATGGCGCGCGTGCCGAACACCAGGTCAACCATCGGCTCGCGCGCGATGATTTCCTCCGCGCGGTCCTGGGCCACGCAGCCGGCCACGCCGATAATCATGCCGCCGCGGCGCGCCTTGAGCGGACGCAGCCGCCCCAGGAGCGAGAAGAACTTATGCTCCGCCTTATCCCGCACCGAGCAGGTGTTGATCACCAGAAAATCGGCGTCGTCCGGCTGTTCGATGACTTCATAGCCGTCCGCCAGCACCCCGGCGATCCATTCGGAGTCGTGCTGGTTCATCTGGCATCCCAAGGTGAGAAAGGCCAGTTTTTTCTTGCCGTTTGTTCTCATTTTCCAAGTCTAGGGATAAGCGGCTGGCCGTGTCAATGCCTTCGCGCCGCCCGCCGGGGCGTTATAATGGAGATACCTTTAGGAATGCCCAATGACCGAAGGATACGATTCGATCATCGAGTACATGCGCGGCATCGGCGCGCGGTTGGAGTTCGACCGGCGCTATCCGGGCCGTAAAATGGTGGAGCAGATCGCCATTTCCGACAAGATCATCCGGTTCAAGGCGATCATCCCGATGGACGACGGCTCCATCGAGCTTTTCCAGTGCTACCGGGTGCAGCATTCCGACACGCTTGGCCCGTACAAGGGCGGCACGCGGCTTCACCCCACCGTCAACATGGAGGAGGTAAAGGCGCTGGCCACGCTGATGACGCTCAAGACGGCGTTGGCCGGCGTCCCGTTCGGCGGGGCCAAGGGGGGCATTTGCGTTGACCCGCGCAAGATTTCGGTCAACGAACTGGAGCGGCTGATCCGCAAATACACCCACCGCTTGCTGCCGGAAATCGGCCCCAATGTTGACATCCCTGCGCCCGATGTGAACTCCGGGGAACGGGAGATGGCATGGATGTACGACGAGTACCGCAAAAGCCGGGAAAGCGCCCGCGGCGTGGTCACGGGCAAACCCTTGGAGCTTGGCGGCTCGCACGGGCGGCGCGAGGCGACAGGAATGGGCGTGTCCATAGTCCTGCTCCATACCCTGCGCGATTTAAACATCCACAAGCCCACCGTGGCCATCGAAGGATTCGGGGCCGTGGGCAGCCACGCGGCGCTGGACCTGCACGGCAAAGGCTTGAAGGTGGTGGCGGTGAGCGATTCCAAGGGGTGCGTGTTCAATCCGGCGGGACTGGACATTGTAGAACTTGACGCCTACCGGGCGAGCGGTGGAACTGTGACCGGTTTTGCGGGCGGCGAAAGCATTGGAAGCATCCATGACGCGGATGCGGACGTGTTCATCCCCTGCGCGCTGGGTTTATCCGTTAACGAGTCGAACGTTGGCCGGGTGCGCGCGAAACTGATCGTTGAAGGGGCGAACGCGCCCGTCACCATGGAAGCGGAGAAAACGTTGACCGCGCGCGGCGTAGCGGTGGTTCCCGACATTCTGGCCAATGCCGGCGGCGTGATCGTAAGCTATTACGAATGGGCGCAGAACCGCGAGGGGCTGTATTGGGATCTTGAAACGGTGCGAAGCCGGCTGTACAACACCATCACGGAAGCCTACACCAGCGTCACCCGCCATGCGCGTGAACACGGCGTCACCATGCGCGAAGCGGCCTACCGGCTGGCCATGGACCGCATCGCGCGGGCCATGGCGGCCCGCGGCGCGCAATGACCCGCGCCTCCCACGTCGCCCGCCGCGCGCGGGAGATCACCCCTTTTGCGGTGATGGACATCCTCGAACGGGCGCGGGAGATCGAGTCCCGCGGCTCCGGCGTGGTCCACCTGGAAATCGGAGAGCCGGACTTCGTCACGCCCGCCCCTATCCGGCGCGCGGGCATCGCCGCCATCCGGCGCGGCATGACCCACTACACGCACAGCCTCGGCCTGCTCGAACTGCGCCGCGCTATCCACGGCCACATGGAACATGAGCATGGCGTCACCGTGCCGCCGGAGCGGATCATGGTCACCGAAGGCTCATCCAGCGCGCTGCTGATGACGCTGGCGGCGCTGGTTGAACCGGGGGGCGAGGTGATCGCGCCGGATCCGTGCTATCCGTGCTACCACAACTTCGTCGAATTCCTCGGCGGCAAAACGGTCCGCGTCCGGACGCATGAGCGGGACGGTTTCGCGCTTGATCCCGACTCGGTGGCGCGCAGGATCACCCGGCGCACGGCGGCGATTCTTATCAATTCACCCGCCAATCCCACGGGCATGATTCTGGACGCGGGCACGATGCGCGCCATCGCGCGGCTGGGACCTCCGGTGGTCTCCGACGAGATTTACCACGGGCTGGTGTACGAAGGCGCCGCGCATTCCCTGCTGGAATTTTCGCGGCGGGGTTTTGTGGTGAACGGGTTTTCGAAGCGGTTCGCCATGACCGGCTGGCGGCTGGGGTACGTCATCGCGCCGCAACCCTACGTCCGCCCCTTGCAGCGGATGCAGCAGAATTTCACCATCTCGCCCAACTCCTTTTCGCAGTGGGGCGGCGTGGCGGCGCTGCGCGAGGCGCTGCCCCACGCGGAGCGTATGCGGCGCCAGTTCGCCCGGCGGCGCAGGGCCATGCTCGACGCGCTGGAGAACGCCGGTCTGCCGGTGGCCTGCGCGCCGAAGGGAGCGTATTATGTATTTGTCAACATGCGCCGCCATGGCAGGGATTCGCGGCGGATGGCCCATGAGTTGCTGGAGCGGGCGCGCGTGGCCGTGACGCCGGGGGTGGAGTTCGGCCCCGGCGGCGAGGGTTTTATCAGGCTGAGCTACGCCAACTCCGTTGAGAACATAATTGAGGGAATCAGGCGCATCGCGCGCCACTTTTCTTCATTGGCGGGAGGTAAACCATGAGTGGACACGATGAAAACCCCATCGTAACCAGCCAGCGCGCTTCCTGGAACAGCGCCGCATGGGCGTGGGAGAAATGGGACGCCTGGCTTGAACAGAACATGGGCGTGATGAACGACCGGCTACTGGCCGCCGCGGGGGTGGCCGAGGGGCATCAGGCGCTTGATCTTGGTTCCGGCACGGGCCAACCCGCGCTGGCGGCGGCGCGGCGCGTCGGCCCCAAAGGCGGCGTCACCGGGGTGGACGTCGCCGGGGAGATGCTGGAAGTCGCCCGCAAAAAGGCCCGCGCGCTGGGCTATGGCAATGTCACCTTCCACGTTTGCGATGCGTGTTCCCTGCCCTTCGAGGACGGCCTGTTCGATGCGGCGGTTTCGCGGTTTTGCCTTATGTTCACCCCTGACCCGCGCAAGGCCGCGCGCGAGGTGTTCCGGCTGCTGCGGCCCGGCGGGGTGTTCGCCGCCGCCGTGTGGGCGGACAGCGCCCGCAACCCGACATTCACCCTGGCCCAGCGGGTTTTGAACCGTTACGCGCTGGTGCCCGCGCTTTCGCCGGACGCGCCGGGGGTGTTTCGCATGGCCAAGCCAGGGACTATTTCCGGCATCCTGCGCGACGCGGGATTCGCGCAGGTCAACGAGGAAGAGGCGCCGCTGCAATACACCTACGCCTCCGGTGAGATGTATTTCGAGAACTTCATGGACATGGCGGCGCCGCTGCGTCCCATTTACCTTGGCCTTACGCCATCCCAGCGACAGGAGGCGCGCGGCGCCATGATCGAGGAGATCGAACGCTACCGGCGGGGTGAGTCAGTGGAGGTTCCCGGCGTGGCCATTGTGGCGCGAGGGGTAAAGCCCGCGCGGGCGTGATCCCCGTCACCGCGGGGCGAGCGGCGCAAGACCGAGCATCCGCCGTATTTCATGGTGCATTGCGGGATTGCGGTGGCACAGGCCGCATTGATCGAGTATGGCTTCGCCCCACGGCCCGCCTTGCGCGATTGCGGTGTGGGCGGGATGGCATCCGGCGCATATAGCCTTTCCCGGAAGTTCATGGCTTTGATGGCCGTGGTAGGAAGCCGGGGCCGCGCGGGAGCGCAGCCCGGCGTGGCAGCCGCCGCATACGGCATCACTGACGGGATATTCAAGCCGCTCCGGTTCCCGGTATTGATACAGGAAATATTTCGCGGTATTTTTCGCCTGCAGCATGAAGATGACGGCGCGCTCCCCGGCGCCCGATCCGTGATGGCATTCGGGGCACCCCGCCCTGCCCCGCGGCGCCGCATCGTGCGCGCCTGCCAGATCAACGTGCGGAAGCTGGCGCATACGGCGCATTTTGGGCGCGTGCAACGCGCCGCCCCCCGGAAGATGGCATGACACGCAGAATGCCGGATCAGCGTTCGCGCGCCGTTGCAGATACGCGGCCAGCGCCCCGCCCAGCAGGGCGAATACCGCGGCGCCAAGCATGATTTTTTTCATTTCCGCGCGCAAGGGCAAAGTGGAAAAATGTCCATTGACTCCTGTCCGGCTTTTGCTACCATGTAGGACTTCGGGGACTCTTTACCGTCAACTGGTGGTCACAGTTTACGTTTTCACGGTCATCTATGTCTGACTCCAAACGCGCCGCCGCGGGAACCATCACTTGCGAGGATTTCCTTGCGGCGCACATCAAAAGTTATCTCTCCAAGTCCAAGGCGCTGGAAAACGGCGGCGGCCTGCACCATCTGACCATCACCACGGTGGAACAGGCGCTCCTGGAACTGGTCATGCAAGAGACGGCGGGCAACCAAAGCCAGGCGGCGCATATCCTTGGCATCAACCGCAACACGTTGCGCCGCAAGCTCGACGAATACAAGATCGCCGCCAACGGCAAGCGCAACCGGGGCCGCTCCGGCTCCGGCCGCGCCGCCTAGCGCTGTCCCCGGTAGTTTTTCCCCTCCCATAGGGTGAACAGACGTGTGATCTGCCCGCCGCGCTCGAACGGAATTTCCCGCAGCTTTATCACCTTGTCAAACCTGTAAAGCGTATCGGGCGTCTCCTCGAACCGCAGATCGGTGACCACAATGGCGTCGCGGCCCAGCAGCTTGTTTTCATCGTCCCAGAAATCGAATTGGTCCACCTTGCCGTTGAGGCAAGCGACCTCCAGCCTTCCACCCGTGGCGAAATTGGCTTGGGAACAAAGCACCCAATGATGGGCGAGTAGAAAAGGCTTGCGGCCCGAATCGCGCTCCATCGCGGCGGCCAATTCTTCCGCTTCGGCGCCGACCGCGTCCCATCCGTACAATTCGTTAACGATGTCGTACTTGGGTTTGATGGGCAGAATGGGGTGGAACAGGTGGATATAAAACAGGACGAACAGGGCGCTGGCCAGCGCCGTGGCCGCCGCGAAATAATTCCGCGCGGCGCGCGACCGCGCCGCATCCCACTTCTCCAGCCCCAACGAGGCCATCATCACAATCGCGGACAGGTAGCCGAAGGCGGGCCAATGCGGCTCGCTGTCGTTGGTCCATAGGCATACGGCATAGAAAAAAACCAGCGTAGGCGCTGAAAAGCTCACCAGCAGCAGGTAGCGCCGGTCCACCGCCAGCGCCTTGCGCGCGCCGGCGTACACGGCCCATAACAGCCCGATCAGGTACAGCGGCGATACATACAGCAGTTGGCCACCCACCAGTTGACCGAAATTGTCCCAGCTAATCCCGGGATGGGTATGCCGGGTTGAAAGGTGGAATTTGAAACTGGGAAAATCGTGCTGCACATTCCAAATTAGCACGGGGGAGAACACAATCAGCGCGACTACGCCCATAAGGTACGGCTCCGGACGCAGGAACCATCGGCGATATTCTGGAACCATGGCGGCAAGCATCACCACGCAGGGAAGCAACAGAACGGCGAAATACTTCGACAGCGCGCCCAGCCCCATTACCACGCCCAACACATACCACATCCATCCCGGCCCGCCCCGCTCCAGCAGCCGCCAAGCCAACAGAATGAACAGCAGGTAAAACACCGCCGAAGGGATGTCCGGCACCATCTGCAGCGCGCCGATACCGAACATGGGTATCAGGTTGAAGGTGAGGATGGAAAGGAACGCCACCCGCGCGTCGTTGAAAAGGTCCATGGCGAGCCGGTAAAAGAGCCAGCCGATGACGATGAACAGCAGCACGGAGGGCATCCGCGTCCAAAAACTGGAGTCGCCTCCCATATCGGTGAACAACCGGATGAGCCAGGCGACCATGGGGGGGTGGTCGAAGTAACTCAGATCGAGCCGTTGCGACCATGCCCAGTAGTAGCTTTCCGAATCGCCCAGCCCCGCGCGGCCCATGACCATCAGGCGGAACACGGCGAAGCCCGCCACAGTCAGGGCGCTGTAACGCGTGAAGCGGCGGTTTTGTTCCGTGGTCATACCGCCACGACGGCGATATGGCGCCGGTTGGCGAGGGCGACAGTTTCGTTCTGGCTGACGACAAGGGTCGCTCCCGCCTCGATAGCGAGGCACGAAGCCTTCACCCGCGCCATCGTCTCGATGGTTCCGGGGCCGATGGTGGGAACGTCAAAGCGCGGATCCTGTTTTGGCTTGCTGACCTTGCAGACAACGGCGCCCGCGCCCGCGATTTTGGCGCCGCGCGCGATGGCCTCGTCGGTGCCTTCGATGGCTTCCGCGGCCATGACGGCGAGTTGGTGGACCACCACCGTCTGGCCGATGTCGAGCGCGGCGATCCCACGGGCCATTTCCATGCCAAAGGCGATGTCGGCCTGCTCGCGCGCGTCTGGGGCGCGGTGGGTGAGCGCGCCGGCTCCGGGCATCACCGCGCGCAGCAACTCCGCCTGACTGGCCACCGGGAGGCCCTCTTTTTCAAGTTCGGCGACGATGGCCAGCATGATAGCGTCATCGTTGAGCTTTCCAGCGTTGCGCAGGATGGAAAGCGCGCGCGTATCCAGCCACGGTTTGCGCCAGAGGACACGCTTGTCCACCTTGCCGGCGAACGCCACCTCGCGCGCGCCGGCCGCCTTGAGGGCCGCGATGATCTTGTTGACTTCCCCCAGGCCGAACAGGCTGGCGTTGGCGCCGCGGGCGGCGAGGCGGTCGCGCTGGCGGGGGTCGAAAGTGATAAAAGCGGCGGCGCGCCCCGCGGCGGCGAGCGCCTGTTCCATCAACAGCGGCAGGTCTCCGGCGCCGGCGATGACGCCCACCGGGCCGTTCATCAGACCGCGGCCATCCGCCGCCGCGCCAATGAGGGGCGCAGCAGGTCGAGCACGCGCAACGCCACCTCCAGCGACTTGAGTTCGTTTTCCACCGAGGTGCGGCGCTTGTCGCCGTTGGTGGCGCAGCCGATAAGGTGCTGGAGTTGGAGTTTGAGCGGGTTGTCGCGGTGGACGAAAATGCGCTCGATGAGCGACTCCTGCTTGTAGCGCAGTTCCTGGCGCGTGCGTTCGCTTTGGGACGAGGCGCGCCGGTGTACCAGGATGTCCTGATTGGTGTAATCGAGCACCACGTATTCGTTGGCCTGCGTCACGGCGAGCGTCCGTATTTTCTCCTGGGTGACGCGCGAGGCCACAATGGTGGCCATGCAGCCGTTTTCGAACAATATCTGGACGTGAACCACATCCTCCCGGTCGGAGAGCACGGAGGCGCCCATGGCGTTGATGGTCTTGATGGGGCTGTCCACCATGTTGAGGATGATGTCCAGATCATGGATCATCAGGTCCAGCACCACGCTGTCGTCCTTGACCCGCGGGATAAAGGGGCCAAGGCGGCGCGATTCGATAAGAATCGGCTCGCTGACCACGTTTTTCAGTTCTTGCACGGCGCCGTTGAAGCGCTCCACATGCCCCACGTGCAGCGCCACGTTGCGGCGCTGCGCGATGTCGAACAGCGCGCGGGCCTGCGCCAGATTGTCGCACACGGGCTTTTCGACGAGGCAGTTGACCCCCGCTTCAAGGCATTCGCGCGCGATGTCGAAATGCATGGCGGTGGGGACGGCGATGGAAAGCACGTCCACCTTGCCAAGCAGGGAATGGAAATCCTC
>JACQZB010000018.1:13143-13959 GCA_016207925.1 Nitrospinota bacterium
GGCCGCGCTCGCGATTAATGTCGGCGACGCCAACCAGTTGAACGCCGGTGATTTCCGAGTAGGCGCCCACATGGTACTGCCCCATGTGGCCTACGCCGATGACGCCGGCTTTCACCAGTTTATTGCTGTGGTGTTTCATTACATCATCTCTAAAACAGTTAATTATATCAAAGCAGCGCGCAGGACGCGAATTTATCAGCCGCGCATTGATAATGAGGGACTTGCGCCGCTGGATTACAGCGTAACACCGCGCTCGGATTCCGAAAGGAAGGCGAGAAGCCGCTCCACGGGGCCTGTTTGCGGCTGGGCGCCCCGGATGGCTTCAATGGCGCCGGAAAGCGAAAGCCCGGAGCGCACCAGTGTTTTATAGGCTCGTTTGAGTTCCAGCCGTTCGGCGGGAGGGATCGAATATTTCTTGAGCGCGTAGGTGTTCAATCCCTCGGCGCGGGCGGGAGCGCCCGCGACGGTGAAAAACGGCGCCACGTCCTGCACAATGCGGCTCATGCCGCCGACCATGGCCATTTCGCCGATCCGCACGAATTGATGGACTCCCGCGGCGCCGCCAATCACGGCCCTGGGGCCGACGCGCACATGGCCGGAAAGCCCGGCCAGCGTGGTCACGGTTACCTGCTCGTCCAGGGCGCAGTCGTGGCCGATGTGGACCTGGCTCATCACATAGCAGCGCGGACCGATGGTGGTGGCGCCGCCTTCGTACATGGAACGGTGGACGATGGTCATTTCGTTGATGAACGCGCCCTCGCCCACCTTGACCCATGAGTCCACGGATTTCCATTGGTAAATCTGCGGGTCGCCGCC
>JACQZB010000019.1 GCA_016207925.1 Nitrospinota bacterium
CGCTCGCAGTTGAGCGCGGACAGCAGCCGCATCATCCCCACCTCACCCATGGGGTCCAGCCCCCCCGTGGGTTCGTCCAGGATCAGGATGGAGGGCCGCATCGCCAGCACGCCCGCCAGCGACACCCGCTTCTTCTCACCAAAGGAAAGGTGATGGATCGCCTTGCGGCGCAGATGCGCGGCGTCCACGGCGGCCAGCGCCTCGGTCACGCGCCGCTCCACTTCCTCCTCCGCAAGGCCCAGGTTGCGCGGACCGAAGGCCACGTCCTCGCCCACGGTGGGGGCGAACAATTGGCCGTCCGGGTTCTGGAAGACCACGCGCGCCTTGGAATACAACGTCCGGTCATCCAGTGTTTCAAGCGGGATGCCGTCAATGCGGATATGACCCTGCTGGGGTTTGAGCAACCCCACGATGGTTTTGATCAGCGTGGATTTCCCCGATCCGTTGGAAGCGAGCAGCGCCACGAACTCGCCCCGCCTGAACGTAAGCGAAACGTTGTCCAGCGCAAGCGTGCCCTCCTGGTAGGTGTAGGACACGCCATGCGCCTCGATGGCGGCGGAGTTGTCCGGTATTTCGTTCATGCGCCCCCCGCCGCGAAAAACAGCAAGGTCAACGCCGCCGCCAGGCCCGCGACGGTTAACGCCTGCCGCGCCGTCAACTCCGGCATGGGATCAAAGGGGATGCGCCCGGTGTAGCACCTCGCCCGCATCGCCTCGTGCGTCCGCGCCGCCTGATCCACGGAGCGCAGCAGCGCCGCCCCCGCCAAGGTCCCCGCCGAGGCAAGCGTCACCCTGGCGTTCGAATACCCCAGCCTCGCTTTCTGCGCGAATCCCATCTCCGCGGCCATGTCGAACAACTGGAACGTGTAGCGGTACATCAGCATGGCCACTTCCACCCACGTGGCGGGCGCCCGGAACCATAACAGCGAACGGAACACCTCGTGCGCCGGGGTGACCATGCTGAACAATTGGAGCGCCGACAGGCATCCCGCCAGCCGGAACGCCAGCAGAACGCCCTCCTCCCAGCCCTCCCGGTACGCAGTCACGGTGATTCCCGCCACCGTGGCCGACGCCATCGGCGTGGCGCCGGTAAGAACGGTTTTCAGCGCCAGCAGCATAAGCGCCATCCACAGGGCCGGGGCGAACCGCGCCAACACCAGCCGCAGCGGCGCCTTGAGCCATGCCAGCGCCGTAAGGCACATCGCGAACACCAGCGACGGAAACCAGGGCGAGGGCGCCAGCAAAGTCAGGCCCACCGCCACGGCGGCCACCAGCAGCTTCACCCGCGCGTCCACCGCCCGCAGGGGGCTGTCGTGGTAGGTGAAGATGTCGGTGAAAACCTCGAACCTCATCGTTTGGCTTCCCTTTCTGTCTTGTCCGGCGCGCCGAACAGTTCACGGAAGTAGTAGCCCATCACGAATCCCCCCGCCACACCGGCCGCCAGAAAAACGAACAGCAGCAAATCGCCCTGGTCCGTGTTGATAAACGGCTCCCACGCCGGCCGCCCGGCGCGTTCGGCCACTTTGCCGACGATGCCCTCGTCTATGCCGATCCACGTCGCGGGGATGAACAGCACCGCGCCGCCCCATAGCGCCGCCAGCGCCGCCCCCGCGACAAGTATCCGGTTCATGCCGCCGCCTCCCTGGCCTGGGTGGGGATCAGTTCGGGCCGCCGCTGGCGGATAAATTCATACGCCCCGGCGGATACAAATCCCTCGAGTATCCCCAGCGGCAGTTGCGTGGGCACGAACGCCACCATGATCCCCGCGAACATCCCCCAGAACTCCCCCGGCCCGCTTAACCCAAGCGCCAGGAAAAGCGAGGTGCCCATGTAGGTGACCCAGTCGCCCACCACCCCCGCCGTGAACGCCGCCGCGCGGCCGGATACCCCCATCGCCATCACCAGCCGGAACGCCGCATAGGCCGCGAACGGGCCGAACACCCCCATGGAGGTGATGTTGGCGCCCAGCGTGGTTATTCCGCCATGCGCCAAAAACAGCGCCTGCAGCGCCAGCGCCACGGAGCTGATCAATGTGGTGATCCACGGCCCCACCAGGATCGCCGCCAGGCCCACGCCGCACGGGTGCGCCGTGGTTCCCGCCACCGGCACGGGGATCGGCATGCAACTGATGATGAACACCGCGGCCCCCACCAGCCCCACGAACGGCTTGAACACGCCCGCGCCGGGCGAGCACTGGTTGAGCGTGCGTATGCCCATCCAGACAAACGGCGCCGCCACGGCGTACCACAGCAGCGCCCACGGCGCCGGAAGGATGCCTTCGGATATGTGCATCGCCAGCGCCGGTTCCGGCGCCAGCGCCAGCCCCGCCAAGGCCAGCGCGGTCAGGCGCGCCGCCCGCCTAGTGGTGGTGGTTATGGTCATGGTCATCCCCTTTTTTTTCGCGGAATTTTTTCGCCTCATCCGGCTCCATGGCCACAAACTCCAACTCCCCTTCGGGCAAGGGGTAGTTTTCGCGCGCCTCAAGCCGCAGCGCGCGCACGTCCTCGAGCTTCGCCGACTCCTCGATCCGCTGCTTCACCAGCGCCACCATGGACTCGTCATATCCCAGGTGTTTGCCGTAGATCACCGTCAGCCCCTCGTAGCGGTCCGCCTCGCGCTGGATCATCTCCGGCATGTCCAGCACCAGGTGCAGTCCGGAATGGAGGAAGTAAGGGATGACGATCACCCGCCGGGCGCCCGCCTTGACGCATTTTTCCAGCGTCTCCGGAAAAAACGGACCCAGCCGGCTCATGTGGCACGCCTCCACCGCGTCGTAGGCCCCGTCCTCCGCCAGCCGCCCGGCCACCCGCTCCATGTCCCGGCTGGAACCCGGCACGCGGCTGCCATGCCCGATCAGGATCACGGCGGTTCCCGTTTTGTTTTTCATGTGGACGCATCCCGGCGCGCTTCGGCGATCGCCAATAACGAGTGGACCACGCTCACCGCCATGGGGCTGCCGCCGCGGCGCCCGTTGACGGTGATATAGGGGATGCCCAGCCCGGCCAGTTCCTCCTTGCTCTCGATCACGTGGATGAACCCCACCGGCATCCCGATCACCACCGCCGGCCGTATCCCCTCCTCCATCACCATCCGGTTGATCTCCAGCAGCGCCACCGGCGCGTTGCCGATGGCCACCACGGCGCCGTCCAGCCACGGGCGCGCCTTGCGTACCGCGAAGATCGAACGGGGCAATCCCGCGGCGGCGCACTCACCGGCCACGTCCTTGTCCGCCACATGGCAGCGGATCATCTCCCGCGTGTACTCCGGCCACACCGCCGTAAGCCGCGCCACCGACAGGCCGGAGCGGATCATGTTCGAGTCCACATAGAGCGGCGCCCCGCGCCCGAACGCCGCCACCGCCGCGCCGATGGCGTCCGGCGAAAACTCCACGCCGTCTATAAGCCCGAAATCCGCCGTGGTGTGGATCATCCGCCGGACCACGATCCACTCCTCCGCCGTAAAGCGGCTGGCGTCCGCCTCCCGGTCAATCGCCTCGAACGAGCGCCGTTCTATCTCCTCCGGCGCCACGGGCGACTCGTACAGGTTGTACACAAAGGGCCGTTTCATGTTCACCGCCTCTTTCATGCCACACGCGCCTCCACGCATAGTTCAGCGAACCGCCGGGCGGCGCCTGGCCGGGAGGCGAAATGCAGATGCGCGTAGCTGGCCAACACCCGCCCGCGCCGCCATCCTTCCCGTTCCGTCTGCCCATCGCGTTTGCGCCGCAGGGTGTACACCGTGTCCCACCCTTCCGCGTCCGCCGGATCGTCCAAAAGCTCCGAATAGTGGAAACGGTGCCCACGCAGGGTGTCGCCCCGCCGCCCGAACAGCGAATCCGCCGTCAGTTCCGCCTCCACGTACCCAAGCGCCGCAAAGCGCCCCCGCATTTTCGTCCACGCGGGCGCCACCGCCGCGAAATCGTGCCGCGCCCCGTCTTGCTCCACCAGCCCGCGGGTCAGGTACATCAGCCCCCCGCACTCCGCGTACACCGGCCTGCCGGAGGCGCAGAACGCCGCCACGCTCTCCCGCATCGTCTGGTTCCGGGAAAGTTCGCGGGCGTGCAGTTCCGGGTACCCGCCGCCCAGGTACAAGGCGTCCGCCTGTTCAGGCGCCCGCTCATCCGACAGCGGCGAAAAAAAGGTAAGCTCAAAACCGGCCCGCGCCAAGGCGTCCAGGTTGTCTTGATAATAGAAGTGAAACGCCCGGTCGCGCGCCACGGCCAGGCGCAAGCCGCCCTCCCGCGGCTTTAGCTCCTCATCGCCGGGCGCGGCGGCCAGCGGCGGCGCCGATGACGCGATCCGCAGGATGCGCCCCAGATCCAGCCATCGCTCGATTCCGGAAGCCAACTGATCAAACACCCCGTCCGGGACCGAATCCCCGTCCGCCGTCACCAGCCCCAGGTGGCGGTGCGGAAGCTCCGGCAGCGCCTTGGCGGGAACCGCCCCTACCAGCGGCGGCAACCCGGCATGGTCCAGCGCCGCCGCCAGCAGCCGTCCATGATCTTCCGAACCGGCCCTGTTGGCGATGATCCCCGCCACCGGAGCCTCCTTCTCGAACGTGGCGAAACCGTGCGCCATCGCCGCGAAACTGCGCGCCGCCCCGCCCGCGGGCGCCGCCAGCAGCACCGGCGCGCCAAGCCATGCCGCCAACTGCGCCGCGCTCCCCTCCAGCGAAGTGTGATCCGCCCCGTCGAACAGGCCCATCGCCCCCTCGATCAGCGCGATGTCCGCGCCCCGGCAGGCGGAGGCGAACAGCGCGCGGACATGGCTCTCGCCCATCATCCAGCCGTGCAGGTTGTAGCAAGGACGGCCCGCCGCCAGGGAAAGGTAGGTGGGATCAAGAAAGTCAGGGCCAGACTTGAAGACTTGCGGGCGCATCCCGCGCCGGACCAGCGCCCGCGCGATCCCCGCCGTCAGCGAGGTCTTGCCCGATCCGCTTTGCGTGCCGGCGATCAGAAGCCGGGGGATGGATAACGTCATCGAACCGCCTCCGTGGCTACGGATGTGGCGGTGTTGGTGATGCGGCGTTTGGCGAGTTCAGCGCAGGATGGTTTTCGCATTCACCGCGGCCCTGGCGCGGCGGGAATGCCGTTTTTCATCCCCGCGCCTGAATTAGCCGTACCTCGGACTTTTCAGGCAAAGTGGGTCACGGGCAAGTCTTCTGGCTTCCGGATCATCCTACTTGCCACGCCTTCCCGGCCCCCCTTTATTGGGGCCAGTGGTGTTCGTGGCGTTCGTCCCCGGTCACAGCGGCGGGTCCGCGACGGATTCGCACCGTCTTCCTTACTGGGCATTGTCTGCCACCCGCGACCTTACTGCGATTCTGCTCCAGGTAAACGGGGAAAGTCAAGTTTTTTCCCAAAACAGTAGTGTCTCAATTTGAAATTTGAACCGCAAGGCCCTTCGCTCCGCTCAGGGCGGCGGTAAAGGCATCTCACGCTTATTGTTGAAGTCCTGAGGGCAAAGCCGAAGGACCTTGCCGCACGCTTTTCCAAAAATAATTCAAACTGACGCACTACCCCCAAAACCCATAATGGGGCAGGCATGGCGGGCGGGGGGACCCCTCACTTACCGCTTTAGCAAGCGGCTGCTCCCATCGTTTCCCTCTCCCCTCGCGGGAAAGGGTGGCGCGCAACGCCGGGTGAGGGGGGGGGACTGACTCGCTTCCCCGTGGTCGCCTGACCACGGTCTTTATCCCCTGCTTTCCGGGGTGTTGGCGGTCAGGACTCTTCCTTCGCCGCCGCCCCCCTTGCCCGGTCAGAATTTTATCTATGTTATGATTGGTCAAGGGAAGGTGATGGTGGTAAATGAAACCGGGCGGGATCATGGGTGACCCTCCGCGCTCACCCTGCAAATGTGACAAGACGTTCCATCGCCGCCGTTTGTCCCGCCCCGCCGCCGCCACCCGCGGCTCCGCCACCGGCGACTTGGTCCGCCTGGTCATCCTGCTGATCCTTTTTATCGTCTTAAGCCACATCATCGTTGACTACGCCTCGCACCGGGATCGCGTGGTTTCCATGGAGAACCAGTGGGATTCCCTGCTGATGCTCATCCTGATTTTACCCGCGATTTATTTTTTCTACTTTCGCCCCGCCGATCTGCAGCGCCGCGAGATGGACCGGATCAACCTCGAAAAAACCCGCTTCGCCGGGGAGGTGGCGGAACTGGGCAAACGCTGGCACACGATCCTGGACTTGATGGACGACGGCGTGATTATCATCAACGCCGCCCATACCGTCGAATTCGTCAACCCTTACATCACCCGCGCTTTGGGCATACGTGAAGGGATGACCTGCGGCGCGGCGACAGCGGGTCTGTGCGACGCCATTCAGACCGTTGGCGCCGGGGCGGCCACGCGCCGGCAGGAGTGGACCGCCCCGGACGGGCGCATGTACGAACTGTTTTCCACGCCATTGCGCGGAGCGGACGGCGGCGCGTCGCGCCTGGCCCTGCTCCATGACGTCACCAGCCGCAAAACAATGGAGCGTGACCTGCGCCGGACCACCGAGGAGCTTGAACGGCTGGCAGCCGTCTCCAAGGCGATCATCTCTTCCAACAACGTCTCCCTGCCCTTCGTGGGCGACCTGATGCTCGACGCGGCGCTCAAGCTCACCGGCAGCCCCATCGGCTTCGTGGGCCACATGGACCAGAAAACCGGCGCCCTGGTGGTGCCCACCTTCACCGGGGAAGTATGGGAAATATGCAGGGTCAAGGGCAAGTCCATGGTCTTCCCCAAGGCCGGCGGGTTGATCGGGTGGGCGCTTAACAGCCGCCGCCCGCTGATATCCAACGACCCGGCCAACGATCCGCGCTCCGACGGCTCGCCGGAAGGCCACCTGCCGGTTACACGCGTGATCCTGGTTCCCGCGGTGGTGGGCGATTCGCAGGCCATGGGCATGGTGGCCGTGGCCAACGCTCAGCGCGACTATACCAAAGAGGACGTGGATACCCTGGAAAAATTCGCCGACCGCTACGCCCTGTTCGTACAGCGGTTCTGGATCGAGAGCGACCTTAAGGAAACCACGGCCTTTTTGACCCAACTGCTCGACTCCATCCCCGACCCGATCTACTACAAGAACGTTGACGGAATCTACCTGGGCTGCAACAACGCCTTCGCCCGCTTTTTGGGCGTCGAAAAACACCTGGTGGCGGGGGCCACCGACGATCACCTGCTGCCGCCGGAACTCGCGGCGCTCCAGAAACAGCGCGACCGCGAACTGCTGGAACACCGCATGGCCCAGCGCTACGAAACCTCGTTCCCCGCCGTCATGGGGGGCGATCCGCACGACGTGGTGTACGTCAAGGCCGCTTACCAGGACGCCGCGGGCGCCGTGGCGGGCCTTGTGGGCGTCATCATGGACGTCAGCGACCGCAAGCGCTGGGAGCGCAGCCTGCAGGAAACCAACATGGCGCTGGAAAAAACCGTGGAGGAACTGCGCGTGGCCCACACCATGCTCATGCGCACGGAGAAGCTGGCCTCCCTGGGCGCCCTGTCGGCGGGCGTCGCCCACGAAATTAAAAACCCGCTCAACATCATCTCCACCACCGTGCAGTTGATGATGCTCGAACGGCCTGGCCCCGACGAGGCCCCGCCCTCCTACAAAACCATCCTCGAACAGGTGGCCCGCGCCGTGAAGATCACCGACAACCTGCGCGACTTCGCCCGCGAGCGCCCCCCCGAAATCCGCCGCCTGCCCCTGCAGGAGTTCCTGGAGCGCACCATCGCGCTTGTCGAGTACGAAATGACCGTCGAAAGCAACCGCATCCTCCGCTGCTTCCCGGAGGAGACGGTGTACGCGGAGTTCGACCCCGACCAGATGGCCCAGGTCTTCATCAACCTCATCTCCAACGCCCGCGACTCGCTCAATGAAAAACGGGCGCGCCTGGCCCGCGCGGGCGGCCATCAGGACGGCTGGTTCGGCGAGCTTAGAATCTCGTTGACCGCGGGGGATGAACAGGCCATCATCCGGTTCGAGGACACCGGCATGGGGATTCCCCAGCAGATCGCCAACCGCATCTTCGACCCCTTCTTCAGCACCAAGCCGGAAAAAAGCACCGGCCTGGGCCTTTCCATATCCTATGGAATCGTCGAAAATCATGGCGGAAACATCCAGGTGGAAAGCAAGGAAGGTGAGGGCGCGGCGTTCACCGTCACCCTGCCGCTCAAAAGCCCCCATCCGTATCAGGATAGCCAGCCCGCGGGCCGCAAGGAGTAATCATGAGCGAACAGAAAGTTAGAGCCTTGGTGGTGGACGACGAGATAGCCGCGTGCGTCCCGCTGGAAAAGTTCCTCACCCGCCAGGGGTACGACGTGCGCACGGTCTTCAACGGCCACGACGCCTTGCAAACCGCCCAGGAGTTCCATCCCGACGTGGCGCTTCTGGATATCCGGATGCCGGGCATAGACGGCATCGAAACCCTGCGCCGCCTGCGCCAGATGAACCTGGACTGCGTGGTGATCATGCTCACCGCCGTGGACGACGTGGAAACCGCCCTTGCCGCCCTGCGCGAGGGGGCCAGCGAATTTTTGCAAAAGCCGGTGATGCTCGCCGAGCTGCTGCACCATATTGATTCGGCGCTGGAAAAACGCCGCCTGCTCAGGGAGAACGAGGCGTACCAGCGCGACCTTGAACTTAAAGTCCGCGAACAGACCAGGGAAATCTCCGGGATGCTCGACCTGCTCAAGGTGGCCAATATCGAGATCGTCCGGGCGCTCTCGGAAGCCATCGAGGCGCGCGACGCCTACACCCGCGGGCATTGCGGCCGCGTGGCCGCCCTCTCGCTGGCCCTCGGCGGGGTGGCCGGCCTGGATCCGCGCGCGCTGGAAACGCTGGAATACGGCGCGCTGCTGCACGACGTGGGGAAAATCGGTATCCCCAACGAGGTGCTGCTCAAAGAGGGGGAACTGACCGGCGAGGAGTTCGAGATTATCAAACGCCACCCCGTCATCGGCGACCGCATCCTGTCGAACATCAGCTTCCTCGACGGATCGCGGGAGATCGTGCGCCACCATCACGAACGCTACGACGGCAGCGGCTACCCCGACGCGCTCCCGCGCGAGCGGCAAACCGTCTCCTCGCAGATCGTGCTGATCGCCGACGCCTTCGACGCCATGACCAGCGACCGCCCCTACCGCGGACGCCTCACCCGCAAGCAGGCCCTCGAAACCATGGAGAACGAAGCGGGCACGAACTTCAATCCGCGGCTGGTGGAACTGTTTCTTTCGCGTAAACTGTACGACCTGGAGATATGACGCGCCATGGAAACCGTGCTGGTGGTTGACGACGAGGAAAAGGCCTGCGAAAACCTCCGCAAGATCCTCGCCCACAAGGGCTTTATGACCTACGAGGCCCATGACGGGCAGGAAGCCCTCGACCAACTGGCCGGGCGCGAGGTGGCGGTGGTTCTGCTGGACATCCGCATGCCCCGCATGAACGGCATCCAGGGCCTGGCCGCCATCAAAAGTGCCCATCCCGACACCGAGGTGATCATGGTCACCGCCCTGTCAGAACTCAAGCTGGCCGTGGAGTCCATGAAGGCGGGCGCCTGCGGCTACCTGACCAAACCGGTGGACGTGGAGACGTTGGTCGTGGAAATCGGGCGCGCGCTGGAGCACCGCCGCCTTTCGCTGGAAAACCGCGGCTACCGCGAGGGGCTGGAGCGCAAGGTGGAGGAGCGCACCGCGGAAGTTCAGAAGCTCTTCGGGCTGCTCAATGTCAGTTTCCTCAAAAGCGTCCGCATCCTCGTGGACTGCCTGGAACTGTACGACCCCTTCATGGGCGGCCATTCAAAACGGGTCGCCCTCTTCTCGCGCAAGCTCGGCGCGGCGCTCAACTTCAATCCGCAGCGGCTTGAATACCTGGAAATCGCCGGTTTCCTGCACGGTGTCGGAACCCTGGGCATCCCCGAAAAAAGCCGCAACAGCCGCATGGACCAGCTCACCGGCGAGGAACGCGACCTGGTGCGCCAGCAGACCATCCTCGGCCAAAAGGCGCTCGAACCGGTGGAGCGTTTCGCCCTTCCCGCCAAATTCATTCGCAGCCACCTGGAGCGGGTTGACGGGGGCGGCTTCCCCGACGGGATAAAGGATGACCATATCCCCCTGGAAGCCCGCATCATCGGCGTGGTGAACGCGTTTGACGAAATGCGCCACCGCCGCCGCTTCGAGGATCCCGGCGCCCCCGCGCCCGAAGACGCCGACGAGTACGCCCTTGAACATCTGCGCCGCTTCGCCGGTTCGCGCTTTGACCCCACCCTGGTGGAGCGCTTCGCGAGCCTGTTCGAAAAA
>JACQZB010000044.1:0-11303 GCA_016207925.1 Nitrospinota bacterium
GCGCGCCATTTGGTTGCAAGATCAACCATTATCCGGCGGGAGGTCTCCATGCTCACGCGCGGCGCGCGAACATCCGCCGCCATCACCCTGTTGGCGGCGCCGTTGTGGGCCTGCGCCATTCTGCCGCCGGAGCGCGGCCCGGACGCGCTGATGAACGATCCCGCCACTTTATCCCAGCCCGCCGTGGCGTTAGCGTCCCCGCGTCACCCCGGCGAGTTCTGGCCGCGCGCGGAGTGGTGGAAGGAATTCGGCGACACGCAATTGGAGGGTCTGATCGAGCGGGCCATTTCCACCGCCCCGGACGCGAACGCCGCCGCGGCCCGCGTGGCCTTGGCCCTGCGGCGGGCGGAACTGGCGGGGGCGGAGCGGTCGCCGTCGCTGGACGCCTCCGCCGACGTCACGCGCCAACGCATCAGTGAAAACGGGCTTATCCCCGCCCAGTTTGTGGAGAACCCGTTTACCTTAAGCCAAACGCTTGCGCGCATCAGCTTCGATCTGGACCTGTGGGGAAAGAATCGCGCGTTGGCCCGCGCGGCGTCCGGCGAGGCGCGCGCGGCGGAGGCGGAGCGCCAGTTGGTCCGTCATACGGTGGCGCTGGCCGTGGCTTCGGCCTATGTTGAGCTTAAAATGGCGATTGATCTGGATCTGCGCGCCGCCACGCTCGCCCGGCATGCGGAGGAAGCGGCGAGGCTTGCGCGCGTCATGACGCGCGTGGGTGTCGCCGACAGACGTTCAATAGCCGCCGCCGAGGCGCGCATGGCCGTGGCTGGCCAGCAGCGGCTCCTGGCCGCGCGGCGTGTGGAATCCGCTCGCCACCGTATCGCCGCCCTGATGGGTGAAGGGCCAGCCGCCGGGTACGCCATCACACCTTCGAACCACCTTAACCTGACCGCGCCCGGCGCCCCCCCGGACGACTTGCCCCTGGAGCTTGTCCGCCGCCGGGCGGACATCCAGGCCGCCTTGTGGAGGATTGAATCCGCCGGGGAACGCATCCACGTGGCTGAGGCGGGCTTCTATCCCAGCGTCAATCTGGCGGCGATGGCGGGTTTGCAAAGCCTGGAACTGGAGACTCTGTTCGAGGGGGCCAACACCATGTACACCATCGGTCCCTCGGTAAGGTTGCCGCTGTTCGAGGGAGGAAGGCTTAAGGCGAATCTGGGCGCGCGCCACGCGGAGCGCGACCTTGCGGTGGAGGCTTATAACAAGGTTCTCATCGAGGCCGCGAAGGAAGTGGCCGACGCGCTTTCCGGCGCGCGCGCGCTGGAGGCCGTTTATTCGCTATCGCGGCGGGACGCCGAACTTGCCCGCGACGCCGGGGAGGTGACGCTGGCCCGGGCGCGGCGGGGTGTTGAGGCGCCATTGGCGGCGGTGAACGCGCGCATGGCGCTCATAGGGGCCGAAGCGCGGCGCGCCGCGGCGGAAGGCGAACGGGATCAGGCGCGCTTGGCGCTTATCCGCGCGCTCGGCGGCGGTTACGTGGCGCAAGAGCGTCAATGAGGAGCGTTGATGGAAACTTCAGGCGGTGACAGAAACTCTGGAGCGCAACGCCGGCTCGGCGCGCTGATCCGGCTGGCGGCGGTGTTTTCCGTGGCGGGGCTGGCGTACACCGGCTGGTGGTTTTGGTACGGCCAGTTCAGTGAACAAACGGATAACGCCTACGCCGCGGGCGACCTGGTTTTCATCGAGCCGCAAACCAGCGGCGTGATCGTGGCGATCCACGCCGACAACACCGACATGGTGGAACAGGGCCAGCCGCTTGTGTCGCTGGGCAAAACCGACGCGGCCATCTGGCTGGAATCGGCCAAGGCGCGCCTTGCCGACGCCACGCGGCAGGCCATTCGCCTGCGCGAGCAGGCGGCCCAGGCCGCAGCCACCGTGGCGCTCAAGCAGATCGAGCTTGCCCAGGCGCGCGAGGACCTGGCGCGGCGCGAGGCGCTGCGGGCGGAGCAGGCCGTGGCCGAAGAGGAATACGCCCGGATCAAAACCGGCGCGCGCGCGGCGGAAGAAGGATTGGAGATCGCGCGCCGCCAACTTGCCGGAATCCGCGCGGCGGCGGGCGACGGCCCGGTGGAGCGTCATCCCGCCGTGCGCATGGCGGCGGAGGCGCTGCGGCAGGCGTATGTGACGCTGGCGCGCTGCGAAGTGGTGGCGCCGGTGACGGGGCTGGTGGCGCGCCGCGCCGCCCAGGTGGGGCAAACCGCCGCGCCGGGCAAGCCGCTTTTGGCCATCGCGCCCTTGGACCGGCTGTGGGTGGAGGCGAACTTCAAGGAAACGCAGTTGCCCCACATGCGTATCGGCCAGCCGGTGACGCTCACAGCCGATATGTATGGCTCCGGCGTTTCGTTCCGGGGGAAAGTCGCGGGGCTTTCGGCGGGCACGGGCAGCGTATTCTCCGTGATTCCGCCGCAAAACGCCACGGGCAACTGGATCAAGGTGGTTCAGCGCGTGCCGGTGCGTATCGAGTTGGAACCGGCGCAGATCAAGGAACACCCGCTGCTGTTGGGCTTGTCCATGACCGTGGCGGTGGACACCGCCAACCGCGAGGGGCGCGCGTTGGCCGCCGTGTCCGCGGCGGCGCGTCCGCCCCTTGAAACACGGGTGTATCAGACCCAGATCGAAGGGGCGGATGAACTGGCCGCCCGGATCATCGCCGAAAACACCGCTCCGCCGGCGCGGCCGTGAACCCTCCGCCCCTTTCCGGCGCGCCGCTGGCGGTGGTCACGGTTTCCACCGCGCTGGCGGTGTTCATGAACATTCTGGACACCACCGTGGCCAACGTCTCGATCCCCACCATCGCCGGCAACCTGTCGGTAAGCCCCAACACGGGTACATGGGTGATCACTTCCTACGCCGTTTGCATGGCCATCGTGGTGCCGCTCACCGGCTGGCTGGCGCGCCGGTTCGGCGAGGTGCGCCTGTTCGTGGGCTGTACGGCGCTGTTCAGCCTGATCTCCGCGTTCTGCGGTTTCGCGCCCAGCTTCAATACGCTCGTGGTTCTGCGCGCCCTGCAAGGGATGGTGGCGGGTCCGATGATCCCGCTGTCGCAAACGCTGCTTCTCCGCAGCTACCCGCCGGAGAAAAAAGGCATGGCCCTGGCCTTTTGGGGCATGACCAGCGTGCTGGCGCCCATCGTCGGCCCCACGTTGGGCGGCTACGTCACCGACAATTTCGGCTGGCCCTGGATATTTTACATCAACGCGCCGGTAGGCGTCGCCTCCGCTTATGTGACCTGGAGCGTGCTTAAGGATCGCGAGTCCCCCATCACCCGCGCGCCGATAGACGCGGTGGGCCTCGCGCTCCTGGTGGTTGGCGTGGGCGCGCTGCAAGTGGCGCTCGACCAGGGGCGCGAGAACGACTGGCTGGAATCTTCGTTCATCGTGGCGCTGCTCGTTGTGGCGTTCATGGCGCTCCCCTTCTTTCTGGTATGGGAACGGGACGAGCCAAACCCGGTGGTGGACCTGACGCTGTTCAGGAGCCGCAACTTCACCATGGCGTCGCTGGCCATCGCGCTAGGCTACGGATCGTTTTTCGCGGGAATCGTGGTGTTCCCCCTGTGGCTGCAAACGCAGATGGGCTACACCGCCACATGGGCGGGGCTGGCCTCCTCGACCCTGGGCATTCTCACCTTGATCCTCACCCCCATCGTCGGCTCGCAGATGCACCGCACGGATTTGCGGTACCTGGCCACCTTCGCCTTCATCGTCTTCGCTGTCACCTGCTTTTGGCAGGCCCAATTCACCACGCAGGTTTCGTTCTGGGACGTCACCACGCCGCGATTCGTCCAAGGCATCGCCATGGCCTTTTTCTTCGTGCCGCTCACCACGATCTCGCTGGCCGGCCTGCCGCCCGACCGGTACGCCAGCGCGGCGGGCGTCACCAACTTCATGCGGATGCTCACCGGCGCCTTCGCCGCGTCGCTGTCCGTGACCATTTGGGACCGGCGCAACTATCAACATCAAAGCCACCTGCTCGAAAACCTCAATCCCTTCAACCCGCAGGCGTGGGGTACCGTCGCCGCCATCGAGGATTCGGGTTCTTCGCAGGAGGCGGCGCTGCGGATGCTCGCGCGCGAGGTGTCCCGGCAGGCGGTGACTTTGGCCACCGATGACATCTTCTGGCTGTCGGGCTGGATATTCGCCTCGCTTATTGTCCTGGTATGGCTGACCCGCGGGCCGTTCATGACAGCGCAACGCTAGGGGTCCCCCATGGCCGGATTTTGCCTGTTCGACAATCCCGCGCGCAGCGTTTCGATCACCTACCGCCACATGACCGCGCTGCTCTCCCGGCGTCTCGCGCGCCTGGGGCTGGGGTCGGGGCGTTTCGCATACCTGTTTATCCTGTATCATGAAGATAGGCTTACCCAGCGGGACATCGCCGCGCGGACGGCCAGCGACAAGGCCTCGGTGGCCCGAATTGTCGCCCGTCTCGAAAAATCAGGCTATGTGCGGCGAGTCCCCGACCGGGCAGACCGCCGCGCGTGGCGGGTGTGTCTCACCGTAAAGGCGCGCCGCCTCCGCTCGCGGCTGGAGCGCGAAGCGCGCGAGGTGGTGGAACTGCTCATGCGCGGCATGAGCGCCGCGGAGCGTTCGCTCGCCGCCGCGCTGTTGAAACGTATGGCGGCCAACGTCTCGCAGGCGCCCCGGCGCCTGGAACCAATCCGCCATGGAAATGGAGGCGAATCATGAGCGAATCTGACAGGCCAGTGGTGAAAGTGGTTCGCGGCAAGGCCGTTACCGAGGGCGCGGGAGTGCGCCTTACGCGGATGTTCCCCAATCCGCAACTGGACATGCTGGATCCCTTTCTGCTGCTCGATGAGTTCAAGAGCGATAAAAGCGGCGATTACATCGCCGGATTTCCCAGCCACCCTCACCGCGGGTTTGAAACCGTCACCTATATGCTGGCGGGCGCCATGCGGCATGAGGACCACACCGGCGCCACCGGTGAACTTCTCCCCGGAGGCGCGCAGTGGATGACCGCGGGGCGCGGCGTGATCCATTCTGAAATGCCGCTGCAACGGGGCGGGCTGCTGTGGGGATTCCAGTTGTGGGTCAACCTGCCCGCCGCGCGCAAAATGGATCCGCCTCGCTACCAGGACATCGCGCCGGAACGCATCCCCAGCGTCACCCTTGAGGGCGGCGCGGTGGCGCGGGTAATCGCCGGCGAGGCGGGCGGCGCGCGCGGTCCGGTCGAGGGGATTGTGACAGATCCTCTATACCTCGACGTGACGCTGGCGGAGGGGACTTCGTTCATCCAGCGGATTCCCGCGGGGCATACGGCCTTCGCCCTTGTGTACGAGGGCGCGGCGCGGTTCGGCGCCACGGCGTTGGCGCGCGGCGAGCTTGCGGTGTTCGGTCCCGGCGATGTGGTCCGCGGCGCGGCGGAATCTGGCGGAGGCAGGCTTATCCTGCTCGCGGCGGCGCCGCTGAACGAGCCGGTGGCCCGCTACGGACCGTTCGTGATGAACACCGTGGACGAGATCGAGAAGGCGTTCGACGATTACCGCGCGGGCAGGCTTGACGCGGCCTAACGGCGGATCAAAAACATTGGCGCGCTTCGCCCCATTCGCCCCCGGCGGCCCAGCGCCACTTTTCCGCGAACAGTTGGTCGGAAAGGTACAGCTTGCCCCGCGTCTTCCGGTCAGGGAATTTTGCGCGTTCGCCCGGCCCTCCATTGTAAAGCGCGTACAGCAAGCCCGCCAGGGCGCCGGGATCGTCGAGCGCCGCTTCCCCCGCGGTGGACAGCGCGTAACGGGTCAGGTACAGAGAGGCGATCTCCGCGCCCGCCCGCGCGTTGTACTGGATGTTCCAACGCAGGTTTTCCGGATTGTACACGCCGCGCCACACGCGCTCGTTGACTTGCATCAGCCCCACCGAGGTGTTGTTGTAGGAACGGATGTAGCCAGCCTTGCCCTTTATCATCTTAAATTGCTTGAAACAGCTTTCCTGCCACGCCAAAGGCGCCAATACCGCCAGAAAGAATTCGCGCGCCCTCTCCCCGTTAATGCCGTTGGACGCGGCGCGCCCGCCCGCGGCGGCCAACAGTTCCCGCACGCGCATGATGTGGACCGCCAGCCGCAACGCGCTTTCATCCTGCATCTCCGGGGGGATTTCGCTTTCCTCAAGCGGCGGACCAAGGCCCAGCGCGCGGCGCAGCCCCCCGTCGGCCCGCCCCGTGTAGGCGAGCGTGGCCCCCTCCCCCGCCGCAAGCCGCGCCATCCGCAACAGGCCGTCCCGGCTGATGTCAATGCCCAGCGCGGGGCCGATGCGTTTTAAGGCCACCAGCGCGTCGCCGGCGGTAAAAAATGAAAGGTAGGCGAGCGTGGAGCGGCCCTCCCCGTCCGCGAGCCGCTTGCGGAACACCGGCGCCATGCCCTGCCACGATTCCATGAACTGCTCCCTGACGAAATCGTCCCGCGCCGCGCCCCGGGCCAATTCATCCATGAAACGGTAGCGCATGGTCAGCAGCGTATCGAGCAGGATGGCGTGGTCCTCCCCGTCCAACGGCCGGTCGGCCAGCGCGGTGACCAGGTTCGCCAGATAGGCGTCGAAGCGCTCCCACCCCTCCTCGAACCGGGCCAGTTCCTCGCCGCTGAGGGGGCGTTCCCCGGATACGGGCGCCGCGCCTTCGGGAACCTCGGCCAGGATCGTGACCCTCACCCCATCAGGCGACACGCTGGCCGCGCCGGGCCGCAGGCTTTCGGCAAGCCGCGCGGCGAGCGCCCTGCGCTCCGCGGGGATGAAATCGTCCAGCAAACTTTTAAGGTCGTCCACCGGCGGGGCAAGGTTCACGGTAACGGCGTCCAGCGCCGCGTGCACATGCTTGCGCGCGAAGCGGTACAGCAACCCGGAGAGCATGGCTGGCTGACGCCGTTCGTTGTACAAGCGGGATTCTTCGGAGATGAATCGCAATTTCCATTCGCCTTCCTGTAGAGAGGGCCGCTGCATGACCTGGATCAGCCCCTCCCACGTCACTGGCGTCACGCACTGGTTGAACAGCGTCACGCCCGCCCGCATGGTCACCCGCGCCCATAACGCCACCCTCGCCCCCTCGGTGGAAAGTTCCGGAGCCGTCAAGGTGATACGGCGGCAGCCGTCCGCTTCGTCCACCACTTCGGCGGCTCCGCCGGGGCCGTTGAATAACTCCTCCATGAAAAACGCGCGCAATAATGGAGGGGCGATGGTGACGGGGATTTCAGCCCTCCCGGCGCGGACAGGAGCGGCCCACAGCATAAGCGCCGCAAGCGTGATGGTCATGATTCGCATTTTGGAACTATATCACGGCGCGCGACGGGGCGCGGTTTGGGTACAATAACGGTGGATTATCAGGGGGCGGCGCATGTCCAAGCTGACGCGGTTGAGTTTCACCATCGAAAAAAGCCTGTTCGACCGGCTGGAGCGGCTCGCAAAAAAGTCGCGCTATGAAAACCGCAGCGAATTCATCCGCGACCTCATCCGCGACCGGCTGGTGGAGGAGGAGTGGGAAGCCGGACAGGAGGCGCTCGGCGTCATCACGCTGATCTACGACCACCACGCGCGCGGCGTGGCCCACAAGCTTACCTCCATACAGCACAAGCGCCATACCCACGCGCTGGCGGCCACCCACGTGCACCTTGACGAACGCCTGTGCGCGGAGATGATCCTCCTGCGCGGGCGCGCGGGGGAGATACGGGCCATCGCCGACGAGATGCGCCGCCTTAAGGGGGTGCTCCATGCCCGGCTCTCCATGAGTTCAACCGGCAAGGGGCTGACCTGATCATTTCCTCTTGACCATCCTTCCGTCCGGTATTACGATTTTGATAAACGTAATACTGGAGGAGGCGCATGCACATACCCGACGGATTCTTGAGCGCGCCGGTGGCCCTTGGCGCGTTCGCCCTTTCGGGGGCCGCGGGCGCGTTCGCTGCCCGGCGGATCCATGAGGATTTCGACGAGCGGCGCGCGCCGTTGCTGGGCGTCACCGCGGCGTTCGTCTTCGCCGCGCAGATGATCAACTTCCCCGTGGCCGCAGGGACCAGCGGACACGCCATGGGCGCCGCGTTCGCCTCGATTGTCCTGGGGCCATATCCCGCCTTCATGGTCATGGCCGTGGTTCTTGCCTTGCAGGCGCTGATGTTCGCCGACGGCGGAGTCACCGCGCTGGGCGCGAACCTGCTCAACATGGGCGTTGTCTGCCTTGTCCTGTATCCGCTGTTCGCGGCGGCGCGGGCGCCGCGCTCGCGCGGGGCGCTGCTCGCCGCCAGCGCGGTGTATGCGTGGCTGACGGTGGTGGCGGCGGCCATCCTGTGCGCCGTGGAGTTGTGGCTGTCGGGCGTGGTACCCCTCTCCGCCGCTTTACCGGCCATGGCGGGGGTCCATGCGATCATTGGAGCCGGGGAAGCCGTCATCACGGCGGCGGCGGTGTCCCTGACGCTGGCGGCGCGGCCCGGCCTTGTGAACACGGCCACACCGGTGGAAGAGGGCGCATGACAAAACGGACGTTTTATATCATCGCGCTAGGCGCCAGCCTGGGCATCGCCGTGTTTCTTTCGCCTTTTGCGTCCGAAGCGCCCGATGGCCTGGAACGGGTGGCGGAGGACTTGAAATTCATTGATCGCGCCATATCCGGTCCGTTGCAGGGCGCCGCGCCTATGCCTGATTACGCTATCCCCCGCGTCACTGGCCCCGCGGCGGGCATGGCGGCGGGCGCCGTGGGGGCGCTGGCGGCGTTCGCGGGGGCGGCGGGAGCCGGCAGGCTGCTGGGCGCGCGCCGGAACCGCAAGGAATGAACCCGCGCCATGTCCTTGTGGGAGTTTGAGCGTCACGCGCGCGGCGCCAGCCTGATTCACAGAGTGGACGCGCGGGTAAAACTGACGGCGCTTCTGTTTTTTATTCTCATGGTCACCAGTTTGTCCGGCGCCGGATGGACGATGGCGCTTTACGCCGCGCTTCCGCTGTTGGCCACCGGCGCGGCGCGGGTTCCTCTGCGCATCGTCATCCTCCGCGCGTTGGCGGTGATTCCCTTCGCCGCCATGGCGGGGCTGTTCCTGCCTTTCATCCCACCGGCATATGGTGACACCCTGATTCCGCTTGGTCCCTTTACGGTGAGCGGCGCGGGCCTGGCGCGCTTCGCGGAAGTGACCTCCAAAGCGTTGGTATGCGCGTTGTGCGTGGCCACGTTTTCGGTAATGACGCCCTTCTCCGCAACGCTGGACGCGCTGCGCCGGTTCGGAGCGCCACCCGCTTTTGTCCTTACCCTTTCGCTTGCATACCGTTACCTTTTCACGCTACGGGAGGAAGCCGCGCGCATGATACGCGCCCGCGACGCGCGCGGCTACGCGGGCAGGGGGCTGGCCGCCGCGATGGTGGCCGGCGGCATGGTGGGGGCGCTGTTCCTGCGAACGCACGAGCGCGGCGAGCGCATCTATCAGGCCATGGCCGCGCGTGGTTTTACCGGCGCCGCATCCTCAATGCCGTCCGCGCCCTTGCAAGCGGCGGATTGGGTGTTCCTGACGCTTTCCGCCGCCGGGATCGCGCTTATACGCATCGCCGCCTTATGAACCATGCCATCGCGGCGGCGGGGCTTTCCTGCGTTTATCCCGACGGGACCAGGGCGCTTGACGGGGTGAGCCTGACCATCGCCGAGGGCGAGCGCGTGGCGCTGTTGGGCGCCAACGGCGCCGGCAAATCCACCTTGCTCTTGACGCTTGTTGACCTGCTTCCCTTCGCGGGCGCCGTTACGGTGTTCGGCGCGCCGCTCAACCGGGATACGCGCCGTCAGGCGCGCCGCTGTGTGGGGCTGGTGTTCCAGAATCCCGACGACCAGTTGTTCTCCCCCACGCTGTACGACGACGTGGCCTTCGGGCCGCGCCAGATGGGACTGGAGGAAGCGGACACGGCTACCCGCGTGGAACGCGCCCTGCGCGCCGTTGAACTGTGGGACGCGCGGGCGAAGAACGCCTTCCACCTGAGTTTCGGCCAGAAAAAGCGGGCCGCGCTGGCCACCGTCCTTTCCATGGACGCGCGCGCGTTGGCGCTCGACGAACCGACCAGCGGGCTGGACCCCAGGGCGCGGCGCGAAATGATCGCCTTGCTGGCGGCGCTGCCCGCCACGTTGATTATCGCCACGCACGATTTCGCCCTGGCCGCCGCCTTGTGCCCGCGTTCCGTGGCGCTAAACGGGGGCCGCGTGGCCGCCGACGGGCCTACCGCCGCCATCATATCCGATGGAAACTTGCTGGATCGCCTGGGGCTGGCTTAGCGCGCCCGCCCGTGATCGGCTATAATCATGCCGGGGGACATCATGACACGGAAAATTCTTCTTGTCTTCGATGGCGGCAACGCGCCGGGTTACACCGCCGTGGCCACCTCGCTTACCGAAGAAGGCGACAAGCGCGGTTACGAGGTGTACGCCGCCTTCGAGGGTTTCCGCTCGCTCACCGGCGATCACATCGCCGAACAGCGCCTGATCCGCCTGGTGATGGCGCGCCGGCACAGTTGGAAACTCAATGCCCAAGGCATCCCCACCCGCGCGCTGTACCGCAACATAGACCAGCCCGGTTCGGAATTCCGCTCGGAGCGCTACCCGGATTTCGTACAGCCGGCCAAGCAGGAGGCCGCCGCTTCGTTCATCCGCGAGAGCGGATTCACCCACCTCGTGGGCGTCGGCGGCAACGGTACCCTGATGGGCGTCAAGGCGCTGGGGCGCCTGATTCCCGAACTTCAGATCGGCTTCATCAACGTATCGGTGGACAGCGACATCGCCGGCGACATCGCCGTGGGCTACCTCACCGGCGCCGAGGAGGGAGCCAAGATCGCCCGCGGCTTGTTCGACGACGCCTACACGCACAAACGCATTTACCTGCTGGAAATGATGGGGCGCGACTCCGGCAAGCATGCGCTGATGTCCGGCGCTTCGGCGCGGGCGCACCTTGTCATCCTGCCGGGCTTCAAGTTCCCTCCCGCCGTGCTCGCCGACATCGCCGCGCGCCTGGGGCAGATTGATCACGCGCTCATCGTCGTCGCCGAAGGCTACGAGCGCGAGGCGCGCGCCAAATTCCTCCCGGAGCGGGTGGACGCGGCGATGTACTTCAAGCGCCAGCTCGCCGGGCAGGGGTTCGTGGAACTTCCTCACCGGCGCATCGTCAGCGAACCTTTTTCCCGCTACCTGCGCGGTGTGCGGCCCCTGTATATAGAGTTGGCCATCGCCTACCTGAAAGCCTTCAACCTGTACGACGCTTTCGAGGAAGGGCGCACCCAGATCATGCCGTACTACCTCGGCGAGCACGACACCGGCATCCGCCGCTTCGCCGAATTGGTCACCAACAA
>JACQZB010000044.1:11335-23979 GCA_016207925.1 Nitrospinota bacterium
AACATGGTGGAGCCGCGCTTTTTGGACCTGATTGACCGGCTTGGCATCGCCAGCCTGCGCCGCTACGCCGAGGAGGAGTTCCGCCAATCCGCCGGGGCGCTGGCGCGGCCTATCGTCAACACCGATCCGCCGTAGGCCCCGTATGGGCGTCCCCCGCCAGATGCTTCCGCTGCTGGCCGCCGTTCAGTCGTTCGAGACCTTGTGGGCCTATTACAGCCAAAGCGGCGGCCATATCTACGACAGCGACTGCCGCCAAGCCGCGCGCGATCTGGCGGCCCGCGCCCGCGAACTGGCGAGCGTGGATCCCCGGTTCGGCCAGCAGCTCGCCACTACCACCGTCAATAAGATAGCGGCGCGCGCGATCCTTGACCAGCTCGCCGCCTGGGCCGATGGCGACGGACTGGCCCCCTTCCCCACGCTTGCGGAAAGCCGTCCGCCATTGTTCGGCCTGCTTTCCGGCATCAAGCTGTTCCTGCATGTGGAGCTTTCCATCCCTTTGTCCCCCACCATCACCATGAGCGCCAAGGAGATCGAATATTCCGAGCGCGCGCTGCGCTGGAGAGGCTACCTGCCTGACGAATTTTTACACGCGGCGCGGCTGGATCCGGACGCGCTGGTGCGCGAAGCGGGCGGCGCGGAGTCCGTGGTGGTGATCGGCGACATACGCCGCTCCCAGCAGCTTATGGCCGTAGCGCGCGACACCGAAGGGTTTGTGCGGCTCATGGGCCGTTTCATCCAGGGAACGCGCGGGCTGATACAGAAACACCACGGGCTGTTCGACAAGTTTACGGGCGACGGGTTCATCGCCTACTTCAACGAGGCGCTGTGCAAGCGCTTGGGTAAAAACCACATGGACTGCTTCCTGCGCTTCGTGCGCGAGGAAAAGAAATTCGCGCGGGACCTGTTCACCGATTTCACCTCGCGCGTGGACCTGTCGCTGACGCCCCACGTGGGGCTGGCGGTAGGCGCGGACCTGGGTCAGGTGGACTTCCGGGATGTCAACAACCACCTGATCGCCGTGGGCGACGCGGTGGTGTGGGCGCACCGCATGTCCAACGCGGGTGACGCGGGTGAGATCATCGTGCACGCCCCGCTGGCCGCCAGGCTGGCTGGAGTACCGGGCATCGCGCTTGCTCCGCGCGATGGCGTGGCAAAGCACGGCATCGGTTTCTCCGCCGCCGCGCTCACCTTCGCTCCCGGCGCGGAAAATTTACCCGCCCAATAACAGCAGTAGTTCCTGTTCGCCGATAATAGGCGCGCCAAGCTCGCGCGCTTTATCGGCTTTCGAGCCGGGGTCGGCCCCCACCACAACGTAATCGGTTTTCTTCGTCACTGCGCTGGTCACGCGCCCCCCGGCGGACTCGATGCGCGCCTTGGCCTCCGCGCGGCTCATGCCGGCGAGCGTTCCCGTAAGCACGAACTGTTTCCCCGCCAGCGCCGTCCCGCCGCCGCCCCTGGCCGCCGTAAGCGAAAGGCCCGCGCCGCGCAGCTTTTCCATCAGCGCCCGGTTGGAAGGTTCGGCGAAAAAGCGTGTTACGCTTTGGGCCACCGCGGGGCCGATTTCATGGATCGCCTCAAGCTCCTCGCTGGTGGCTGCCATCAACCGGTCAATATCGCCGAATGCCGTGGCCAGTATTTTCGCCGCGCGCGCGCCCACGTGCCGGATGCCAAGCCCGAACAACACGCGATCCAGAGGCTGCGCCTTGCTCTTCTGTATCGCGTTCACAAGGTTGGCCGCGCTCTTTTCCCCCATCCGTTCAAGCGCCGCCACAGGCTCCACGGCCAATTGGTACAAATCGGCCATGTCGCGGACCAATCCTTTTTCCAGTAACTGCTCGATGACCGCCGGGCCGGCGTGGTCAATATCCATCGCCCCGCGCGAAACGAAGTGCAGCAGCCGCTCCAGCCGTTGCGCGGGGCACGCGCTCCCGTCGCACCGCGCCACCGCCTCGCCTTCCGCGCGGTACACCGCCGCGCCGCATTCCGGACAGCGCGCGGGCATGACGAACTCCCGTTCCTTTCCCGTCCGCTTGGCGGTGACCACGGCCACCACCTTGGGGATCACCTCGCCCCCCTTTTCGATGAACACCGTGTCGCCGATGCGGATGTCCTTGCGCCGGATTTCGTCCTCGTTATGCAGCGTGGCGCGCGACACCGTGGAGCCGGACACCGTGACCGGATCGAGCACGGCCACCGGCGTCAGCGCGCCGGTGCGCCCCACCTGCACGATGATGTCGCGGATCACGGTGGTGGCCTGCTGCGCGGGGTATTTGTAAGCCACCGCCCAACGGGGATATTTCGACGTGGCGCCAAGCTCCTGCTGCTGGCGGAAGGAATCCACCTTCACCACCACTCCGTCAATGTCGTAGGGCAGCGCGTCGCGCCGCGCGCCCCACCGCTCCACCGCCGCGCGGACTTCCTCCACGCCGCGGCACAAGGTGATTTCGGGCGTCTTGAATCCCAGTGACGCCATGAGCGCCACCGATTCGTGGTGCGACCGCGCCTTGGGATGCTCCACGGGCCGCCCATCGCGTCCGGTGACGATGAGGGTATAGACGATCAACTCCAGGGGCCGCGCGGCCACCTGGGCGGAATCCAGCAGCCTACGCGAGCCAGCCGCTTTTCACGTTGGCGGTCACCTCTTCGCCGGTAACGCCGTCCCCGCGCGTGGCGGCGTGCGTCAACAGGTGGTCTTCATACACCAGCGACACGCCGAGGCCGTCAATCTTCGGCTCCACGGTGTACGCCGCATCCGCCATACCCAGGTTTTTCGCCACGCGCTCGTGGAACGCGGCCAATTCGCCCACGTCATAGGCGTTGTCCAGGGACAGCATGGGCGCGTGAGGGTTGTGGGTGACGGGGGGCAACTCATCGGCCACCGCGCCACCCACCCGCTGGCTGGGCGAGTCAGGCGAGGCCAGTTCCGGGTGCGCGCGTTCGAGTTCGATCAACTCGCGCATCAAGGCGTCGAACGCGGCGTCGGAGATTTGAGGGCGGTTCTCGACGTAGTACAGGCGCTCGTGACGGCGGATTTCCTCCCGCAGCGTCTCTACTTTGCGTCGAAACGGGGAGGCCACAGCCCCACGGCGCCGTCAGCCCTGGTCCGCCGAGCCGTCGAGCCGGACGAAATCAACGAAGGGAAGGATTTCCTCGACCTGCTCGCGGGTAAGCTCGCCGGGGGCAACCGGCAGGAAATGATCTATTTCAAGGCTTTCGTAATGGCCGTTCCAGCACTGGACGGCGTTGACGCGGTTGCCTTCCCAGTCAATCACCTGGGTGAAATACACGGGGCCTTCGCACTTGGCGCAACTCCCCCGCAGGATGTCGAAACGGATCGTACTGCTCATGTTGTAGGCCACGATTACAAAGACATTTCCGGCGATTATAACATGGGCGCGCGGCAAAGGTGAAGTTGGCTTACGCGGCGCGGGACAGGATGGAGTTGAGGATCAGCAGCCCATCCTCGCCCCCCAGGGCCTTTTCCACCACGCGCTCCGGATGCGGCATCATGCCGGCGACATTGCGTCCTTCGGACAAGATGCCCGCGATGTTCTCCGCCGCGCCGTTGGGATTGGCTTGATCTGTCACCGCGCCCTGGCCGTCGCAATAGCGCAACAGCACCCGGTCATCGCCGTTTAGGCGGCGCAACGTCCCTTCATCGGCGATGTAACGCCCCTCCATGTGCGCGATGGGGACGGTGATCACCCGCCCCTTCTCCAGCCCGCGGGTGACGAAGGAATTGGCGGTTTCCACCCGCAGCCGCATGTCGGCGCAGATGAATTTGCGGCCGTGGTTGAGCGTCAGGGCGCCGGGCAGCAGGCCCGCCTCCGTGAGAATCTGGAATCCGTTGCACACGCCCAGCACATAGCCGCCGCGCTTGGCGTGCCGCGCCACCTCCGCCATTATGGGCGAGAACCGCGCGATGGCCCCGGCCCGCAGGTAGTCGCCAAAACTGAAGCCGCCGGGCAGTATCACCACATCAAAGCCGGAAAGGTCGCGCTCCTGATGCCACACGAAGCGCGTCTCGCACCCCAGCGCGTGTTTGGCCGCGTGGTAAAAATCGTGGTCGCAGTTGGAGCCGGGGAACTCGATAACGGCGAACTTCATGCCCGCGGCCTATTTGAACACGTCGGCGAACCGGCCCGACGTGTGGCGCAGCCGCACGGAAAGGGACTTGGCTATGTTGCGCAATATCTTCACCCCAATGGCCGGCTGGTCGGCCAACATGCGCTCGAAATTCTCGCGGGAAAGAATTAGCAATTCCGTGTCCTCGATGGCGGTGGCCGTGGCGGACCGGGGCGACTCCTCCACCAGGCTCATCTCCCCCACCGTGGCGCCCTTGCCAAAATGGGCCAGCACCGTCTGCCGCCCATCCAGCGACTCCTTTTTCACCTCTATCCGCCCGTCCACGATGTAGAATAAGGAATCGCCCACGGCGCCCTCGCGGCACAGCACCATCCCCTTGGGCACGCGGCGATGGAATACATGATGGCTCAGGGTGTCCAGTTCCTCATTGGAGAGCATGTCGAACTGCGGCACTTCGAGCATCAGCGCCTTGATGTGCTCGTAGAGATCGCTCATGGCGTCATCCCTCCACAAGTTCGATGCGATAGTCTTCCATCACCGGGTTGGCCAACAGCTTGTCGCACATGGCGCGCAGCGCGGTCATGGCGCCGCTGGGGTCGGCCTCGCCCAACTCCACCTCGATGTATTTTCCCACCCGCACGCGCTCCACTTCCACCCCGTCCAGCGTGGCCAGCGCCTGGCGCACCGCTTCGCCCTGGGGGTCAAGGATGCCGGGTTTGAGGGTGACGATCACATGCGCTTTCATATGGTCACCGCGCCCCGCTCACGCGCCGGGCCATTTCCTCGTAGGCTTCGGTGATGCGCCCCAGGTCCTGCCGGAACCGGTCTTTGTCCATTATCTCGCCGCTCTGCTTGTCCCACAGGCGGCACCCGTCCGGGCTGATCTCATCGGCCAGCAGCACCGTCCCCTCCTCCGTCCGCCCGAACTCCAGCTTGTAGTCCACCAATTGAACGCCCACCGAATCGAAAAAGTTGATGAGCCACTGGTTGATCCGTAACGCTTCGCCGCTGATGTGCGCCATCTCCTCGTCCGTGGCCAGGCCAAAGGCGCGGATATGATAGTCGTTGATCATCGGGTCGCCCAGCTTGTCGTCCTTGTAGTAGAACTCCAGCACCGGCGTGGAGAGGTTCATCCCCGTGGGTTTGCCCAGGCGCTTGGCCAAGGAGCCTGCCACGATGTTGCGAACCACCACTTCGATGGGGATGATGGCCACCTTGCGCACCAGCATGTCCCGCTCGCCCATGCGCGCCACGAAGTGGGTGTGGATGCCCTCTTTCTCCATCCGCTCGAAAATGCCGGAGCTGATGGCGTTGTTCAGCGCGCCCTTGTGGGCGATGACGCCTTTTTTCTGCCCGTTGAAGGCGGTGGCGTCGTCCTTGAAATGCTGGATCAACAGGTCGGGCCGGTTGGTGGCGTAAAGGATCTTCGCCTTGCCTTCGTACAGTTTTTCGGTCTTGCGTACGGTAATATCGGTGTCGCTCATGGCGTGGACTGCCCGAACACGTTATGGAAAATATAATCAATATGCCGAAGATAATAGGCTAAATCGAACAATTGTTCAATGCGCTCGCGGGATAGCGCGCCGCGCGCTTTCGGCTCCGCCAGGATAAGGTCCAGGAACTGCTCCTTCTCCTTCCAGCAGCGCATCGCGGCGCGCTGCGTCACCTGGTAGGCCTCCTCCCGCGTCAGCCCCGCCTGGGTAAGCTCCAGCAGCACCCGCTGCGAAAAAATCAGCCCCCGCGTGCGCTCTATGTTCTCCAGCATGGTGTCGGGATACGCCACCATCTTGTCCACCAGGTTGTTGAGCCGGTGCAGCAGATAGTCGGCCAGAATCGTGGCGTCGGGCAGGATCACCCGCTCCACCGAGGAGTGCGAAATGTCGCGCTCGTGCCACAGCGCCACGTTTTCCAGCGCGGGGATAAGATACCCGCGGATCATGCGCGCAAGGCCGGTGATGTTCTCCGCGGTGATGGGGTTACGCTTGTGCGGCATGGCGGAGGAGCCTTTCTGCCCCTCGTGGAAAAACTCCTCCACCTCCAGCACCTCGGTGCGCTGCAGATGGCGCAGTTCCACCGCGATTTTCTCCGCGCAGGAAGCGAGCAGCGCCAGCGCGCTTATGTATTCCGCGTGCCGGTCGCGCTGAAGCACCTGGGTGGATATGGGCGCCGGCGCAAGCCCCATCTGCTGGCACACATACTGTTCGATCTGCGGGTCAATGTTGGCGTAGGTTCCCACGGCGCCGCTGATCTTCCCCACCCGCACCGCCTCGCGGGCGCGTTCCATCCGCTCGCGGCATCGCTGCATGTCCGTATGCCACAGCGCCAATTTCAACCCCAGCGTGGTCGGCTCGGCATGGATGCCGTGGGTACGGCCGATCATGACGGTTTCCTTGAACTCGAACGCCCGCCGCCGCAGCGTGCCCAGCACTTTGCTTATCCCGTCCAGAATCAGGTCCGCCGCCTCCACCATCAGCGCGGACAGCGCGGTGTCCACCACGTCGGAGGAGGTCAGCCCCAGGTGGATGAAGCGCGACTCCGGCCCCACGTGCTCCGCCACGCAGGTCAGGAACGCGATCACGTCGTGGCGCACTTCCGTCTCGATCTGCTCGATGCGCTTGACGTCGAATCCCGCCTTCCACCGGATGGTGCGCAACGCCTCTTGCGGGATCACGCCCTGCGCCGCCCACGCCTCGCACGCCGCCAACTCCACCTTAAGCCATGTGGCGTACCTGTTCTCGAGCGTCCACACGCGCTCCATCTCAGGCCGGGTATATCGCGGTATCACGGGGTTATCCTCCTCATCGCCGCTATTCGATTACCACCGCCGGGACGGGCGCGTCCTGGCGGGCGATCTGGAACGGCGTCTGCGTCCGCGCCAGCGCGTCGCGCGCGACGAGGCGCACCAGATCCGGGTTGTTGTTGGTTTCGGAAAGATGGGCGAACGTTACGCCCCGCAGATTGGGATGGGCCACCTCCACCACCAGCTCACCGCACGCCTCATTGGACAGATGCCCCGAACGCGACGCGATGCGCTGCTTGAGCGGCCAGGGATACGGCCCCGCCTGGAGCATGGCCGGGTCGTGGTTGGCCTCCACCACCAGGTAGTCCGCGCCGCGCAGCCGTTCGCGGATCAGCGTGGTCACCACGCCCGTGTCCGTGACGGCGGCCACGTGGACGCCCTCATGCCCGAACACGAACGCGCAAGGGTCGGCGCTGTCGTGCGCCACGGGGAACGAATGGACGGTGAATCCCGCCAGCGTAAACGAATCGCCCGTTTCAAAGAACACTACATGCTCAACGGCGCCGAGCATGTCCCGCGCCGCCGCGTAACTGGGCCGGTTGATATGCACGGGAATCTTCAAGGCCCGCGCCAGTACGCCCGCCCCGCGCGCATGATCGCCATGCTCGTGGCTGACCACGATCCCGCGCGCCCGGCGCGGGTCCAGCCCCGCCGCGCGCATCCGCCGCATGATCTCCCGCGCGGAGAACCCCGCGTCGAGCACCAAGGCTCCGTCGCCGTTCTCCAGCCACAGGCAGTTGCCCGACGAGCCGGAGCCAAGGTGGCACAGCCGGATCATGCCCCCTCCCCCATGAGCAGGTGGTACAACAGCGGAACCATGATCTCGTGGTGCCCGGTGAGCGCCACGCCCCGCCCGCCGTCCTGCGTCGGGCGGTTGACCACGTTGACGTTGGGCCGGTAGCTCTGGATCATGTCCATGTTCACCGTGAAAAAATCCTTCACCTCGTGGCCCATGTTGCGCGCGGCGGACAAAGCCTTGATGAACACCTCCGGCAACAGCGCCGTGGAACCGATGTTAAGGTACACCCCGCCGGAGAGCCGCGCCACCACGCCGGTGAACAACTTGAAATCCGCCATCGCCGCCCGCCCGATGGCCGCGCCGTCGGCCCGCGCGTCCACGTGGGTGATGTCGGTCCCCAGCGCGATATGCAGCGTGGCCGGCGCGCCCAGCTCATGCGCCCGCGCGAGGATGGAATGGCGCGCGTGCGGCATCCGCTCCTCGACGATGTAGCGCCCCACCGCTTCGCCCGCGCCCGCGTCCGGGTGGCGCGCCAGCGCCGCGTTGAAATGGGCGGATGTCTCCTCGGCCATCCCAAAACGGCCCGTGCGTATTTCCTCCGCCACATCCTCGCTGGTGGCGCCGTGGAACGCTATTTCCAGATCATGCACCGCGCCCGCGCCGTTGAACGCCACCGCCGAAAGCATCCCGCGTTCCAGAAGGTCAATGACAATGGGCGACAGCCCCACCTTGATCACGTGCGCCCCCATGGCGGCCACCACCGGCGCGCCGCGTCCCCGCGCCGCCACAATGGCGTCGCGCACCGCGAGCAGGTCCGCCGCCTTGAGCATAGGCGGCAGCAGCGCGGAGAGTTTCCCCGTCCGCCGGTAATTTTCCAGATTGGCGAACATCGAAAGGTTCACCAGGCTTTTGCGCGCGGTGATGGGGTAGGTTTTGATTTTGGAAAAATCCGCCGGGCCAAACCGCTGATCCGCGCTCATCGTTTCCCCTTCACGCGCGGTTTATGCCCATGCGCGTCGAGAATCCGGTTGATCAGCCCCGTCGTGGAGCGCCCCTCCACCAGCCGCACAAGCTCCACGCGCCCGCCGCGCTTTTCCACCACCTCGCGGCCCACCACGGCGTCCACCGTATAGTCGCCCCCCTTGACCAGCACGTCGGGGAGCGCCGCCCGGATCAATTTGAGCGGCGTCGGCTCGTCGAACAGCGACACTGCGTCCACGCAATCGAGCGCGGCCAGGATTTCCGCGCGGTCATCCTCCGAAAGCGCGGGGCGGCCCGGCCCCTTGAGGCGGCGCACGGAGCGGTCGGTGTTAAGCCCCACGATCAACCGGTCGCCGAACGCCCTGGCCTGGCGCAACAGCTTGATGTGGCCGGCGTGCAGAAGGTCGAAACAGCCGTTGGTGAACACCACCGCCTCGCCGCGGGCGCGGGCGGCCTTGGCGAACGCCGCCACCTGCGCGCGATCCATGATCTTGCGCGGCGCGCCGCCGTCGAGGCGGTCCATAATCTCCTGGCGCGACACGGCCCACGCGCCCAGATGCCCCACCTCGATGGCCGCGGCCACGTTGGCGATGCGCGCCGCCGCCTCCAACTCAACCCCGGAGAACAGCGCCACGCCCAAAGCCGCGATCACCGTGTCCCCCGCGCCGGACACGTCGAACACCTCCAGCGCCTCCGCGGCCAGCCGCAAGCCGGGCTTGCCCGGCCCGTCGAACACGCTCATCCCCTCCGGCCCGCGCGTGATCACCAGCCGCCGCGCCCCGGTGATCTCGAACAGGCGCGCGGCCGCCTTTTCGTAATCCTCCTCGCGGACGATTTCCATCCGCGCGGCGGCCGCGGCCTCGGCCCGGTTGGGGGTGATCATGGCCGCGCCGCGGTAGCGCGCGTAGTCCGCGCCCTTGGGGTCAACGATGGTCTCCTTGCCGGCCTTGCGGCACAGGGCGAACAGTTCCTTGAGCAGCCACTCCGGCAGCGCGCCCTTGCCATAGTCGGACACGATCACGCCGCCCACGCGCGGCAGTTCGAGCCGGATGGCGGCCAGCATCCGCTCCCCCGCCGCGCGCGGCGCCGACTCGCGCGTCTCCCGGTCAACCCGCAGCATCTGCTGGCGCTGCGCCATCAGCCTTGTTTTGCGCGTGGTCACGCGGGAAGGGTCGGCCACCAGCCCGCGCGGGGAAATGCCCTGTCCGGCCAGCAGCGCGCGCAGCCGCGCCGCGTCCGCGTCGCGCCCCGTGACCCCCACCAGCGCCGCCCGCGCCCCCAGCGCGGCCACATTCGCCGCCACGTTGGCCGCGCCGCCGGCCACTTCGCGCTCGCCGCGCGACTCAAACACCGGCGCGGGCGCTTCCGGCGAAATGCGCTCCACATGGCCCTCAAGGTAGCGGTCGAGGATAACGTCGCCCACCACCAGCGTTGGCCTGGGTTTCAACTCGCCGAATATTTCCAGCAACCGCCGCCGCATTACGCCCTCCCCGCGCCGTTACAGCAAGCCATGATTCGCGAACGAATAGTAGGCGCCGTCGCCGATGATCAGGTGATCCACCACCTGAATGCCCATCAGCCGCCCGGCCTCCACCAGCCGCCGGGTCAGTTCGATGTCGTCTCCGCTCGGCTCCGGGTCGCCGCTGGGATGGTTGTGCGCCAGCGCCACGCCGTGGGCCGAAGCGCGCACCGCCGGGTTGAACACCTCCCGCGGATGCACCACTGTGCCCGTCAGCGCCCCCTCGGACACCTTCACCAGCTTGATCAGGCGGTTGCGGGTATTCAACAGCAGCGTAAGGAACATTTCCTTTTTCACGTTCTTCATCATCCCCGCGCACAACCGGTACACGTCATCCGCGCAGCAGATGGTCTCCCCCGCGGCGGGAGTGGATGACGCGGCGAACCGCCGGCCCGTTTCCAGCGCCGCCTTGAGCGCCACCGCCTTCGTCTCCCCGATGCCCCGCAGCGAGCAAAGCTCCTCGACCGTGGCGGCCTCCACCCCCGCAAGGCTGTCGAACCGGCGGACAAGGTCGCGGGCCAGGTCCAGCGCGTTGCGCTTGCCCGTCCCCGAACCGATGATGATAGCCAACAGCTCCGTGTCGGAAAGAAACGCCGCGCCCCTGGATTTCAGCTTTTCGCGGGGACGGTCCCCCTCCGGCCATGACTTGATGGTGTCGCAAAGCTCGTAGCGCGCCTGGGGCATCGGCTAGATCTTTCCCGCCGCGAGGTAGTAATCAATGGTGCGCCGCAACCCCTCCCGGAACTCCACCTTCGGCTCCCAGCCAAGTTTTTCGCGGGCGCGGCTGATGTCCGGGCGGCGGCGCCGGGGGTCATCCACCGGCAGGGGTTTGTGGATTATTTTACTCGATGAGCCGGACAATTCGATGACGATTTTGGCCATTTCCAGGATCGTCATCTCCGCCGGGTTGCCCAGATTCACCGGTTCCTCCACCTCGGAGCGGATCAGCCGGACCAGACCCTCCACCAGGTCGCTGACGAAGCAGAACGAGCGTGTCTGCGAACCGTCGCCGTAAATGGTGATGTCCTCGCCCCGCAGCGCCTGGGCGGCGAAGTTGGTCACCGCGCGCCCGTCCTCCACCCGCATCCGCGGCCCATAGGTATTAAAGATGCGCACGATGCGCGTGTTGACGCCCCGGGCGCGCCGGTAGGCCATGGTGGCCGCTTCCGCGTATCGCTTCGCCTCGTCATAGCACGAACGCGGCCCGATGGAATTGACGTTGCCCCAGTACGACTCGTTCTGCGGATGGCGTTCCGGATCGCCGTAGATTTCCGACGTGCTGGCCAGCAGAAACACCGCCCCCGTCCGCGCCGCCAGTTCCAGCGCCGCGTGCGTCCCCGCGGAACCCACCAGCAAAGTTTCGATGGGGTACTTAAGGTAATCCGGCGGCGAGGCGGGCGAGGCCAGGTGCAGCACGTAGTCCAGCGGGCCTTCCACCCACTCAAGGCCACCCGACACGTCGCGCTCGTGAAACGCGAACCGCGGACCGGCCAGCGCCTCCACATTCTCCCGCGCGCCGCTGACAAAGTTGTCCACCCCGGTTATGGCCAGGCCATCGGCGATCAGCCGCTCCGCCAGGTGCGAGCCGATGAACCCCGCGGCGCCCGTGATTAGCGCCCGTCGCATGAATTCCCTCCCGCCGTTTTGCCCACGCCGTAGTATTCAAAGCCCCGCTGGCGCTTGCGTTCCGGGTCGTAGATGTTGCGCCCGTCGAAGATCACCGGGCTTTTCATGATTCTCTTGAGCCGCTCCATATCCAGGCTCTTGAACTCGCGCCACTCTGTGACGATCACCAAGGCGTCCGCCCCTTCCGCCGCCTCGTAGGCGTTTTCGCAACAGGTAAGCTCCGGCATGATCTCGCGCGCCTTGCGCGCCGCCACCGGGTCGTACGCCCTAACCTCCGCCCCTCCCGCCGTCAAGGCGGCGATGATCTCCACCGACTTTGCCTCCCGCATGTCGTCCGTGTTCGGCTTGAACGAAAGCCCCAGCACACCGAACCGCCGGCCCCGAAGGTCGGGAAACCGCTCGCGGATACGCCGGATGAAGTTCCCCACCCGGTCCGTATTGATCGCCATCACGTCGCGTAGCAGCCCGAAGTCGTAGCCCAGCCGCCGCGCCGTGTGCTCCAGCGAGGCCACATCCTTGGGAAAGCAGGAGCCGCCGTAGCCCAGCCCCGCCATCAAGAACTCCGGCCCGATGCGCTTGTCCATCCCCATGCCGCGCGCCACGTCGGCCACGTTGGCCCCCGTCCGTTCGCACAGGTTGGCGATGGCGTTGATGAACGAAATCTTCGCCGCCAGAAAGGCGTTGGAAGCGTACTTGATCAACTCCGCCGACGCCACATCGGTCACCAGAATGGGCGCGCCCAGCGTGGCGTACAGTTCCATCAGTTTGAGCGCCACCTTCTTCGACGGCGCCCCGATCACCACCCGGTCGGGGTTCAGCGCGTCGGCGATGGCCGAGCCTTCCCGCAAGAATTCCGGGTTGGATACCACGTCGAATTCCGCGGCCCCGTTCGC
>JACQZB010000045.1 GCA_016207925.1 Nitrospinota bacterium
CCATGATCGGGATACACGCGTCTGAGCATCGTACTGGACACCTTGGAATACGCCAATGAGCTAAAAGCCGCCGGCTTCACCGACAAACAAGCCGAGGTTCAAGCAAGGGCATTGGCGAGAATTGTGGATGAAAAACTTGCGACGAAGCAGGATGTAAAAGAATTGGAAGCGAACCTCAAATCGTACATCATTCGCTGGGTTGCGGGTATGCTGGTCGCGCAGGCGGCGCTTATAGCCGCATTGGTAAAGTTGACGTAAGACGCATTATTTACATTGTGTAATCCTTGAACACTCCATAGGCGGTCATTGCGAGCGAAGCGAAGCGATCTCGAGTTTGAGATCGCTTCGCCGCTTCGTTCCCCGCAATGACGAGATAAGCTAATCCCTACATAAATCATATATTATCAATACATTGCGTAGCGCCATAATTTTTTAAGCTATTTTCATCTTACCCCTAAAGTAATCAAGTTTTTCGCCGATATGACTGTTAGGGTGTGTGCGCCCAAGGGACGGGGCGCGTCCTCCCCCGCTTGCGGTTTATCAGCATAAACATAAACTTGCGGCGCCAGAACCATACCCAGGATGGGCAAGGGGTCTATTACCCCAGCTACGTTATCGGAGCGGAAAAACTTAACTTTAGCGGGCGGCGATTAAATATAAATGAAAGGCGCGATGTCATGATACGTGACAGCATCGCCAGCTATTGGTCAGCCACGGCCGATGTGGGCCGTGCCTTGCCCTTAGCCGCGCCTGAAAGTAAAGGATCGGCCAGTTACTGGTCGGCCACCGCTGATACGGGCATTGAATCGGCGCGTTCGATGCGCGACGCGGTGGCCGAGGCGGTGTTTTATAACCGGCGGGGTTTGCCCCACATCGACCAGCGGGGCGACGCCGCCAGCGCCTACCGTGTCCAGCAGACGCTGGCGGACCTGGAGGGCGAAAAGTTCACGCCCATGGCGGAGCGGAATCTGGCCATCAAGAACACGCGCAGCCTGTCGGGCCAAAGCGATTTTTTCGCCGCGGTCCGTCAAAACCTCGGAGCGCTGGGGTCGGCGCTGGACGATCTGGCCTCGCCGGATTCATTGAACCCTCGCGTGGCCTCGTCCACCGATCCGGCCAAGGTGACTGCCGTGGCTTCATCGGGCGCCGCCACGGGATCGCATACCATCACAGTGACAAGGCTTGCCCGCCAGCACGAACTCGCCTCCACTGAGCAGGCGGACAGCCACGCGGCGCTAGGACTAACCGGTACGGTGAAGGTCAACGGCTACGCCATCGCCGTATCGGCGTCCGACTCGCTGGCGGACATCCGCGACCGGATCAATTACGGCGAGGACACCAATAAAAACGGGAAACTGGACATTAATACGGAGGACGCCAACGGCAACGGGTCGCTGGACCACTATTTTTCCCCCGCGGTGTACGCGGGCGCGTCGGGCTATTTGCCCTCGTTCAATTACTTTGAGGACATCAACGGCGACGGGCAGATCAACACCGGCGAAGACATAAATGATTCCAAATCACTGGATGGCGGAACCGCCGCCACGCGCGCGGCGGCGTCCATAAGGGACAACCGGCTTATCATCAAGAACCTTCGCGGGGCCAGTTCGTATCTTTCGCTGAAGGATCCCGATGGAATTCTTGAAACGTTGGGATTCCTCAAGCGCGGGCAGGACAATGTGACGGTGATGAAAACGGCGATGGACGAGCCTGATTACAACATGGATCCGCAAACGGCGCGCTACACGCTGGATGGCGCGGCGAAACAGGCGGATTTCAACGAAATTTCAGGCGTTATCGAAGGAATCACGTTGACGCTCAAGGCGGTAACGGAGCGCGAGGTGGCGGTAAACGTGGCCAACGATGCGTCCGGGCCGGTGGAAAAGGTTTCGGCGTTCGTGGACGCCTATAACGGCGCCATCCGGACGCTCAACGCGCGCGAGGTGAACCACACGCAGCCGAAGAACAACGTCCGCGCGCAGGATTTGGTCATTGCATTGGCGCGGGACTCAATGGGGCCGGTGGCGTCGCGCCCGGAGCCGCCGCGGTCGCTGGCGGATATCGGGGCGCGCGCCGCGGAGTACTCATCGAAGGGAATAGACATCGCCGCATTGGAGAATATGCTGGGGCCATTGTCGCGGGCGGAGTTGGTGAATGCGGCGGGGGGCGAGCCAGGGCTTTTCGGCGATCTCTCAAGGGTGGGCGTTTCCACGCAAAACGATTTTACGCTGACGCTCGACAAGGCCACCCTGGCGCGCGCGATTGAATCCAGTCCGGGCGGAGTCTATGATGTGTTTAACGCGGAGACGGACGGCGTGGGGACCCGCCTGCGAAAAACCATTGACCACGCCACGGGCATCCCCAATGGCATGATCGAGTATCAACTGGAAATCATCAACCGCTACAAGGACAAACCCGACGAGGTGGCGCGCCTGCTGGCCGCCACCACGGGGGTGAACCCCTCCAAGACAACACAGGGCGGACCGGGCGCCGTGGATCTGGTGGCATGAAGGGAATGAAGGATATTGAGCGGGCGCTGGAGGCCCAGCGCGGGCGTTACGAAATCCTGGCCTCCATGGCCGGACAGGCGCGCCGGGCGCTCATGGCGCGCGCGGAGTTGGATGTGGCGGCCTTGATGGAGCTGTTCGCCGCGCGCGTGGCGCTGATGCGCGACATCGAGGCGGGCGACCGCGCGCTGGCCGCGCTGGCGGGGCCGGACGAGGCGCAGCGCTGGCTCAACGCCGAGGGCGCCGCGCGCAAGGAGGAACTCGCCGCGCTGATCCGCGGGATACTGGAGGACGACGCGGCGGTGGAGGCGCTGCTCGCCGAGGCGGCGCGCGAGGCTAAAGGCTCGCTGACGGGCCTGGCGCTGACATGGCGCGCGGTGTCCGGCTACGGCAAGGGCGGCAAGGCGGCCTATGCCACGTTCATTGATTTTCGCAAATAGGAGGCGGCGGTGATTCTCGACGCGGCGGGCGCGCATAAAATCACCCGGTCCTACGACCAGCAGCGCTACTATGCCGAGCGCGCGCGCCAGATAAAGCTGCCCGTAACCGTCCAGATCGGCGTGGAGGATCGCGTTTCGATCAGCCCCGGGAAAAGATTGACCATGTGCGCGACTTCGCCAACGCGCTGGCGGCGGACATCATCAACGTCCTGCATGGCGGCGCCCGCCCCGTGGTATGATGGTTACGAATTGTTGGATTTTCCGAATCTGCCGGAGGATTGCATCATGTCGGATGCGGTGATAATTTCTTCCAAAGGCCAGATCACGTTGCCCGCGCGAATGCGCAGGCGGCTGAAGCTCAAACCGGGCGACACCCTGCTTATCGAGGAAACGGGGCGCGGCGTTCAACTGCGCAAGGGATCCACCATCCTCGATTTCGCGGGGACGATACCCTCGCGCGGCCTGGCCCCGGACCGCGCGCGGGAAGCGGCGATGCGTGAGGTTGCGCGTGAGCGCGCGAAAAGCCGCCGTTGATACCAGCGTTATCATCCGCCTGCTCACCGGGGATGATGAGCGTAAGCGGCGGACGGCGGAAGCGCTGTTCAAGGATGCGGCGGCGGGATCGCTGACCCTTTATCTTCCGCCCGTGACCATTCTGGAAACCGTATGGGTGCTTGAAAAAGCCTATCGCGCGCCGCGCGCCAAGGTGGCTCAAATCGTGGAAGCCCTTATCAACAGCCCCGGAGTCCGCGTGGAGCGCGCCCCGGCCTGGCGCGCGGCCTTGCGGGATTACGCCTTGCGCAACGTTAAATTCGCGGATGCCGCGCTTGCCCATTGGGCGTTGGAGGAGGGGCTAGACGCCGTTTACACCTTCGATGAAAAGGACTTTAAGCGCATCGAAGGCATCAAGCCGTTGATACCGTAACGGCGCCGTATCTGCGCGCCGTCATATCCCTTTACACCAGCGGGCGGGCGGGGTGTAATATCCGCATGATCACACCGGCTATCAAACACCAGGTTACCTCGCTGTTCCCTCCAGGGGATGTGTCGGACGCGCCCGAAGATCTGCTGGCCTACTCCTTCGACGCCACGGGGATGGAAACGGCGCCGGAGTTGGTCGCGTTCGCCACCTCAGCGGAACAGGTAAGCGAACTGCTCAAGCTCGCCAATACTCATCGTTTCCCCGTCACGGCCCGTGGCTCGGGTACTGGCTTTACGGGCGCCTCGATTCCGGCGCGGCGCGGCGTAGCGCTGGTGATGGCGAAAATGAACCGGATGCTGGAGATTGATCCGGATAACCTCACCGCGCTGGTGGAGCCGGGGGTGGTCAATAATGAATTGCAGCGCGCGGTGGAGCGGCTTGGCTTTTTTTATCCACCCGATCCGGCGTCGTTGAAAGTCTCCACCATCGGCGGCAACGTGGCCACCGGCGCGGGCGGTCCGCGCGCGGTGAAGTACGGGGTGACAAAAGATTATGTGCTTGCGCTCGAGGCGGTTCTGCCTACAGGCGAGATCATCCGTACCGGCGCCAACACGGTGAAAAGCGCCGTGGGGTACGATCTGACGCGGCTGCTGGTGGGTTCCGAAGGCACCTTGGGCGTCATCACCAACATCCGCCTGCGCCTGCTGCCCAAACCGGAGTCCACCCAAACGGCGCTGGCCGCGTTCAAGTCCGTGGACGACGCGGCGCGGGCGGTGT
>JACQZB010000046.1 GCA_016207925.1 Nitrospinota bacterium
ATGTATTCCCTTATTCGCGCCGGCCCGGCACGGAGGCGGCGGCGTTTACGGACGCGCCCGCGAAGGACGAATCGCGCCGCCGTGCCGCCATTCTCAAGGCGTTTGGAGCCGCCAAGCGGACGGCCTTTGCGGCGCGCCATGCGGGGCGCGTCATGGACGTGCTGGTGGAAACCACCCGCGATGAGGCGACGGGCTTATTGAAGGGTTTCACCGACAACTACATCCCCGTCCTGTTCGAGGGCGGCGAGGAACTGAAGGGGCGGCTTGCCCGCGCCGTCCTCGACGGCGCGGGACGCGGGCGCCTGGCGGACGCCCCGTAACGGCGCATGGCGATCGTCACGCTCACCACGGATTTCGGTTACGCCGAACCCTATGTGGGGGTGATGAAAGGCGTAATGCTGGGGATCAACCGCGCGATCACCTTCGTTGATCTTACCCACGGCGTCGAGGCGCGGAACATACGCCAGGCCGCGTTCGCGCTGGCCTATGCGGCGCCATGGTTCCCGGAAGGCGCGATCCACCTGGCGGTGGTGGATCCCGGCGTGGGGACGCAACGCAAGGCGCTGGCGCTGGAGGCGGACGGGCAATTCTTTGTCGGGCCGGACAACGGGATATTGACGCTGGTAATAGCGCGCGCGGGAAAGTGGCGCGCCGACGAAATCGCCAATCCCGAATTGTCGCTGCATGAAATCTCCGGCACGTTTCATGGGCGCGACGTGTTCGCCCCCGCCGCGGCGTGGCTTTCCAGGGGCGGGGTTCCGCTGGAGGCGTTCGGCCCCCCGGTGGCGGGGCCGGAGCGGCTCGCGCAGACCCACGCCATGCGTTCCGCCGGCAACCTTATCGAGGGCGAGGTGGTCCACACCGACCACTTCGGCAACGCCATCACCAATATCTCGCGTGAGTTGGTGGAACAAATGGAGCGCGAACTGGAACCGGACGACGGGTTGGAGATTATCGTGGGGAGCGTGACGGCGCCCGGTATGGTGAAAACGTACAGCGACGCGCCGGACAGCACCTCGTTGTGGGCCACATTCTCCAGCGGCGGCGCCATCGAGTTGTTTGTCCGGGGCGGCAGCGCGGCGCGCCTGTTCGGGTTGAAGGCGGGCGACCATGTGGAAGTCCGCTTTTTCTAGCGCGGCGCTGGCGCTGGCGCTTGCGGGCTGCGTCACCCCGCCGCCCGCCGTGGAGGAGCGTCCCGCCATGGAGCGCGTGGAACGCTTCACCGGCGGCTGGGAGGAGGTAAGGGACATTTTCATCCTCCCCAAGGCTGCCCAGGCCACCATTGAGTATCTGGGCAAACTCGATCCCGCCAAAACCGTAAAATACGGCGGCCGCGAAGTGACCGTGGCGGAGATGAAACGCTCCGTTGAACGTTTCATTGCCATCATGAGGTTAACGAGCGATCCCGAAGCCCAGCGCCGGATGATCCTCGACGAATTTGACTTCTACCGGGCGGGCGGTGAAGGCGGCGTTCTTGTCACCGGCTACTACCAGCCCGTCCTTGACGCCCGCCGCCAGAGGGATGAAACCTACCGCTGGCCGCTGTACGCTCCGCCGGGCGACCTGGTGCGCGTTGACCTGGGCGCTTTTTCCAGCGAGCTTGCGGGCAAACGGATCACCGGCCGCGTCAAGGAGGGGTGGCTGGTACCCTATCACAGCCGGCAGGAGATTGACGAAGGCGGCGCGTTGGCTGGCCGTGGGCTGGAAGTCGCGTGGGTCAGCGATCCGGTGGAGGCGTTCATGCTCCATGTGCAAGGCTCCGGCATGGCGCGGTTCGAGGATGGCGCCACCGCCTACCTCAACTTTGCGGGGGCCAACGGGCGTGAGTACCGGTCCATCGGCAAGCTGCTTATAGAGGAAGGGAGTGTCACCCGCGAGGCCATGTCGCTGGACGCCATCCGGCAATGGGCGAAAGAAAATCCCGGCGAGGTGGCCCGCGTGTTGAACCATAATCCCAGTTATGTGTTTTTCCGGCTGATGGATGAAGGCCCTTTCGGCGCCACCGGGGTTAAATTGGTTCCGGGGCGCTCCGTGGCTCTCGACTATCGCTATTTTCCGCCCGGCGCGCTGGCGTTTTTGTCGGTGGAAACTCCCGCGGTCAACGGCCCGGCGGTAGAGTTCCGCAAGTCGGGCCGGTTCGTGTTCAACCATGATCAGGGCGCGGCGATAAAGGGGGCGGGCCGGGTGGATCTGTTTTTCGGCATGGGGCCGGAGGCGGGCGCCGCGGCGGGAGTGATGAAACACTCAGGCGAGTTGTGGTTGCTGTTGCTCAAGCCCTCCGCCGGAGAGGGGTGAGCGCATGTTCTCTCGCGCGTACCTGGAGGCGACGGAGCCTATTCTGCCGCTGGCGCGCGACCTGATAGAGAAATACGGCGCGCAACCGCTACGGCGCGAGCGCGAGAACGTGGTGCTGGCCCTGTGGCTGGAGCGCCCCTGGGGCGACAACCCCATCCGTGACGTGAAGGGAAGGCCGCTGACTATAAGCTTTCCCGGCTGGCTTTCCGGCGGGCCGGGGCCGGATTTCAAGGGCGCGCGATTCTCCTACGACGGCGGGCCGGCGCAAACCGGCGACGTGGAAGCGCACGTGCGCGCCTCGGACTGGACGCGGCACGGGCATCACCTTGACCCCGCCTACGACAATACCCGGTTGCACGTGACTCTGTATTGCGACGCGAGCCACGCCCCTTTTACCACCAGCAAGGGGGCGCCGTTGATAGAATTGGAGTTGGGCGTCGCTCTGGCGGCGCAGGTTCACCGGCTTCGCGGGGCCGATCCGCTGCCGCCGCCGTTGACCGCCCTTAAGGACAGGCGCCAGGGACGATGCGGCGCCGCGGCGGGAGCCATAGGGCTGGAGCGCGCCTTGGGGATTCTCGACGCCGCCGCGGACGCCCGCGCGCGGTTGAAGGCCCAGCGGCGCGCGGAAGAGTCGCAGGGCGTTGAACCCGGCGAGGCATGGTACCGGGCGATCGCGCAATCGCTGGGGCTGGTGGCGTTCAAGAACCAGTTCGCCGCTTTGGCCAGGGCGGCCCCGCTTTCAAAACTGCGCGCGGCGGCGCTTCTAGCGGATCAGCCGCGCCGGGCGCTGTTCATGGAGGCCGCGCTGTTTGGCGTGGCCGGCCTGATGCCCTCAACCGTGCCGGACGGCGGGCCGGAAGACGAAAAGCATATATCCGCATTGCTGCAATCATGGGAGCGCGTACAGGGGGAAACGGGGCTTGCGCCCGCGATGGGCAGGGAGGACTGGCGCATGGCGGGCACGCGGCCCGCCAATTTCCCCATGGGCCGTATCGCCGCGCTGGCAGCGTTTCTCGCCCGGTTCGCCGACACGGACATGGCGATCCTTTTCACGCGGCTGGTGGATACGTTTCCGGCGCGGGATGACCGGCGCGCGCGGAGCGCCTGGCTTGATGGCGTGGCCGCCATGTTCGAGCCCGCGGCGGAGCACTATTGGGCGCGGCGTTACATTTTCGGGGGCAGGCGCCTTGCCCGCCCGCGCGCGCTGGCGGGGCCGGAGCGGGCCGGATTGATTCTTGTCAACGCGGTGATACCGCTGTTTCTGGGCGAGGGGCAAAGTCAACCGGAGTTTGAACAAAAGCTGCGCGCTCTGTACCATGCGCTGCCGCCGCGCGGCCCAAGCGGGGCGGAAGAATTTTTTTCAAAAAATTATTTTAACAACCTTAAACTACCCCGCACCGAGGTACGCGCCGCCCGGCAAGAGGGCATGATCCAGATATACAACGATTTTTGTTTGCCCCGGGCCGCCGCTTGCGCCCAATGCCCTTTCGCGGCGTATCTTGAGGGGCTTGCGGATTCGCCGGATGCGGACAATTGTCCCTTTTAATTTTCCTGCCAAGGGCGTATATATTCTACAAAACGAAATCACGGCAGGGGGCGTATCTCGCGTGGACGGCTCCTCAATTCCGGTGGAAGACGTTTACATCGCCGTTGTCTCCTTCGATGACGAAAAATTCGCCAGCGACCTGGAGGGCGTCCTGTCCGCGTATCCCCATGTCTGCGTGTGCCACCTTAACTATATGGCCGACCCCGATTTCATGGCGGATACGTTCCGGCTGATCCTGGTCAACGCCGACGCCTCGCGCGGCTCGCCAACCCGTTCGGCGCAGCTTGTCAGGATGCGCGAACATCTGCGGCGCGAGCGCAACACGGGTATGTTGATGCTGACCCGCGATTTCAAGGCGGAGGATTTTTTGCGCTACCAGGAGCAGTTGGCCGCCGACACCATTGACGTGACGATGGGGGCGGATCACCTTAAAAAAGCGCTGGACGCGTTTCTTGTCGAAAAGGGGCGCCAGCTTGCCCTTGATTGGCGGCGGAGCGCCTGAAGCGTTCGTGCTATAATTTCCTTGATGAAGGAAGCGCGTTCCGCCTTACGTAAATTCCTGCCCTTGGCCGCCGCCATCGCCTTTCTTGGCGGATGCGGCTACGCCTTGGTGGGCAAGGGAAGCTCCCTGCCCCCGGACATCCGCACGGTCAGCATCCCGCTGTTCGAGAACCGCACTGGCGAGCCGGAGCTGGATACCGTGTTCACCCGCGTATTGCGCGACGAGTTTATCCGCGACGGCAGGCTCAAGGTGGTCGAAACGGCGCCGGATTCCACGCTGCGCGGGGCGATTGTGGCCTACACGCTACGGCCCCTGGCGTATGACGGGGACAAGAAAGTCATCCAGTACGCTGTGGACCTTGCCGTGGACGTCGCCCACACGTCCGAACCGGACGGGCGCAAGCTCACCCGGCAAAGGGTGCAGACCACCTGGCAGTATGACGTGGACGCTTCGGTGTCTGAATCGGAGAGCCAACGCGCCGCGGCCTCGGTGGAAGCGTCGCGCAAGGCGGCGGAAACCATTTTGTCATTGGTGATCGAATCGTTCTGATTCACCACGAGGGAGCGATCGCATAAAACACGTTTACGGATCCACCACCGGGCTTAAGCCCTCGCAGATCAGGGCGCTGGAAAGGCTCTACCGCCGCCGGTGCCCGCCGGATACCGTCGTGTCGCCGGAGTTGGGCGCCACGCTGTGCCAGATTTCGGCGGAAATCGGGCGGCAGGTGGGCGTGATGCTGGACCGGCGCGGGCGGGTGGAGTTCGTGATACTGGGCGAAGCTGCCGGCCTGTTCATTCCCGATTTAAGCCGCCACCGCGCGGGCGAGGGGCGTCTGCGCGGGTTGCGCCTGATCCATACCCATTTGAAAAATGAGCCGCTTTCCCGCGACGACCTGACCGACTTGGCGCTTTTGCGGCTGGATATGGTGGCGGCTTTGGGCGTGGGGCCGGACGGCGCGCCACGGACTATCTATCAGGCGCATATCAATACCGGGCGTGAGGCGTCCCCGGCGTGGGTGACGCTTGACCCAGTGCCCTTCGCCCGGCTGGAGACGCGCTTTTTGGAGATCGTGGAGGGGCTGGAGGCGGAACTGGGCCGTCAGGGCCGCGTGGCGCGGGAAAGCGCCGGGGAGCGCGGCATCTTGGTGTGTGTTTCGCAACTGCCGCCGCGCGAGGTGGATGCGCGCATGGCGGAACTGGCGGAACTGGCCCGCACGGAAATGATCGAGCCGATAGACACGGCCATTTACCGGGGCGATCCGCATCCGCAAAGCGTGACGGGGTCAGGCAGGATAAAGGAGCTTTTGATCCGCGCCATGTCGTTGCAGGCCGACCTGCTTTTGTTCGACGGCGAACTTACGCCGGGCCAGCAGAAATGGATCAGCGCGTTCACCGACATGAAGGTGATGGACCGTACGCAGCTTATCCTGCGCATTTTCGCGCGGCGCGCCTTTTCCAGCGACGGCAAGCTGCGGGTGGAACTGGCCCGGCTGCGTTACCAGTTGCCGCGCATCAGCTCGAAGGACGACGCATTAAGCCGCATCCGGGGCGGCATCGGTATGCGCGGTCCCGGCGAAACCGCCATGGAGGTGGCCCGCCGGACGATCAAGGACCGCATCACCCACATCCGCCACCGGCTCGAAAACCTGGGGCATGGCCGCTCCCAGCGCCGACAGTCTCGCAAGCGCTCCGGCGTGCCGCAGGTGGCGGTGATCGGCTACACCAACGCGGGCAAGTCCACCTTACTCAACGCGCTCACCGGCAGCGATGCGTTGGTGGAGCATAAACTGTTCGCCACGCTGGATCCCGCCTCGCGCCGTATCCGCCATCCACGCCCGCTCAACGTGGTGCTTTCCGACACGGTAGGATTCATCCGCGACCTGCCGGAAGATTTGCTGGACGCTTTCCGATCCACGCTGGAGGAACTGGCTGACGCTGACCTGTTGCTGCATCTGGTGGACGTCTCCGCCCCGGATTTCGAGGGGGCCATCCGCACGGTGGAGTCGGTGCTGCGCTCGCTGGAGTTGGACCGTATCCCGCGCCGCCTGGTGTTCAACAAGATTGACCTGATGGACGCCGAACGGGCCGCCAACGAGGCGGTACGCCACGGCGCCATCGCCATCAGCGCCGCGCGGGGCGTGGGGCTGGACCTGCTGGCGGACGAAATAGAACGCGCCCTCGGCCATATCACGGCGGAGCGCTCTTTTTACTCCGGCTCCGGCCGCCAGCGGGGGTAGCGCCCCTACCAACCGGAGGGCGATTCATGAATCGCCCCTACAAGAGGGCACGCGCGCCGCGCCCCTACCAACGCGGGCAGGGCAAGCTCCGTCCCTACCGCTTCCCCGTGGTCGCCTGACCACGGTTCCATGCCGGGCGGCCACGGGGGGCCGCCCCTACAAAACGCCGCGCCGCCGCATCTTTACCCCTCTCCCCTCGCGGGAGAGGGTGGCGCCCCAACGCCGGGTGAGGGGGATTCAATAACCCCTCACCCTACGCCTCATCTTCGTTCGGCGCTTTCCCTCTCCCGCAAGGGGCGAGGGAAACATTCCGCCGCGTCTATTGCGCCGGGGTGGTGAATCGGCGCGTCTCGCTCGCCATCACACCGCCGTCCGCGTACAGGTCCATCACCTTCCAGTAATAGGTGGCGCCCGGTTGCAACGTCAGCGTGGCGCTGGCCGTTTGGGTGGGCGCCGCGGCCGTCGTGGACGATGACGGCCCGCACGCGGCCAACGTCAGCGCCATCGCCAGCGACGCGGCGGACAACACCGCCATGAACAGGCCGCCCCTGCCACTTCGCCGCCAGCCCAACAACCCGAACATCGCCAAAACAACGCCGCCGAACCCGTAGGCCGCGCGGCCCAACACGCGCGCCGCGCCGCCGCCGTAGGAGGCCGCCGGCGTCTCGCACCCCGCGAAACCGCTATCGGCGCACACATACAGGTAACTCATCACCAGGTGGCTATCCTCCGGCATTTCCCACTCGAAGGTCACCACCACGCTCTCCGTGGTGGCGCCGTCGGGCGGCTGGTTGGCCGCGGGTGGCGTGGGCGCACCGTTATCCGTCACGGCGGGCGGAACGGGGTCGCCGCCATTGGTATCCGGGTTGGGCGGGGTCACCGTACCGCCTGTGCCGCCATCGCCGCCGTTATCATCCGGCGTGGGTTCCGGTGTTGGTTCAGGCGAAGGAGAGGGCGACGGAGATGGCGCGGGCGCGTCGCAGGCGCTGGCGCTGAAGGTGGCGTCAGCGCCGTTGGTGGTACCCGTTCCGTTCACACCAACCACCTGGAAGTGGTACGTAGTCCCACAGGTCAACCCGCTGATCGCCTTGTTCACGCCGGAGGA
>JACQZB010000047.1 GCA_016207925.1 Nitrospinota bacterium
GCTGGACATCATCGAAGGCGACACGAAATCACCGCTGACGGTGAGGACCGCATGGGGGTTTTGGCGGCGGACGCCATCCACCATGGTTTTAAGGCGCGCAAAGCCCCCCTTCCCGTCCGCGGCGCCAAGCTCATAGACGTCGTTCAGGCTCAAGAAGGTCAAATGGCGCGTGGGTTGCGTGGGCGCTCCCGCGCAGGCCGCGAGGGTGAACAGCGCCAGCGTCGCGGCGCGCAAAACTGCCCTTATCATGCGTCAATTGTAACGCAAGGCGCCGTTAGGGAACGGTTAAAAAAACACGCTGAACGGCGGAATGCGGCGGCGCTAGGGCGCAGGAGGCGGACGGCCCCGGTAATGCCCCGCTTCCATGCGGCGCTGGTTAAGCTTCTGGTGGACTGCGCGCGGGGTGATGTTCAACAGCTTCGCCACCGCTTTCACATTCCCTTGCAACTGGCGCAGGGCCTCGTCAAGCACCATGGTTTCCACCTTGTCCGCCGCCTGCTTTTTCGCCTTTCTAAGGTCAATGCGCCGCAGGTCAACCGCGCCCTCGCGCGCGCTCTCGGCGAAATCGGGGAACGCAAGCTCCTCGATGATTGGCCCCCTGGCGAACAGGTAGGCGTGCTCCAGCACATTCTCCATTTCACGCACATTCCCCGGCCACGGACGAAGCGACAGGGCGGCGCGCGCGGCGGGCGCCAGTATTTTTTCGCCCTTCTGGTGGCGTTTGGCCAGTTTGGCCAGGATATGCTCGGCCAGCGTGGGGATATCCTCCGGCCGCTCGGCAAGGGGCGGGATGTGGATCGGCACCACGTTGAGCCGGTAGTACAGGTCGCGCCGGAACGCCCCCTGCTCCACCAGCCGCCGCAGCCGTTCGCTGCCCGCGGCGATCACGCGCACGTCCGCCATAAGCGTCTGCTTGCCGCCCACCCTTTCGAACTCCTCCTCCTGCAGCACCCGCAGCAGGCGCACCTGCGCGTGGAGCGGCAGCGAATCAATCTCGTCGAGGAACAGTGTTCCCCCCTGCGCGCGCTCGAAAAATCCCTGGCGCACCTCGTAGGCGTTGGTGAACGCGCCGCGCTCGTGGCCGAACAGCGCGCTTTCGATCAGGTTCTCCGGGATCGCGCCGCAGTTGACCGCCATGAAGTTCTTGTTCCATCGTCCGCTCATGGCGTGCACGGCGCGGGCGATCAACTCCTTGCCCACCCCCGTTTCCCCGGTGATGAGGATGCTGGCCTTGGTGGGCGCGGTGGTCTCGATGATCTCCAGCGCCTTTCGCATCGCCTCCGACTGCGCCACGATATACGCCAGCCGCTCGGCTTTCGGGCCGCCGTTCGCCGCCGACTGGGTCCATACCTTCCGCATCTGTTCGTGGATGCGGGCGTTAAGGCTGGCGGCGTTCTTCTTGTTCACCGTCATGCCGCGTTCAAAGTGGTATTCCTCGCCCGGCCGCGATTCCGCCGCCTGCCGGTCAATGGTCACGCACACGTCGCACACCTCCTCACGGGCGCCGATGCTTTTGTTGAGCGTCACCTTGGCGTAGCCGAAGTTCTTTGCCGCGATGCCGCCGAACACGCTTGAGGTGATGGCGCACAACTCCGGCGCCTGCCGGATGGACTCGCCGAATGGGCAGCGCGTATTAACCACGCGCACGTATCCCGGCCCGCTGGTGGAACGGGAGAAGGCCCCGCCGATCTTGTTCTTGATCGCGATGATAAGGTCCGTGTATTCCTCAAGGGTCAGCGGACGCTCCAGCCCGAATTCCTCCCGGTAGGCCGCCTCAAAGCAGCTTCCCGCCGAAAGCCCGATCTGCATCAGGTAGGCGTTCGATCCGCACCCGCACTCCTCCCCCGCCCGGACGCACTGCGTCATGATGGTTTGCAGGAATGTGACCGGATTGAGCAATGAGAACGTGGGATCACCCATGATAAGTCTCCTTCCGGCCGCAAAGCCGGATTTGCCTGTTTCTCAGTCCGGGCGCTCCGTGCCCCAGATCGCCGGCGGCGTAAGCCCGTTCATGCGCGCGTATATCCATGCCTGGCCCCGGTGATGCACGTTTTCTTCATACGCGAACCATAGCAACTGTTCCGCCTTCATCTTCCGGCCCTTGGTGAACATGACTTCCCGCGCGGCGAAATCCGCCGGCTGCGATTCCAGGAACGACTTGAGCGCGGCCCAGGACTCGCGTTGCGCCTGCGCGGCCTCTTGCGGCGACTTGGAGTGGTTCGCCGGATCGAAGAAACAGCCGGGGAAGTCAAACGGCTCCCCCTTGAGTGTTTTGAGCACCATGATCCGGCGCCCGATGCTGGTATGGTCAATCAGCGCCATCCACGGCAACGCCTTGGGGTATGGCCTCCACGTCGCCTTGTCCGGCGGAATCTGCTCCGCCGCCGCGGCCAGATGCTCAACCACCGCTCCCTGTTTCATGATATAGGTTTCAAGACCGTTCATACCGCTCTCCTTCTATTTGTGCTTCATCCGCTCCACGCGGACCGCTGTCACTTTGTATTCCGGCGTGCCCGCCTCCGCGTCCACCGCCTCGGAGGTGAGGAAGTTCACCGGCGTTTGCGGAAAATGAAACGACATGAATACGCGCCCTTCAAGCGTTTCGTCCGTCACCTTGACCCGCGCCGCCACCGAACCACGCCGCGACGACACCCTGGCCCATCCGCCGTCGCGCAGCCGCAGCTTTCGCGCGTCGCTGGGATGAATGTCCAGCGTCTCACCGGCGCACACGCGCATCAGGCCGCGGGAGCGGCGCGTCATGGAGCCGTTGTTATAGTGCGCCAGCCTTCTGCCTGTAATCAAGGTGAAGGGGTACTGCGTATCCGGCGATTCATGCGGTTCGCTTGCCGGCGGAGCGGAAAAGCGGGCCAGCCCGTTGGGAAAGTTGACCTCATACATCACCGGTGTCCCCGGATGGTCCGGCGCGGGGCATGGCCAGCACAGACCGCCCTCGCGCGCCAACCGCTCGTGGCTTATGCCTGCGAATGCCGGGGTCAACTCCGCCACTTCGTCCCAAATCCGCGCGGGTGACTCAAACGGCATTGGCGCGCCCATTCGTTCCGCCAAGTCCAGCAGGATGCGCCAGTCGGGACGGGTTCCCTTCAGGGGTTCGATGATCTTGCCGAACAATTGCACGCGCCGCTCCGCGTTGGTGAAGGTGCCCTCCTTTTCGGCGAAGCTTGCCGCGGGGAAAACCACGTCGGCCAGTTTGGCCGTATCCGTCATGAATATCTCCATCACCGCCATGAATTCCAGCTTTGAATACGCCGCGCGCGCGCGCGCCAGGTTGGGGTCGGTGGCGGCGGGATCCATCGCCATGACCAGGAGCGCTCTAAGTTCGCCCGTCTCCGCCGCTTCGTAATACTCCGTGGTTTTCAACCCCACGTGGGGCGGCAGCGCCGTGCCATAGCGCGCCTCGAACCGGGCGCGTGTCTGGCGGTCGTCCACCGGCTGATAACCGGGGAATACATGTGGCAGCGCCCCCATGTCGCACGCGCCCTGCACGTCGTTCTGGCCCCGCAA